>NZ_JBIUYA010000028.1:0-83361 GCF_044744285.1 Pseudomonas sp. NPDC087336 | reverse complement strand
GGCCGTCGAGGCGCTGCTGGTTGCAGTTGATGACGAAGATCAGGTTGTCGAGCTTCTCGCGGCCGGCCAGGGAGATGGCGCCCAGGGATTCCGGCTCGTCGCACTCGCCGTCGCCCAGGAAGCACCAGACTTTCTGTTTGCCTGGCTGGATGAAGCCGCGGTGTTCCAGGTACTTCATGAAGCGTGCCTGGTAGATCGCCTGGATCGGGCCCAGACCCATGGATACGGTCGGGAACTGCCAGAAGTCCGGCATCAGCCAAGGGTGCGGGTAGGACGACAGGCCCTGACCGTCGACTTCCTGGCGGAAGTTGTTCATCTGGTCTTCGGTGATGCGGCCTTCCATGAAAGCACGGGCGTAAACGCCTGGCGAGGTGTGGCCCTGGAAGTAGATCAGGTCGCCGCCGTGTTCGTCGGTCGGGGCCTGGAAGAAGTAGTTGAAGCCGATGTCATACAGGGTCGCACTGGAAGCGAAGCTGGAGATGTGACCGCCGAGGTCAGAATCTTTCAGGTTCGTACGCATTACCATGGCCATCGCGTTCCAGCGCACCAGCGAGCGAATGCGGCGTTCCATGAACAGGTCGCCAGGCATGCGTGCTTCGTGGGTTACCGGGATGGTGTTGCGGTAAGGCGTGGTGATGGCGTAAGGCAACTGCGAGCCGCTGCGGGTCGCGAGTTCGCCCATACGGGTCATCAGATAGTGAGCACGGTCTTCGCCTTCTTTGTCGAGAACCGATTCCAGGGCGTCCAGCCATTCCTGGGTTTCGACGGGATCGAGGTCTTGCATGGCTTGCTCCAGGGCGGAAAGGCTACCAGAATCGGTTGCCTGAGTTAGCGACTGGCCTTGTGGGCAGACGTTATGAATTCTTGGATTGCCGATAGGTTGTTCCGGCGGTGTGTAGTTTTACTACAAATCATCCGGCATTTCAGCCTTGCTAATGTATATACGAGTAGTAAAACTACAGATGAGCGGCTTGTGGCCCCCGGCTGCGTTGTGAGAATAATCGTTAAGGTTGGTCTTTTGCCAACCGAAAAAGGTGAAAGCTTGATGTTGGCTGCCAATAAAAAAGAATTTTCAGCTATTTCTAACTTTTGTTCGACACTCCTTCAGGTAGTGGGTTTGCGAGATTCACTACATGCAGCCCGTTACACGCCGATCAAGGATAGACCATGAGCCTGCCTACGCTTGCCGACCTGCCTGCCATCCTGTTGCCGTTGGTCACCCGCGCCGAGCAGTCGTTCCGTGCTGCCGTCAGCACGCTGGGCGATGACCACGGGCTGTCCACCTGGACCGCTGAACGCTGGGCGCAATTTGCCCGCGTCACCGCGGCCAGCGACTTTGTCATCGAGCAAAGTGTGCGTGACCCCCTGCTGTTGCTGGCGCTGGTACAGTCCGGCGAACTCGACCGCAGCCTCGCCCCCGGGGAGATGCGCGCGCAAATCGCCGCCACCGTGGACGCCGCGGAAACAGACGATCAACTCGCTCGTGCCTTGCGCCGTCAGCGCGCGCGCCACCAGGTGCGGATCATCTGGCGCGACCTGACGCGCCAGGCCGATCTGGTGCAGACCTGTCGCGACCTCTCGGACATGGCCGATGCCAGCATCGACCTGGCCTACCAGTGGCTGTACACCCGGCATTGCCAGCAGTTCGGTGTGCCCACCGGCCGGCGCAGCGGCGAGCCGCAGCAGATGGTCGTCCTCGGCATGGGCAAGCTGGGTGCTGTGGAACTCAATCTGTCATCGGACATCGACCTGATCTTTGCCTACCCCGAAGGCGGCGAAACCGTCGGGGTCAAGCGCCCGCTGGACAACCAGGAATTTTTCATTCGTCTCGGCCAGCGCCTGATCAAGGCCCTGGACCCGATGACCGTCGACGGTTTCGTGTTTCGCGTCGACATGCGCCTGCGCCCTTACGGTTCATCGGGTGCGCTGGTGTTGAGTTTCAATGCGCTGGAGCAGTACTACCAGGACCAGGGGCGCGACTGGGAGCGCTACGCGATGATCAAGTCGCGCGTGGTGGCCGGCGATCAAGTGGCCGGTGCGCAACTGCAAGAAATGCTGCGACCGTTCGTTTACCGGCGCTATCTGGATTTTTCCGCCATCGAAGCGCTGCGTACCATGAAGCAGCTGATCCAGCAGGAAGTGCGGCGCAAGGGCATGGCCGACAATATCAAGCTCGGCTCCGGCGGTATCCGTGAGGTGGAGTTTATCGCCCAGGCCTTCCAGCTGATTCATGGCGGTCGCGACCTGAGCCTGCAACAGCGTCCATTATTAAAAGTACTGGGCACGCTCGAAGGTCAGGGTTACCTGCCTCCAGCGGTGATCAATGAACTGCGCGAAGGCTACGAATTCCTGCGCTACACCGAGCACGCGATCCAGGCTATTGCCGATCGCCAGACACAAATGCTGCCCGACGGCGCTCAGGATCAGATGCGCATTGCCTTCATGCTGGGCTTTGCCGATTGGCCAGCGTTTCATGAGCGCCTGATGTACTGGCGCGGCCGCGTGGCCTGGCACTTCGCTCAGGTGATCGCTGATCCTGACGAGGACCAGGGCGCCGAAAGCGAAGTGGTGGTCGGTGGTGAATGGCTGCCGCTGTGGGAAGAGGCTCAGGATGAAGAAGCGGCCTGCCGACAGTTGCAGGACGGCGGTTTCGCCGATGCCACCAAGGCACTGAAAGCCTTGGCCAGCCTGCGCGGTAGCCCGCAGTTGCGCGCCATGCAGCGCTTGGGTCGCGAACGTCTTGATGCCTTTATTCCGCGCTTGCTGGCTCAGGCCGTAGAGCATGCGAATCCGGATCTGGTGCTGGAGCGGGTATTGCCACTGGTTGAAGCCGTGGCGCGGCGATCTGCCTATCTGGTGCTACTGACCGAAAACCCCGGTGCCTTGCGACGCTTGCTGACCTTGTGCGCGGCCAGTCCCTGGATTGCCGAACAGATCACCCGCTTTCCGTTGTTGCTCGATGAGTTGCTCAACGAGGGCCGGCTGTTCAAGCCGCCGTTGGCACCGGAGCTGGCCGCCGAGTTGCGCGAACGCCTGACCCGGATTCCCGAGGACGACCTCGAGCAGCAAATGGAAGCCTTGCGTCATTTCAAACTGGCGCACCGCTTGCGGGTCGCCGCTTCGGAAATCGCCGGCAGCCTGCCGCTGATGAAAGTCAGCGATTACCTGACCTGGCTCGCAGAAGCGATTCTGGAACAAGTGCTCGCCTTGGCCTGGCGGCAAACGGTCGCCAAGTACGGCACGCCGCTGCGCACCGACGGCACCTTGTGCGACCCCGGCTTCATCATTGTCGGTTATGGAAAAGTCGGTGGCCTGGAATTGGGGCATGGTTCGGATCTGGACCTGGTGTTCATCCATGATGGCGATCCACAGGCGGAAACCGACGGGCCGAAGTCGATCGACGGCGCGCAGTTTTTCACCCGGCTGGGGCAGCGGATCATTCACTTGCTCACGGCGCAGACCAACTCCGGTCAGCTCTATGAAGTCGACATGCGCCTGCGCCCGTCCGGTGCCTCCGGGTTGCTGGTGAGTTCGCTGGGGGCCTTTGCCCGCTATCAGGAAAATGAAGCCTGGACCTGGGAACATCAGGCGCTGGTCAGGGCGCGGGTGTTGGTCGGCAGCGAGGATGTCGGCCGGGCGTTCGAGCAGGTTCGCGCGGCGATCCTGGGCAAGGCGCGCGATCTGCCGACCCTGCGCCAGGAGGTCAGCGAGATGCGCGCCAAGATGCGCGACAACCTGGGCAGTAAGAGTACGGCGGCCGGCACCGGGGCAAATGCCTTCGAAGCCACGGCGCCCTTCGACCTCAAGCAGGACGCCGGAGGTATCGTCGATATTGAATTTATGGTGCAATACGCGGCTCTGGCCTGGTCCGAAACACATCCGCCACTGCTGCGCTGGACGGACAACATCCGCATTCTGGAAGAGCTGGAGAAAGCGGGGTTGATGCCCGTTGAGGACGCCAGCCTGTTGCGTGAAGCCTATAAAGCTTACCGCTCCGCCGCCCACCGGCAGGCCTTGCAGAAGGATGCCGGAGTGATACCGGGCGACCAGTTCGCGGACGAACGGCGACAGGTCATGCGGATCTGGCGTGAGCTGGGGCTAAGCTGAAGCGGGATATTTGATACGCCAATATCCCCTGTAGGAGCGAGCTTGCTCGCGATGAACTTGAGAGCGCCGCGGGGTGCCAGACTTGCCGCCCTAGCGAGCAGGCTCGCTCCTACAGTAGATTTGCGTTGTTCTGTAGAATTTTCGAGGCGGGGAGGCGTAGGCCTCCCCGGTTCGTTTATGGAAACCACATGAAAATTCTGATCGTTGGGCCCAGTTGGGTCGGTGACATGGTGATGGCGCAGACACTGTTTCAGTGTCTCAAGCAACGCCACCCGCAATGCGAAATCGACGTGCTGGCCCCCGAGTGGAGCCGGCCGATTCTTGAGCGCATGCCCGAAGTTCGCCAGGCCTTGAGCTTCCCGCTCGGCCACGGCGCGCTGGAGTTGGCGACGCGTCGGCGTATCGGCAAATCCCTGGGCGGCCAGTACGACCAGGCGATCCTGTTGCCCAATTCCCTGAAGTCGGCCCTGGTGCCGTTCTTTGCCGGCATTCCCAAGCGCACCGGCTGGCGTGGTGAGTTCCGCTACGGTCTGCTCAACGACGTGCGCACGCTGGATAAAGAGCGTTACCCGCTGATGATCGAGCGCTTCATGGCCCTGGCCTACGAGCCTGGCTTTGAACTGCCCAAGCCTTACCCGCGCCCGAGCCTGCGTATCGACCCGGTGACTCGCGAGGCAGCCTTGGCCAAGTTTGGCCTGGCCCTCGACCGCCCGGTGTTGGCCCTGTGCCCCGGCGCCGAGTTCGGCGAGTCCAAGCGCTGGCCGTCCGAGCATTACGCCAAGGTGGCCGAAACGAAGATTCGCGAGGGCTGGCAGGTCTGGCTGTTCGGTTCGAAAAACGATCACGCCGTGGGTGAAGACATCCGTTCGCGGCTGATTCCCGGCTTGCGTGAAGAGTCGGTGAACCTCAGTGGCGGCACCTCGTTGGCCGAGGCCATCGATTTGCTGTCCTGCGCCGATTCGGTGGTGTCCAACGACTCCGGCCTGATGCACGTCGCCGCCGCGCTGAACCGTCCGCTGGTGGCAGTCTACGGCTCGACGTCGCCGGGCTTCACGCCACCCTTGGCCGAACATGTCGAGATCGTGCGCCTGGGCATCGAATGCAGCCCATGCTTCGACCGCACATGCCGTTTCGGCCATTACAACTGCCTGCGCCAGCTCATGCCGCAGGCGGTGAACGATGCCTTGCAGCGTTTGCAGGGCACTGTGGTCGAGGTCAAATAGTTTGCGCGTACTGCTGATCAAGACTTCATCGCTGGGCGACGTGATTCATGCGCTGCCGGCGCTGACCGACGCCTCGCGGGCTATCCCCGGCATCACGTTCGACTGGGTGGTGGAAGAAGGCTTCGCCGAAATTCCGACCTGGCACCCGGCGGTGGGCAAGGTGATTCCGGTGGCGATTCGTCGCTGGCGCAAGAACCTCTGGCAGACCATCAAGAGTGGCGAGTGGAAGCGCTTCAAGCAAAGCCTTCGTGCCACGAAATACGATCTGGTCATCGATGCCCAGGGCCTGCTCAAAAGCGCTCTGCTGACCCGGTATGTGAAAGCCCCGGTGGCCGGACTCGATAAAAGTTCGGCGCGCGAGCCCATCGCTGCGCGTTTCTATAACCGGCGCCTGGCGGTTGCCCGCGGCCAGCATGCGGTAGAGCGAGTGCGTCAGCTGTTCGCCATCGCCCTGGGTTACGACTTGCCCAAGGGGCTGGGCGACTACGGCCTGAGCGTCGAACGCCTGGTGGAACTGCCGCGCAAGAACCCGTATGTGGTGTTCCTGCATGGCACCACCTGGGACACCAAGCATTGGCCTGAAACCTACTGGCGCGAGCTGACGGAGCGGGTCGGTTATCTCGGCGTGGGCGTGAAACTGCCATGGGGCAATGCGGCGGAGAAGGCCCGCGCCGAGCGCATCGCTGCCGGCTTCAAGCACGCCGAGGTATTGCCCAAGCTGAATCTGGCCGGTGTCGGCAAGGTGCTGGCCGGCGCGCAAGCCTGCGTGGCGGTGGACACCGGCCTTGGTCATCTGGCCGCAGCCCTTGATGTGCCGACGCTGTCACTGTTCGGCCCGACCAATCCGGGCCTGACCGGGGCCTACGGCAAGTCGCAGATTCACCTGGCCAGCGACTTCCCCTGCGCGCCGTGCCTGCAAAAGAAATGCACTTATCAACCGACGGCCGAAGATGCCAGTCGGTTTGACCTGAAACGCGAGTGGCCATTGTGCTTCACGCGTCTGAATCCCGAGCGTGTCGCGAGCCGACTGAGCACGTTATTACTGGCTGAGGAGCTGCGCTGATGCAATTGGCATTCGTCCTGTACAAATACTTTCCCTTTGGTGGCCTGCAGCGCGATTTCATGCGCATCGCCCTGGAGTGCCAGAAGCGCGGCCACCAGATCCGCGTCTACACGCTGATCTGGGAAGGCGAGGTGCCCCCGGGTTTCGAGGTGCTGGTGGCGCCGGTCAAGGCGTTTTTTAACCATCGGCGCAATGAAAAGCTCAGCGAGTGGATGGAAGCCGACCTGGCCAAGCGTCCGGTGGACCGCTTGATCGGCTTCAACAAGATGCCGGGCCTGGATGTCTACTACGCCGCGGATGGCTGTTTCGAAGACAAGGCGCAGAACCTGCGCAACTCGCTGTACCGGCGCTGGGGTCGCTACCGCCATTTCGCCGAGTACGAGCGCGCGGTGTTTGCCAAGGATGCCAAGACTGAAGTGCTGATGATTTCCGAGGTCCAGCAACCGCTGTTCATCAAGCATTACGGCACACCGCTGGAGCGCTTCCACCTGCTGCCGCCAGGCATTGCCCAGGATCGTCGTCGGCCGGCGGATGCGGACGAGATTCGCGCGGGGTTTCGCGCCGAATTCAATCTGAAGGACGATGACTTGCTGCTGGTGCAGATTGGCTCCGGGTTCAAGACCAAGGGCGTGGATCGCAGCCTCAAGGCCTTGGCCGCGTTGCCCGCTGATCTGAAGAAGCGCACCCGGCTGTTTGTAATTGGCCAGGACGACCCCAAGTTATTCCAGATGCAGAGCGCCACGCTGGGGCTCGGTGACAACGTGACGTTCCTCAAGGGTCGCAGCGATATTCCGCGCTTCCTGTTGGGCGCCGATCTATTGATCCATCCGGCCTACAACGAAAACACCGGTACCGTGCTGCTCGAAGCGCTGGTGGCCGGGTTGCCGGTGCTGGTGACTGCGGTATGCGGGTACGCCCATTACATCGCCGAGGCCGACGCCGGCCTGGTGCTGGACGAGCCGTTCGATCAAGCCCAGCTGACCCAGTACCTGACCGGTATGTTGAATGACGCTCAAGCAAGGGCGGCCTGGAGTCGCAACGGTTTGGCCTTCGCCGAGACGGCCGACCTCTACAGCATGCCGCAGCACGCGGCCGATGTGATTCTGGCGGAGCACGCTTAAATGAAGTTGATGCTGGCTGAACCGTTCAAGAGCCTCTGGGCCGGACGCGACCCGTTCGCCGAAGTCGAGGACTTGCAGGGTGAAGTGTACCGTGAGCTCGAAGCTCGCCGAACCCTGCGTACCGAAGTGAACGGCAACGGGTTTTTCGTGAAGATCCACCGTGGCATCGGCTGGGGCGAAATCTTCAAGAACCTGCTTACTGCCAAGCTGCCGGTCCTGGGGGCCGGCCAGGAGTGGAAGGCCATACAACGCCTGCAGGAAGTCGGCGTGCCGACCATGACCGCCGTTGCTTATGGCCAGAAGGGCAGCAATCCGGCGGACCAGCATTCGTTCATCGTCACTGAAGAGCTGGCACCGACGGTCAGCCTCGAAGATTACAGCATCAACTGGATCAAGCAGCCGCCCGAGCCCAGGCTCAAGCGTGCGCTGATCGCCGAAGTGGCGCGCATGACCGGCATGATGCACCGTGCCGGGGTCAACCATCGTGACTGTTATATCTGCCACTTCCTGCTGCACACCGACAAGCCGGTGACCGCGGACGATTTCAAACTCTCGGTGATCGACCTGCACCGCGCCCAGACCCGTCCGACGATCACTGCGCGCTGGCGCAACAAGGATCTGGCGGCGCTGTATTTTTCTGCCCTGGATATCGGCCTGACCCGGCGCGACAAGCTGCGCTTCCTCAAAGGCTATTTCCAGCAGCCGCTGCGACAGATCCTGAGTGAAGAAGCCGGGCTGTTGAGTTGGCTCGAAGGCAAGGCCAACAAGCTTTACGAGCGTAAGCAACGATACGGGGACGCGCTCTGATGGCGGGTTGGAGGCTGGAGCCTGCTTACAACGATCTGGCAGAAGACTTCGGCAGCCTCGATGCCGTGTTTGCGCTGCAAGGTGAGCGCCTGACCCGCGATCCGTTGTCGGAGGTCATTCGCGTCCAGCGCAATGGCGTCAACTATTACGTCAAGCGCTACGTGGGGGCCGGCAAAGGCTTGCGCCGCTACCTGGGCAAGCCACGGGTGAAAATGGAGTGGCAGAACCTCAAGCGTTTCGCCAAATGGGGTATTCCCACCGCCGAAGTGGTGGCCTGGGGGCTGGAGCGTCGCGGTGCGGCCTATGATCGCGGGGCGATGATCACTCGCGAACTGCCAAGCACAGAAGATTTGTCTGCACTGGCCGAGCGGCACGATGCGAAACTGGCGGACCGCGCCTGGGTCGACACCATCAGTCGACAACTGGCCAGTTACACCCGCACGATGCACGAGCATCGCTTTACCCATAACGATTTGAAGTGGCGCAACCTGCTGGTCGACGATCAGGCCCGACTGTTCCTGATCGACTGCCCCAACGGTGATTTCTGGAGCGGTTTCTGGCTCAAATACCGAATCACCAAGGACTTGGCCTGCCTGGACAAGGTGGCCAAGTATCAACTGTCGGCTACCCAGCGCCTGCGC
Organism: Pseudomonas sp. NPDC087336; assembly: GCF_044744285.1. Lineage (NCBI taxonomy): Bacteria > Pseudomonadati > Pseudomonadota > Gammaproteobacteria > Pseudomonadales > Pseudomonadaceae > Pseudomonas > Pseudomonas sp. NPDC087336. The sequence continues at coordinate 74,399 of NZ_JBIUYA010000028.1, read as the reverse complement.
TTTTACCTGCAATACCGCCAATGCAGCCGGCTCAATGCCGCCGATAAAAAGCGCATCCGGCACGTGGTGAGATTTTTCGAGGGACGCGAATGACTGATTTTCTGGCCGCTGAAGACCGTGCGCTGCTTGAGCGTCACGGCCTCGGCACTTTCGATGCACTCTGGGTCCGGCAGCTCGATGCCGTGGACGAACCCAACACCCTGCGTGGTGGCTGGAGCAGCGTGTTTCGGCTGGATCTGGAGGGTCAGGGTTTCTACCTCAAGCGTCAGAGCAACTACCAGATGCACACCTTGCACGCGCCTTTTGGCGAGCCGAGTTTTGCTCGGGAGTTTCGAAACATCAGCCGCTACGAAAAGCTCGGCATTCCGGCGCTCAAAGCGGCGTTCTTCGGTGAGCGCAAGGTCGACGGCGAAGTGCGGGCGATTCTCCTGACTCGCGCCCTGGACGGCTGGGATGATCTGGACTCGCTGCTGCAGCGCTGGTCGGATCTCGGCGAGGCGCAACATGTCGCGATACTGCAAGCCTGCGGAAAACTGGCGCGGCGCCTGCATGGCAAGCGTCAGGTACATGGCTGTTTTTACCCCAAGCATATTTTTCTTTGCGCCACCGCTGGTGGCTATCAGGCGCAACTGATCGATCTGGAAAAGACCCGGCCGCTACTGTTTGGTCAGCGCGATCGGGTCAAGGATCTTGAGCCGCTGTTGCGTCGGGCGCCGGAATGGAGCGAGGCTCAGCTGCGCATTTTGCTGGCTGCCTATCTGGATCAGCCACAGGACAGCACGCTGATCGATAGCTGGCTGACACGCCTGACCGCGCGACGCAGTCATAAGGAGAAGCGCTGATGCGTTTGTCCGAACTGAAAAACCTAGGTCGTCATCCGAACCTGCCATTAAGTCTTTCACTGGCCGATGCTGCCGGGCCGGCGGATTTGCAGTTGCTGACCCTGTTGCGGGTATTGCCCGGGCAGCGTTATGTCGGTGCCGGTGTCTGGCGCGGTCGGCCAGTGCTGGCCAAGTTGTTGGTTGGTAGCAAAGCGCCGCGGCATTTCCAGCGCGAGCTGGACGGCGTGCGATTGCTCGCCGCCCAAGGTCTGACCACGCCGCTGCTGTTGGCTGACGGTCTGAAGGACGGCGAGGGTGGCTGGCTGCTGTTTGAATTCCTTGAAGGTGCCCAGAGCCTGGGTGATGCCTGGCAGCAGGTGGAAGGCTTGCCGGCGCTGGCCGATGAGCAGTCAGCCGTGCTGGCGCAAGCCTTGGGCGCGATCGGTCAAATGCACCGCAAGGGCTTGTGGCAGGAAGACCTGCACCTGGACAACCTGTTGCGCCAGGGTAATCGGCTGTACTTGATCGATGGCGCCGGGATCTGCAGCGAAACGGCGGGCCAGCCACTCTCGCGGCAGAAAGTCCTGGAAAACCTCGGGGTGTTTTTCGCCCAGTTGCCCAAGTCGCTGGAGCCGTTCACCGAAGAATTGCTGGTGTACTACCTGCTGAGCAACGGCGAGCATGCCCTGCCCATGGAGGCCCTGCAGAAACAGGTCGACAAGGTTCGCAGCTGGCGCCTCAAGGACTTCCTGATCAAGATCGGTCGCGAATGCACGTTGTTCAGCGTACAGCGCGGTGCGTTTGGCTTGCGGGCGATCCGTCGCGAGGAAGAAGCGGCGATGCTGCCGGTATTGGCTCAGGCTGACGCATTGCTGGATCAGGGGCATCTGTACAAGACCGGTGGCGCGGCGAGCGTCGGCAAGGTCGAGGTGGACGGCCGCACTCTGGTGATCAAGCGCTACAACATCAAGGGGTTCGCCCACTGGCTCAAGCGCTTCTGGCGCCCGAGCCGTGCCTGGCACTCCTGGCGCGAAGGCAATCGCCTGGCCTTTCTCGGCATCGCCACGCCCAAGCCGCTGGCGGTGCTGGAGAAACGTTTTCTCTGGCTGCGCAACCGCGCCTACCTGATCACCGAGCATCTGCCGGGGCCGGACATCATCGAGCGTTTCGCGCCGTACATCGATAGCGGTGATGCGCCTGAAGCCGAATTGCTGGCGCTGGATCACCTGTTCGCCGAATTGATTCGCGAGCGTATCAGCCACGGCGACTTCAAGGGCCACAACCTGTTCTGGCAGCAGGACCGCTGGGCGTTGATCGATCTGGATTCGATGTGCCAGCACGGCTCGCTCGCCAGCTTCGCACTGGCATATGCGCGGGATCGGGCGCGGTTCATGCGTAACTGGCCCGAGAACAGTGCCCTCTTTCAGGTCATCGATCAGCGTCTTCCCAAGGGCATCCCTGGCGCCGCCTGAGTCCCTTCGAAAGATTAGCGGGCAAGTTCCTGCGAACGGTCCTACATGATTTTGAGAAGCCATGAACTGTGGCCTGAATGACCGCGATGCTAGTTTGCCTGACGCTAATGGAGGGCAAGCTTTGACGATCAAAACGCTAGTCGTATCAGGTTTCATCTCATTGGCTTTGACAGGGTGCGGGACTGTCGCAACGGTGTTTCAGGACGATGCCGACGCGGCCCATGGGCTTCGACGGCAAAAAACCTATTGTCAGTCCATTCCTCGGGTCTATAGCGGCCTGGCCTACGATTTTTGCATGTTGAATGCGCCCCCTGAGCCAGCGGGTATGTTCGTTTCGCTCGTTTTGATGGACCTGCTGCTGTCTGGGGCGCTGGATACCGTTGTCTTGCCGTATACGATTTACCGGCAGGGCACGGATGGCAATATCCGTATTTACTGGCGGCCTGCGCCACGCTGATAACCGAAGGGTCATTCCCGGCATGTTTAAGCTATAATCCCGCCCTTTAGCTGTCTCTCGCCCGTTGCGAGGGCACATTAATTTTTGAGGCGCATTGCGCCTGCACGCAGACTAAAGAGGCTAGACCCCTGTGGCATTGACGATTCTTGGCCTGTCCGGCGCCCTTAGCCATGATCCTTCCGCAGCCTTGTACATCGACGGCAAGCTGGTCGCGGCAGCGGAAGAAGAGCGCTTCGTACGCGATAAACATGCAAAGAACCGCATGCCCTACGAATCGGCGAAGTTCTGCCTGGAGCAGGCCGGCATCAAGCCTTCCGACGTTGACGTGGTTGCGATTCCGTTCGCACCGATCAGCCTGTTCGGCAAGGCACGCTGGCAGTACGCCAAGCGTTACTGGTACGCCCCGGACCGTGCACTTGATGCGATCCTGATGGGCAACCGTCGCTACAAGCGCTATCGCAACAAGATCGTCTGGTGTCTGGAGCAACTGGGCTTTGATCCGAAGAAGATCAAGATCGAGCCTGTTGAGCACCACCTGGCCCACGCCTCCAGCGCTTACCACTGCTCCGGTTTCAAAGAGAAAACCGCGATCCTCGGGATCGACGGCAAGGGCGAGTACGCCACGACGTTCTTCGGTTACGGCGAAAACGGCAAGATCCACAAGATCAAGGAATTCTTCGATCCAGATTCCCTCGGCGGCCTGTACGGCGCGATCACCGAGTTCCTCGGTTTCGACATGCTCGACGGTGAGTTCAAGGTCATGGGCATGGCGCCGTACGGCGACGCCAGCAAATACGATTTCTCGCGCCTGGCTTCCTTCGAAAACGGCGAGCTGGTAATCAACACCGACTACGCCAACGTCATCGGCCTGCGTCGTTACAAAGAGAAGGGCAAGGGTTACTACTTCTCGCCGAAGCTGATCGAGTGGCTGGGTCCCAAGCGCGAGGGCGACATCGCCGACGAGCCCTACATTCACTACGCCGCCAGCATTCAAGCGCTGTTCGAAAAAATTGCGTTGCAGATGATCGACCACTACCTGGGCGACGTGCTCAAGGAAACCGGCAAGCTGGCCTACGCCGGTGGCTGTGCGTTGAACGTCAAGCTCAACCAGAAAATCATCGCTCGCGACGACGTCAAGGAGCTGTTCGTACAGCCGGCGTCCGGCGATGCCGGTACCGCAGTCGGTGCTGCCGCCTATGTGTCCCACGCCCGCGGCGTGCCGGTCGAGAAAATGGAGCACGTCTATCTCGGCCCTTCGTACAGCAACGAAGACGTGATCGCTGCCTGTGCTCGTCACGAGAACAAGCCAACGTGGCGCAAGCTCGACAACATGCCGGAGCAGATCGCCAAGATCATGGTCGACGGCAACCCGGTGGCCTGGTTCCAGGGCCGCATGGAGTTCGGTCCGCGTGCACTGGGTGGTCGCTCGATCATCGGTTGCCCGAGCGTGGCCGGCGTGGCCGATCGCATCAACCACCAGATCAAGTTCCGCGAGCGCTGGAGGCCTTTCTGCCCGTCGATGCTCGACACCGTGGCGCCACAGATGATCAAGATCGATCACCCGGCTCCGTTCATGACCTTCACTTTCGAAGTGGCCGAAGAGTGGAAAACACGCGTGCCGGAAGTCGTTCACGAAGACGGCACTTCCCGGGCCCAGGTGCTCAAGCGCGAATACAACCCGCGCTACTACGACATGATGAAGGCGCTGGAAAACCTGACCGGTAACGGCGTGTCGCTGAACACCTCGCTCAACCGTCGTGGCGAACCGATGATCTGCTCGCCGACGGACGCCTTGAACATGTTCTTCGGTTCGGATCTACAGTATCTGATCATGGAAGACATCCTGGTGGTCAAAGAGGGCGCGAACGCATATGACACGCTCGGCTGAACGCCATGTGCTGCAGTTCTGTCACGGCTATGACGGGCCGTTCCTGGACTGCGCCCGGCAGTACGCCAGCCTGTTCGCGGGCACCGGCTATCGCGTGACCACGGTCTTTCTGACCGGGGTCGCCGACGCCGAGGTGGCCGCGGGTTGCGCCTCGGATGAAGTGTTGTTCATGGAGTACAGCTCCAAGGCCATTCGTGGCCTGAAGCTGGGCGCCATCGGCGATCTGCGCAAGATCGCCGCTTCGCGCAATTTCAGTTTCTGCATCGCCCATCGCTTCAAGCCGATCTACATCGCCTTGCTCGGCACCTCGTTGCCGGTGATTGGCGTGCACCATGCGTTTGACGATTACAAACGCGGCACACGCAAGCTCTTCGCGCATGTTTTCCGCAAGCGCCTGAGCCTGCTCGGGGTGTCCGATGCGGTGCGCGATGACATGCGCCAATGCCTGCCGAAGTGGCCGGCGGCAAGGATCCAGACACTGTATAACCGGATCGATGTGCCGGCTTTGCAGGCTAGCCAGGTGTCGGTCCGTGAGGCGCGGGAGACCCTCGGCCTGTCCGTGGATGCCTGGATTGTCGGCAACGTCGGCCGCCTGCATCCGGACAAGGACCAGGCCACGTTGTTGGACGGTTTTGCCGCGGCGCTGCCCGGTTTGCCGGCCAACAGCCAGCTGGTGATTCTCGGAAGCGGTCGTCTGGAACAGGATCTCAAGGCCCAGGCTCGCGAGCTGGGCATTGGCAACCGGGTGCTGTTCCTCGGTCAGGTCCCCGAGGCCCGGCGGTATTTCAGCGCTTTCGATGTGTTTGTCCTGAGTTCCGATCATGAACCATTCGGCATGGTGCTGCTCGAAGCCATGGCGGCAGGCGTACCGTTGCTCGCAACGGCCTGTGGCGGAGCGAAGGAAGTGGTCGAAGGCGTGGGCATCCTGTTCCCGCTGGGCGATGCCGAGCACCTGGCTCAAGGCCTGCAACATCTGGCTGCTATGGACGAGCAGCAACGTCGCCAGTGCGCCGAGCTGATGCTCGATCGCCTGCGTGAACGCTTCTCCGACCGCGCGGTGCGCGATGCTTTCTGGCACTTGCCGCACGTTACCGAACTGGCACAGAGGGGCTGATGCTCAACCGATTTCAAGGCTGGCGCGAACGCGGCTGGTCGCTATCCGATGCCTCGACCTATGCCGATACCTGGCAGCGTTATGGTGGCAGCGTCGCCACTCACCCGCTGGTGGTCGAGCGCCTGGCGCAGCTTGCCGGCATCCCCGTGCGATACCTGGCCTGGGAGCAAGGCGGCGAAATCAAGGCCGCGATTCCGACCTGGGGTCGCGACCTCGCCTTGTCCAAGGACGTGCTCAAGCGTAACGGCAAGAAGGGCTTGTTCGACCTTGGCAATGCCGAGATCATCCTGCCGGCTGCCGCCGATGCCCAGGCACCTTTGCGCCATCGTGGTCGCTACTTGTCGGCGCTCAACGAAAACCGTTTCACCGGCATCAGGCTGCAGGCCGAACAACTGGCCATGGCCCGCACGCCCGAAGAGCTGTCGAAGAAGTTTCGCTACAACCAGCGCCGCGAACTCAGGTTGCTGGAAGAGGCGGGAGGCGTCGTACGACCGGTTTCCGAGTTTTCCAGCCAGGAACTGGGGGCAATCTATTGCGATTTGTTCCTGCGCCGCTGGGGTTTCCCGGCGACCGGTGCCGAGCGCATGGCCGAGGTCATCGAGTTGTTGCGCGAGTTGCTGATCGGTTCGGTGATTTTCCTCAATGATGCTCCCATTGCCATTCAACTGGTGTACCGCGTCGAGACGCCGCAGTGGATCAGCGTCGAATACATCAATGGTGGAGTCGATCCCGAAACCCGCGAGTTCAGCCCCGGTAGCGTGCTGAGTTTTCTCAACACCCAAAGCGCCTGGGAGCACGCCAGGGCACTGGACAAGCCCCTGCGCTTTTCCTTTGGCCGTGCCGACCGGGAATATAAGGATCGCTGGTGCAACCCTGTGCCGGTCTACACCGTATGAGTCAAACCATGAGTCGCAAACAGCAATTGCTCAAGCGCCATCGGCGCAACAAACGCATCGGTCTGCTGGTCGCGCTGGGGCTGTTGATCCTGTCCGGCATTTTGGTGGTGTGGTGGTTGCCGCTGGTGCTGGCGGTGGTGGGTTGGGTGGCCCACGAAGCCTGGTTTGCCGATCACCTGTTCTATTCGGCGAAGGATGATTATCAGTACACCTTTGCCCCCTACACCCCGCAGCCCAAAGTGCACCTGAGCGGGGAGCATCTGCGCCTGGATGAGGGGGTCATGCTGGTCGACGACGCGACGCTGGTACTGGCCCTGAAGGTAAAAAGTACGTGGCTGGGACGCTTCTTCGATCCTGTGGTCGAGTTGGCGGGTGGCGACAACCCTGACCGGCAGACCTTCGAGCGGGGTGTGAATGGCCTGCGTTACCTCAACCTCAGTGGCCAGGCCCAGGTGCTGTCGCGCGGTGAGTTGCGTCTGCGCGGGCGATTCTGCCGGCTACAGGGCGAGCCTGTGTTGTGGGCGTTCGAGCATCCGGACTTTCGCCGTCAACGGGTGATGGTCATCGCCCCGCATGCCGATGATGCCGAGCTGGCGGCCTACGGTTTGTACAGCCAGGCGGACGAGGCCTGGATCGTCACGCTCACCGCCGGTGAAATCGAAGCCGAACATTATCAGCGCATGGGCATGAACAAGGTCGAGGCGGCGCGCCTGAAAGGCCGTTTGCGCGCCTGGGACAGCATTGCCGTGCCGCGCTGGGCCGGCGTCCCGCAAGCCCATTGCGTGCAGTTGGGCTATTTCTGCTTGCAACTGGCGACCATGCAGGCATCGCCCGCCAAGCCGATAGGTTCGCGGGAAGCGGATTTGCACGACACACGGTTGTTTCGCCAGTTGAATCCGTTTGGCCTGCCGGGCGATGTCGATGGCGCGCCAACCTGGAACAACCTGCAGGCGGATCTGCAAGCCCTGCTGCTGCGGGCCCGGCCTGAGGTGATCGTGTTGCCGCACCCGACCCTAGATCCCCATCCCGATCATATCTGTGCACAGGCCGCGGTGCTCGAAGCGCTCAAGGGGCTTGACTGGCAACCGACGCTGTTGGGGTATGCCAATCACCTGCATGACAACGATCGCTGGCCCATGGGTGATACCGGAACCGGTATTGCCCTGCCTCCTGTGTTCGATCTTGGCCAGCAGATGCATCCCTACTGCCTGCAGCTTTCCCTGGCTCAGCAGCGGGACAAGGCCATGGCATTGGCAATGATGCACGACCTGCAACCACCGGCTCCCTTCAAGCGTCGCATGCGGCGTGGGTTGCAGCGGTTGCTGGCGGGGCGGGCCGGTTCGCATTACGGCGAAAATGAATTTTTTCGCAAGGCTGTGCGGCGCCAGGAGCTGTTTTGGCGTTTGTAAGGTGTCATGGGCCTGAAGTTCGGCTGTCCGTGGGCAGCTTCGGTTTCAGGTGTTGCTCCATTTGCCTGTTGTGGCAAGGAAGACGATGAAAGTTCTATTTCTGGTGCAAAAAGATCAGCGTGCCATTCTGGACCGTCTGTACGACGGGGTGGCCGCTCATTGCGAGTGCGACTTGCGGTGGTTGAGCAGCAAGGAACAGCGCAACCTGCGCAGTTATTTCCGGCGTGAAGTCGATGTGTCGCGGTACGACCGGATCGTGTTTTTCCTGCGTTTCAAGCAGGAGATCCGCCAGGTCGGATTTATCCGCACGATTCCCAATCTGGTCATCCTCGAACACGACGCCTACCAGAACTACATTCCTTGCAAGTACACCGGCAAGTTCAGCGCGCACTACCGTCGCCTGCCGTGGGCGCGGGTCATCAGTTCCGGTTTCGTCGTCACCGAACGCCTGCGGGAAGAGGGATTCGATGCGGTGTTCGTTCCCAAGGGCTATGACCAGACGCAGCTTGAGGATCAGGGCCGCGAGCGGGATATCGAGCTGGCGTTCGTCGGCAGTACCAACAGCGTTGCCTACAGCGGTCGCAAGGCCCTGCTCGATGAGCTGGGGCGCGTCGAGCCCCTGGTCGTGACTCGTACCAAGTCGGGCGAGGAGTACCGCGATACGCTCAACCGCATTCGCTTTTTCGTCAGTGCCGATGTCGGTATGGGCGAGTTCATGATCAAGAATTTCGAGGCCATGGCCTGTGGTTGCGTATTGCTCGCCTATGATCAGGGCGCAGCGGAATGCCAGGCGCTGGGTTTGCAGGATATGCACAACGTGGTGTTGTATCAGGACATTGCACAGCTGCAGGAAAAGCTGGCCAGATTGCGCAGCGACCCACAACTGGCGCAGCGTATCGCTCGCAATGGACGGGAGCTGGCGGTCAGCCAGTTCAGCTTTGCACGCATCGGCCAGCGAATCGTCGAAGAGCTTGAACCTGCCCTGCGTGCTCGCGCGCCGTTAAGTCTGTTGGAAAGAATTCGACTCAATTTGGGTATTTGACAAGCGTTGGCCGGCCATTGATATTGCTGGCCACTTTTACTCTGTTGAGACAGCCGTGCATTTTTCCCACGAAAGTGACATCACGCTTGTGGTCACAAGCTGTGGTCGCCTGGATCTGCTCAAGACTACGCTCGAGAGCTTCGATCGATTCAATACGGCCCCCATCCGTGAAGTGTTCATCACCGAAGATGCCGGTGACGAAGGGGTTCACGCGGTCATTCCAGTCAACTGGAAGGATCACTGCACGGTGTTCGTCAATCGGCCCAAGCTGGGTCAGTTGGCGTCGATCGATCTGGCCTACGAACACGTCAGCACGAGCTACATCTTCCATTGCGAGGATGACTGGGAATTCTATCGCCCAGGGTTTGTGGAAGACTCCATGACCGTTCTCCAATCCCGCCCGGAAATCCTGCAAGTGTGGCTGCGTAGCTATACTCATGATCTGCGGGTTCACAGCCCCTACATTCATCTGGGGCCGCGTGAGGTCGTCGGTGGAGTGGCTTGCCATCCATTGATTTCCGACAAGCCGGAGTGGCAGGGGTTCTCGCTGAACCCGGGCCTGCGCCGGATAAAGGAATATCGATTGTGCGCGCCATTTTCCGGGCACGGTGGCGAGAAAGCGCTGTCACAGCGATACGCACAGTTGAATCTGACTGCCCTGACGCTTGAAGCAGACGCAGTCATGCACACCGGGTTTGGCCTGCACGTGCAAACGCCTATCGAGCGACAGCGCAAGGCGCGTCGCAGTCGGCGCGAACAGGTCAAGTTCGTTTTGTTTTTGTTGTTGGGAGTCTGCATTGGCTGGTCCATCAAGTAGCGACACCGCAGCGTATCCCCATAACCTTTTGTATTGGCTGCTTGCCCTATGAGTATTCTCAACGTGATGTGGGCCGGCGGTGCTCCATTTGCCTCCATCCACAAGGTGCATCAGCAGATACTGTCTCAGGCCTTGCCCTCGGCCCCGGTGAAAACCTGGTTGCTTCAGGGGGGCGCCGCCGAATGTGGGGTGAACGTTGGTGAAATACGGGAATGGGGGCTGTCTTCTGCCCGATTGAAAGGGCGGCATTTCTGGCGATTGACCAAACCCTGGATGCGAGCCCGGTTTCACCGCGCCCTCAAGGACAGCGATGCGCGTCTGCTGTTGCTTGACGGGTTGGGGGTAGCGCGCGCGCTGTTGCCGGTACTCAAGGCATTGCCGCATATCCGCGTCGTGGTCATTTTTCATGGATCGACGCGACTGCATGCGGGTGATCGAGCGCTCTTCCAACAGCTCCCGTCTTCCCAGCTGGCATTGGCTGCAGTGTCGAACACCCTCGCAACCTCATTGAGCCGTGACTTGCAGGTACCGGTCGTGACATTGCGCAGTGCCTTTGAGCCTGCCGCTTTCCACCGCGATCTACTTCCCAGGGAAGAGGCGCTGACTCGCTTGGGCCTGCCTGCGGACGGTGGGCCGGTATTGGGAGCGGTGGGGCGCCTGGTTTCGGAAAAGGGCTTCAGTTGCCTGCTCGATGCTTTCGCGGCGGCATTGCAGGAACGCGCCGACCTGAGATTGGTCATTGTCGGGGAGGGCAGCACCCGTGCCACGCTGCAAGCGCGTATCGATGAGTTGGGCCTGCGTGAGCGAGTCTTGCTGCCGGGCCATCTCGATGATGCGGCGCGTCTTTACCGTGCATTCGACTGGGTCGCGATCCCTTCGCGGGAGGAGGGCCTGGGGCTGATCATGCAGGAGGCGGTCATGGCGGGCGTTCCGGTACTGTGCAGTGAGTTGCCGGTATTTCGCGAACAGTTGGCCGATGCCGGCTGGTACGCCCCGGTTGATGATGTGAATGCCTGGCGCGAAGCGATCTTGCGAGCGTTCAGCGTCTCTGCCGAAGCGGTCGCCGCCGATCAGTTCCAGGTGTTAGGGCCGGATCAAGCCTGGCTGAGCTTCAGCCAGACCGCCCGTGCACTACTCTCATGAGGGCAGCACTGCCTGCTCCAATGCTTGCATCGGAAAGCTGTCGTTCAGGTTCTCGCGCGCAATATAGCGCGCGAAGTGTTGCAGGTTGCGTTTGATCAAGTGGCGAGGCAATGGGGCTCGCAGGAAGCGCATGTCAGCCACATCAATCAGGCCCATGCGATTGTCGGGCGTGATCACGATGTTGCCCAGATGCAGTGACCGGAAGTAGATCCCCGACTGATGAAGGCTGCGAATCAGTCCGGCCAGTTCCGGCAAGGCTTGCGGCCAGTTGAAACCGTCCTTGCTGGCGACCTGGCGCAGGGTCTGGCCTGGCAGTGGCTGGTACAGCACGGCTGTCATGCCCGGCGCCTGCAGTCGGTAATACTGCAGGACCTGCAAGGTCGGTACGCCGCGTCTTTGCAGTTCGGCGGCATTGTCGATGAAGCGTTTCGAGTAAGGCCGAAACAAGGCGGATGAAAAAATACGCTTGCGGCGAAACAGTTTGAGGATATTCCCATCTGGCAACAGGTAGACTTTTGGCCCGTAACTGTCGGCTTCCAATACTTTGGCACCGTCAATCATTTGATTCAGGGCGGCTTGAGGGAGCCGGGAACATTGCATCGTAGAAAGCCTTGTTGGAAGAACGGGGCGCCATGGCGGGCAATGATGCCGAAAAAATTCAGCTTTAACCATGTCGGGTTGGGTAGGCGAACGCTTACAGGAGCAATTTGATGCAAGAAACACGTTGGGCGCAAGCATGGATGGCAGTAGGTCTTTTATGGTTTTTGTTGGCCATCGCCATTGCGCCTACCAACAAGCTGTATCAGCAAGGCTTGGTGGTGTTTCTCTGGTTGCCTGCAATCATGCTCTGCTGGCCCGCACGGGCCCGGCTTCGGGAATTGTTCCATGGCCAGCGCTGGATCTACCTGCCGATGCTCGGGCTGGTGATCTGGTCACTGCTCAGTCTTTCATGGTCAAACACGCCTGATCTGGAACGCGCAGCCAAACGCCTGCTGTACATCGTGGTGTTCCTGTTGTTTTTTCCGGTTCTCGCCAATGCCCGACCCGAGCGTGTGATCCGCATCATGCAATGGGGGGGTATAGGGCTTGCTGTCACTGCGCTGGTGGCGATCATCAAGTTTTATGGAATGCATGGCAACGACTGGAGTTCACGTGTGGAAGGGCTGGGCGAATTGGCCCATCCGATTCTCGGCGGCTACGTCATCGGGCTGGCAGCGGTGTGGCTGGTGCTTTGGGCTCCGCGTAATGGCGTGATGCAGGTGGTCTGTGCTGTTGCGTTGGGCTTTCTGGGCGTATTTGTCCTGCTCAGCCAGAGTCGCGGCGCTGCCTTGGCACTGTTTCTCACGATACTTGCGATGCCGATCTGGTGCCGTGACCGGCGCAGTCGCATCATCGCGGCGCTCGCACTGATCATCGCCATGCTGGCGTTCTGGTTTTTCGAATCTCTGGTCCTGGCGCGCGGCGCTTCCTATCGCCCGCAGATCCTGATGGCCAGTTTGCAAATGATCGCTGAACACCCATGGCGTGGCCTGGGCCTTGGCAGTAACTACAGGGTGTTTGCCGATGGGCAGTATTTTGACCATGCCCATAACCTGTTCACCCATGTGGCCATCGAGCTGGGTGTGCCAGGGTTATTGTTGTGGGTTGCGACATGGATCGCTGTGCTGCGCGAGGCCTGGAAGGTTCGGGAAACACTCTATGCCAAGGGAATCATCGGCATATGGTTGTTCTCTACCCTGGCGATGCAATTCGACGCTGCCAGCCTGAACGGGACGCCGAGGGCTGAATGGTTTATCAGCTGGTTGCCCATCGGCCTGGCCAGTGTTTTGGTATGGGCGCGGGCCAATCCCGACGCTTGTGATAAAATTTCGCGTTCTTCCTAACCAGTGAGCTCTACGATGAGTGACGCACCGCCCAAAGCGGGACAGGACTCCAGCCTGAAAATTTATTTTCGGCTGTTGGGGTATGTAAAACCTTATCTCGGCCTTTTCTTGCTGAGTATCGTGGGCTTCGTGATCTTTGCCTCCACCCAGCCGATGCTGGCGGGGATTCTCAAGTATTTCGTCGATGGCCTGAGCAATCCTGAAGCGGTGCTCTTCCCCAACGTCCCCTATCTGAAGGACTTGCAGCTGCTGATGGCGGTGCCATTGTTGATCATCCTGATCGCGGCGTGGCAAGGCCTGGGCTCGTTCCTCGGCAACTATTACCTGGCGAAGGTTTCATTGGGGCTGGTGCATGACCTTCGCGTCGAGTTGTTCAATAAATTGCTGGTCCTGCCGAACCGCTACTTCGATACCCACAATTCCGGGCATCTGATCTCGCGCATCACGTTCAACGTGACTATGGTGACCGGTGCCGCCACCGATGCCATCAAGGTGGTGATCCGCGAAGGCCTTACCGTGGTCTTCCTGTTTGCCTACCTGCTGTGGATGAACTGGAAGCTGACCATCGTGATGCTGGCTATCCTGCCGCTGATAGCACTCATGGTGGGTAATACCAGCAAGAAATTCCGCAAGCAGAGCAAGAAGATCCAGGTGGCCATGGGCGATGTGACCCATGTAGCGTCCGAGACCATCCAGGGTTATCGCGTAGTGCGCAGCTTCGGTGGCGAGAGCTACGAAAAGCAACGATTTGCCGCCGCCAGCCAGGGCAATACCGACAAGCAACTGCGCATGACCAAGACCGGCGCGGTCTATACGCCGATGTTGCAACTGGTGATCTACACCGCCATGGCCGTGCTGATGTTCCTGGTGCTGTTCCTGCGCGGTGATGCAACCGCCGGTGACCTGGTGGCCTATATCACTGCGGCGGGTCTGCTGCCCAAGCCGATCCGGCAGCTGTCGGAAGTCAGTTCGACCATTCAGAAAGGTGTCGCCGGTGCCGAAAGCATTTTCGAGCAACTGGACGTCGAGCCGGAAGTCGACCGCGGTACCGTCGAGCGTGATCGCGTCAATGGCTACCTTGAGGTGCGCAACCTGAGCTTTACCTATCCCGAGACAGATCGTGAGGTGCTGAAGAACATCAGCTTCACCGCAGCGCCGGGGCAGATGATCGCACTGGTGGGTCGCTCTGGCAGCGGCAAATCGACACTCGCCAGCCTGATACCGCGCTTCTACCATCATGAAGTCGGTGAGATTCTGCTCGACGATGTCGAAATCGAAGACTATCGCTTGCGCAATCTGCGTCGGCACGTCGCGCAAGTCACGCAACATGTGACCCTGTTCAACGACACCATCGCCAACAATATCGCCTATGGTGATCTGGCTGGCGCACCTCGCGCCGACATTGAAAAGGCTGCAGCGGACGCCTATGCAATGGACTTCATCGCTCAGATGCCGCAAGGCCTGGATACTCAGGTCGGGGAAAACGGCGTACTGCTGTCCGGTGGTCAGCGCCAGCGCCTGGCGATTGCCAGGGCCTTGCTGAAAAATGCTCCGTTGCTGATTCTCGACGAAGCAACCTCGGCACTCGATACCGAGTCCGAGCGCCATATCCAGGCTGCGCTGGATCAAGTCATGAAGGGGCGTACCACGCTGGTCATCGCCCACCGGTTGTCGACGATCGAAAAGGCCGACCTGATTCTGGTGATGGACCACGGCGAAATCGTCGAGCGTGGCACCCACACTCAATTGCTGGCGCACAATGGCTACTATTCGCGCCTGCATGCGATGGGGCTCGATACGCCGGCCGAAGACATCGCCTGACTCCGACATCAGGGTGAGCCTGGCTCACCCTGATGCTCTAGCGGCGTGCAATGCGCCCAACGAGTGAGTCCATGCTCCGATTTGCTCAATAAATGATCAAAAAGCCTTGTCGCAAGATCCCGTTGCAGCCGTCACACAAGCCGGTGCCCACCCTGTGTTAATATCGCGCCCCTGTTCATTTTGTATGTGGGTTGCTCCATGAAGTTGTCCATGCCGCGATTCGATCAAGCCCCTGTCTTGGTGGTCGGCGATGTCATGCTCGACCGTTACTGGCATGGTGGTACCTCACGGATTTCCCCTGAGGCGCCAGTACCGGTAGTCAAGGTCGATCACATCGAGGACCGCCCGGGCGGTGCCGCCAACGTTGCGTTGAACATTGCCGCCCTCGGCGCGCCGGCCTCGCTGGTCGGCGTGACCGGCGACGATGAAGCCGCCGACAGCCTGGTCAATAGCCTCAAGGGTGCCGGTGTGCGCGCATTGTTCCAGCGCATTGCCCACCAGCCGACCATCGTCAAGCTGCGGGTCATGAGCCGTCACCAGCAACTGCTGCGCATCGACTTCGAAGAACCGTTCGCCACCGACGCCCTGGCGTTGTCCGTGCAAGTCGACGAATTGCTCGAAGGCATCAAGGTGCTGGTGCTGTCCGACTACGGCAAAGGCGCGCTGAAAAACCATCAAGTGCTGATCCAGGCCGCCCGTGCCCGTGGCATTCCGGTGCTGGCCGATCCCAAGGGCAAGGATTTTTCGATCTACCGTGGCGCGAGCCTGATCACGCCGAACCTTAGCGAATTCGAAACCATCGTCGGTGGTTGCGCCGATGAGCATGATTTGGTGAACAAGGGCGCGCAGCTGATGCGCGACCTGGACCTTGGCGCCCTGTTGGTAACCCGTGGTGAACACGGCATGACCTTGCTGCGCCCGGATCATCCAGCATTGCACCTGCCGGCACGCGCCCGTGAAGTGTTCGACGTGACCGGTGCTGGGGATACGGTAATTTCTACCCTGGCCGCGGCGATTGCCGCCGGTGAAGAACTGCCGCATGCGGTGGGCCTGGCCAATTTGGCGGCAGGCATCGTGGTCGGCAAGCTCGGTACGGCGGCCATCAGCGCGCCGGAGCTGCGTCGTGCCATCCAGCGCGATCAGGGTTCAGAGCGCGGCGTGCTGGGCCTTGAGCAGTTGCTGCTGGCAGTCGACGACGCCCGTGCGCACAACGAGAAAATCGTTTTCACCAACGGCTGCTTCGACATCCTGCATGCCGGGCACGTGACGTACCTGGAGCAGGCGCGGGCGCAAGGCGATCGCCTGATCGTTGCGGTCAACGACGATGCGTCGGTCAGTCGCCTGAAAGGGCCCGGCCGTCCAATCAACAGTGTCGACCGGCGCATGGCCGTGCTGGCAGGGTTGGGCGCGGTGGACTGGGTGATCAGCTTCCCTGAAGGCACACCGGAAAACCTGCTGCGCGAGGTCAAGCCGGACGTGTTGGTCAAGGGTGGGGACTACGGGATTGACCAGGTGGTCGGCGCGGACATCGTGACCGCTTACGGCGGGACCGTGAAAGTGCTGGGGCTGGTGGAAAACAGCTCAACGACCGCAATTGTCGAGAAAATCCGCAAGTCCGAATGACGCTCTGATCATTCCCACGCTCTGCGTGGGAATGCCTCTATGGACGCTCTGCGTCCGCTGTTGGGACGCGAAGCGTCCCGGGCTGCATTCCTTTGCTGCTCGTGGGAACGATCAGGGGCGTGCAGCCTTACGCGGCACGATCTTCTTCAGCAGTTGCCTGGCCTTGCCACGCAACCGCGCCAATCCCGAATCCTTCCCCGGCGGCGTCAAACCCTGCTGTCGCACCCAGTCCTTCCAGCGAATCCGCTCATCCTTCACCAACCAGCCTTCTTGCCGGGCAAAACTTTCGGCCAGGTACAGTCCGCGGGTGCTCGCCGAGTGCAATTGATCCTTTTTCAAGGTGTAGAGCTCGGCCGTGGGGTGTCCGTCCCGCAAAGGCATCAGGTACAGGTCGGGGCGTTTTCGATCCAGGCGGGCCACCAGCTGATCACCTTCCAGTCGTTCGTCTACGTGAAACAGGCTCAGGGACTTTGCTTCCTTGGGGACCTCCAGGCGCAAGTCGTAAATCAATTGCAGCGATGCGGTCGGCAAGTGCACGTAGGCCCGTGGCCGTTCGATCAGTGGTAGGTTGGCGCAGCGCACCGGCCGCGCCGAGCCGGACAGCGGCGACAGGCGAAACGGCAGGGCTTCGCGGTAATGCAGTGCGCTGGAGTAGGGGGCGGGTAGCCAGGTGTCGTTGAAGCGCCCGCCGAGCCAGCCTTCCGGGGTTTCCAGCAGGCACTCTTCGGCGACTTCCTGGATTGCCGTGTGCAGCGGCAGGTTCAGCTCATGGGCGGGCACGTAGCCGGAAATCAGCTTGAGCACCACGTCGCCGCGATCCTGCCGCCGTTGACGGACCAGCACCCAGTAATCGCGATTCTGCCAATGCAGTGTCAGGCGTACGGAAACCCCGAGGTTGGCTAATTCAAGGGAAAACCTTTCCGTATCAGCGACAGTCACGGGGCGTCGACGTTGCAGGATCTGGGCGAAATTCAACGGCCTCCCGACGCTCTGATAACTCAGGCCTTCGGGAGTCGCTTCGACGAATAACGGCAGGGTCTTGAAGTTGCTCGGATTCTTTCTAATGAGCGTACGCGGCATGTCGGCTCCTGCTTAAGGCCGCGTGGGGCGGCATCAGTTGCTACGTAGGACCTGGGCAACGGTCGCCACGTTATGGGCGAGGTGCAGCGGATTGATCGTTCCGACAATAGCGCTGGCCACACCTGGATGTTCGAACAACAATTGGAAACTGGCGCGCACCGGGTCTACGCCTGGACTCAGGCACACATGACCGCTGGCGAGGGCTTTTTTGACCAGAATGGCTTTGCCATGAGCAGCAGCATAGTCAATGACCGCCTTTTCGCTTTGCTCGTTCAGATTGTAGGTGACCATTGCGCAATCACCTTGCTCCAGCGCTTTCAAGCCGCCTTCGACGGTTTTACCGGAAAAACCGAAGCCACGAATCTTGCCTTCGGCCTTGAGCGCGGCAAGGGTGGCATAGACTTCGCTGTCTTCGAGGATCGTCAGGTCGTTGCCGTCGGAGTGCACCAATACCAGGTCGATGAAATCGGTCTCGAGGCGTTGCAGACTGCGCTCTACAGAGAAGCGGGTGTGCGCGGCGCTGAAGTCGTGGCGGGACTGGCCGTCGGCAAACTCCTCGCCGACCTTGCTGACGATCACCCAATCCTGACGTTGACCACGCAGCAGCGGGCCAAGGCGCTCTTCGCTACGCCCATAGGCCGGAGCTGTGTCGATCAGGTTAATACCCAGGTCACGTGTGAGCTTGAGCAGCATCCGCGCTTCATTGTCGTCGGGGATCTGGAAGCCATTGGGGTACTTCACGCCTTGGTCACGGCCGAGTTTTACGGTGCCCAGGCCCAGGGGCGACACCAGCAGGCCGGTGCTGCCCAGGGGACGATGCAGGTCGTGCAGAGTCGGTTGGCTCATGGCAGCAGTTGCTCCCAGGCCGGGACGGCCATCGGCGGTTTTGGCAGCGGCGGCAATTCGGTGACCGGACCCGGTTGAATGCCATCGCGGGCAAGGCTGGCGATCACCCGGTCGGCGAAGTCCGGTGCCAGTGCCAGTTTGGTTGGCCAGCCCACCAGCAAGCGACCTTCTTCGGCAACAAAGGCGTTGTCGGGACGGGTCAGCCCCGATTGCAGCGGCTCCGCGCGGTCCACGCGCAAGGTTGCCCAGCGCGCCGTGCCGAGATCGATCCATGGCAGCAACTGGCCAAGTTCTTTCTGTGCGGTGGCGATTTGTTCGGCGGGCTCACGAGTCACGCCTTCGGTTTCAGCGATATCGCCGCCCAGGTACCAGACCCACTGACCATCGGCCGCCGGGTGCGTGGTCACGGTAATGCGTGGTTTGGTTCCACCGCCCAGGCAATGGGCGTACAGCGGTTTGAGGCCTGGGCCTTTGGCGATGATCATGTGCAACGGGCGGCGTTGCATGGCGGGCTGGGTCAGCCCCAGCGCTTCAAGCAACGCCGCCGTTCCGCCTCCGGCGCTCAAGACGATGCGCTGGGCGCGGATTTCGCGTTCGTCCACCTTCAGGCCGACCAGCACGCCACCCTCCAGCAGCGGCTCGATCTTCTGGCCAGCAAGCAGGCCGTCGCCCGCGAGGTCAGCCAGGCGCTGGATCAGGCTTGGTACGTCGATCACCAGTTCCGCCAGGCGATAGACCTTGCCCTTGAAGCGTTTGTCTTGCAGGGCCGGTGGCAGTTGGTCGCCCTTGACCTGATCGACGCGACCGCGCACGGCTTTGCTGGCGAAGAAGCTGGTGAGGTTGCCGGCAATCGTGCCTGGGGACCAGAGGTAGTGGGCTTCGGACAGCAGGCGCACGCCCGACAGGTCCAGTTCGCCATCCCCGGCCAGGGCTTCACGCCAGCGTCGCGGCATGTCGGCGATGGCTTCCGAGGCGCCGGTCAGGGCGCCGTGCAGTGCGTACTTGGCCCCGCCATGGATGATGCCTTGGGACTTCACGCTTTGTCCGCCGCCGAGGCTGGCGTTTTCCACCAGCACGGTCGAAAAACCCTGGCGTCGCAGGCGCGCATTCAGCCAGAGGCCGGCGACACCAGCGCCGACAATGAGAACGTCGGTGGAAATAACGGATGGCATGCAGCGACCTCAGTGTTTGAGCGAAGCTGCAAGTTTCAAGCTTCAAGCTTCAAGCTGCAAGCAAGAGCCAGAGAATATCCCTCTTGCAGCTTATGGCTTGCAGCTTACAACTGCTTTTAGTGCCCGGCAGTTTTCGAGAACAGCTGGATCACCACAACCCCCAGCACAATCATCGCCATCCCCAGCATCGCCGGCACATCCAGCTTCTGCCCATAGATGAACAGTGCCGCGACGCTGACCATCACGATGCCCATGCCGGCCCATACCGCGTAAGCCACGCCCACCGGTACGCTGCGCACCACCAGGGTCAGCATCCAGAAGGCGATGCCGTAGCCGACGATGACCAGCAGCAGCGGCAGCGGGGTACTGAAGCCTTTGACCGCTTTCATCGAAACAGTGGCAATCACTTCGGCGCAGATGGCAATGGCCAGGTAGTAGTAAGCGGTCATGGGTCAATCCTCGTATGAAGTGTTGCTTGCTGAGTTCGGCATTCTAGAGATTCTCCAGATGCGGTAAAGTCATTACCTATCTGTTCTGAAGATGGGTTGGTCTATGCAATGGAATCTTGAGCAACTGCGTTTATTCGTCGGTGTGGCGGAGCAACGTTCGTTTTCTGCCGTGGCACGGGACCAGCGCAAAGCCCAGTCGGCGATCAGCAGTGCGATTGCGCTGCTGGAGGAAGATCTGGGCGTGAGCCTGTTCGACCGCAGCAGTGGCCGCCAGCCCAAGCTCACCGAGGCTGGCAATGCCTTGCTCGAAGAAGCGCGCGAAGTGCTGCGCCAATGCGAGCGCCTCAATGGCCGGGCGCTGGCGATGATGCGCGGCCAGGAAGCTCGCTTGCGCCTGGCGCAGGACGAGGCCATGCCGTACCAGCCGGTCATCGAAAGCTTTGAAGCTTTGGCGGAAAAGTTTCCCAGCCTCGAAGTGCAACTGACCAGCGCCGCGCAAGGCGATGTGGCGCGCAAACTGGTGGAGCGTCGGGCCGATCTGGGTTTGTTGTTTTATCACGATCAAATTCCTGAAGCCCTTGAGCGCAGGGTGCTGGGCAGCGTTGAGATGGTTACCGTGTGTGGCGTCGGGCATCCATTGGCGGCAAAGGCTGAAGTGAACTACCAGGAACTGGCGCAGCATCGCCAGCTGCTGATGTCCACGCAGTCCAGCATCTACCCCGGTAGCGAACCGGCCAGCCCGCAGGTCTGGCGGGCCGACAGTTTTTACGTGATGGCTGAATGGCTGGTGCGCGGCCTCGGCTGGGCCTGGCTGCCGCGTCACGTGGTGCAGTACTCGGCGTATCAGGGCTTGATGGTCGAATTGGCCAGCGAATGGACCCCGCCGGCCCTGGTGGTTGAGCTGGTGTGGCGTCGCGATGAGCCACTCGGGCCGGCCGCTCGCTGGTTGGCGGAGCGTTTTGCCGTGCATTTGCAGGCGATCGGTGAAAAAACCGATAAACTCCGCCGCCATGAATAGAACTCTCTATACCGCGCTGTTTTACCTGGGGCTGCCATTGGTGGCGATTCGGCTATGGCTACGCTCGCGCAAGGCACCGGCCTATGCCAAGCGCATCGGCGAGCGTTTCTCCTACGGGATGCCGACGATGAAGCCCGGTGGCATCTGGGTACACGCGGTGTCTGTGGGCGAAAGCATTGCCGCCGCGCCGATGATTCGGGCTTTGCTGCAGCGTTATCCGACACTTGCGATCACAGTGACGTGCATGACGCCGACCGGCTCGGAGCGCATCCAGGCGTTGTTCGCCAACGAGCCGCGCATCCAGCACTGCTATTTGCCCTACGACTTGCCGTGCGCCGCCAGGCGTTTTCTTGATCGGGTCCAGCCGAAACTGGCGGTGATCATGGAAACCGAGCTGTGGCCCAACCATATCCATCAATGCGCCAGGCGCGGGATTCCCGTGGCCTTGGCCAATGCACGACTGTCCGAACGTTCGGCCAGGGGCTATGGCCGCTTCGGCAAGCTGACCGGGCCGATGCTCGCCGAGATGAGCCTGTTCGCGGTGCAGACCGAATCCGAGGCCCGGCGTTTTCGTGAGTTGGGTGCGCGGGCGCAAACCGTCGAAGTCACCGGCTCGATCAAGTTCGATCTGACCATCGACCCGCAACTGTTGCAGCGTGCCGCGGAGTTACGCGGGCAGTGGCAGGCACAGGAGCGCCCGGTGTGGATCGCCGCCAGTACCCATGATGGCGAAGACGAGGTGGTACTGGCGGCCCATCGTCAGTTGCTGGCGAGCCATCCCGATGCCTTGCTGATTCTGGTGCCGCGCCATCCCGAGCGGTTCAATCCGGTGTTCGAATTGTGCCGCCAGCAGGGTTTTGCGACGGTGCGGCGCTCCAGCGCAGAGGCGGTCACCGCCGGCACATCGGTGCTGTTGGGCGACACCATGGGCGAACTGTTGTTTCTCTATGCCTTGGCTGACAGCGCGTTCGTCGGCGGCAGCCTGGTGCCCAATGGCGGGCATAACCTGCTTGAGCCGGCGGCCTTGGCCAAGCCGGTGCTCAGTGGCCCGCACCTGTTCAACTTCCTTGAAATCGCCGCGCAGTTGCGCAGCGCCGGGGCGTTGCAGGAGGTTGAGGATGCACAAGGGCTGGCGGTGGCGGTGCAGCGGCTGTTCGAGTTGCCGCGCGATGCGCAGCGCATGGCCGAGGCGGGCTTGAAGGTGATGCGCACCAATCAGGGAGCGTTGCAGCGGTTGCTCGATGGGCTAGGTCGGTTGATCGATCGGTAAGAACATGCAGCGTACAAAGGTCCCGTAGGAGCGAGGCTTGCCCGCGAAGAACGATGACGCAATTGTCTATGGTACCGAGTCATCGTTCTTCGCCGGCAAGTCGGACCGCCGCACCGCTGGCTCCTACAGGTACTCAGGGTCGGGCCTTGAGCTGTTCAGCCGCAGCCTTCGCCAGGTCCGGTGGCAGGAAGTCCTTGTCCGGGTTGTAGTTGGGGTTGAGCCAGCGTGCCAGTTCCTGCAGATCCCCCGGGTTCAGCGTGCCGGCCTGCTGCTTCAAACGCAGGTTGTCGAGGATGTAGTCGTAGCGGGTGTTGTTGTAGTCGCGTACCGAGGTGTAGAGCGAGCGCTGCGCATCCAGCACGTCGACGATGTTGCGCGTACCCACCTGATAGCCGATTTCGGTTGCTTCCACCGCGCTCTGGTTGGAGATGATCGACTGCTTGCGCGCCTGGACCTGCTCGACGTCAGTATTCACCGCGCGGTGCAGGTCCCGGGTGTTTTCCACGATAGAGCGACGCAGGGATTCACGTTGTTGCTCGGTCTGGTCCAGTTGCGCATAAGACTGGCGCACCTGGGAGTTGATCAGGCCGCCGCTGTAGATCGGGATGTTCAGTTGCAGGCCCACAGTCGTTTGCTCGACGTTACCGCCGTACGCCTGGGGAAAGCCGTTCGGGTTGCTGAAGCCCAGCGCATCGTTGTCGCCTTTTTCGTATTGCGCCACGGCGTCGAGGGTCGGTGCATGGCCGGCCTTGCGCTGCTTGAGGGTTTGCTCGGCGGCGCTGACGGCGTAGTTGCTGGCCAACAGGTTGAGGTTCTGCCTGGCCGCCGTTTCGACCCAGGCCTTGGCGTCGTTCGGCGCGGGCGGCAGGATCGGCAGGTTGTGGCTGATGCCCTGGATCGACTTGTACTGACGGTTGGTCAGGGTGATCAGGGCTTCGAAGGCATCGTCCACCTGGCGCTGGGCAACGATGCGGTTGGCGCGTGCCGTGTCGTAGCTGGCTTGCGAGTTCAGCACGTCGGTCTTGTCTGAGAGGCCGACATCGAAGCGTTCGTTGGACTGGTCGAGTTGTCGCTTGAAGGCGGCTTCCTCGGCCTTGGTCGAGGCCAGGTTGTCCTGGCTGCGCAGTACGTTGAAGTAACTGTCGGCGGTTTGCAGGATCAAGTTTTGCTGGGTTGCGGAGAGTTGCAGGGCGGCCTGTTCGTTGACGTCCTTGGCGGCCTGGAACTGGAACCAGCGATCGGCACGAAACAGTGGCTGCGCCAAGGTCGCCTGGTACGAATGGGCATTGCGGTTGGTCGTGGCCGAAGGCTGGTCGATCGCGGTGCGCACGCTGGAAACATTGGCGCCGCCCGACAGGTTGGGCAGCAACCCGGCGCGGGCCTGGGGCACGACTTCCTTCTGGGCGCCATATTGGGCGATGGCGGCAGCGAGGTCGGCGTTGTTGTTGACCGCCTCCTGATAGACGCTGACCAGATCGGTCCTGGTCGATAAGGGCGCTTCTGCTGCCCAGGCCATTCCATTGGACGCACAAGACACGGCAACGGCCAGTGAGAGTTTGCGCAGCATAGGCGATCCCTAGTAAAAATATTACACAAGTAATTTGAGCACCAAGGCTAAGGCGCTGCCTGTGCAACGTCAATGCGCAGCTTGGCGTAGCGAGTGTAGTTGTGCATTCGAGCGGCAACAATCCTGGCGATCGCGCTAATTGCGCCATTCATCATGGTGTTTGCAGCGGTGTTGGCGTTCTGTGTCAGTTGTGTCTAGACTGGCCGGGTTCTTGTCGGGGTGCCTTGCTATGAGGCTGAGATCGAATAATTTCGGATCCCGTTGAACCTGATCAGGTTAGCGCCTGCGTAGGGAACAAGATTTCTCGTCACCCGGCGAGTCCTCTTGTGCTTCGTCCGGGATGTTGTTCGACAATCGAACACCCCTCGAGCACTGAGCACAGCACAGCTGGTTTTCCAGCGCCCGTGCGTCCATTCGTTTACAGGTTCGCTCCGACAAAATTCCACTGCCTGGATGCTGTCTGGAGAGCCCGTGATGACTACAAAAGCAAAAATCGCCACCAACCTGAGTGACTCGGCCAAGGTCGATCAACAATCGGTGCAGCCGTTTACCCGCTCGCAAAAAATTTATGTCCAGGGCACTCGCCCGGACATCCTCGTGCCGATGCGCGAAATCAGTCTGGACGTGACGCCGACCGACTTCGGCGGCGAAGTCAATGCGCCGGTGGTGGTGTACGACACCTCGGGCCCATACACCGACCCCAACGTGATCATCGACGTGCGCAAAGGCCTGGCCGACGTGCGCTCGCCGTGGATCGAATCCCGCGGTGACACCGAACGCCTGAGCGGCCTGAGCTCCAACTTCGGCCAGGAACGCCTGGCAGATCCGGAACTGACCAAGCTGCGTTTCGCCCACGTGAACAATCCGCGCCGCGCCAAGCCGGGCGCCAACGTCAGCCAGATGCACTACGCGCGCCAGGGCATCATCACTGCCGAGATGGAATACGTCGCCATCCGCGAAAACATGAAGCTGGAAGTGGCCCGCGCCGCCGGCCTGCTGGATCAGCAACACGCCGGCCACAGCTTTGGTGCCAGCGTGCCGAAAATCATCACCCCAGAGTTTGTCCGGGACGAGATTGCCCGCGGTCGCGCGATCATTCCGGCCAACATCAACCACACCGAACTGGAACCGATGATCATCGGCCGTAACTTCCTGGTGAAGATCAACGGCAACATCGGCAACAGCGCCCTGGGTTCGTCCATCGAAGAAGAAGTGGCGAAACTGACCTGGGGCATTCGCTGGGGTTCGGACACGGTCATGGACCTGTCCACCGGCAAGCACATCCACGAAACCCGCGAGTGGATCATCCGCAATTCGCCGGTGCCGATCGGCACCGTGCCGATCTACCAGGCCCTGGAAAAAGTCGGCGGCGTGGCCGAGGACCTGACCTGGGAGCTGTTCCGCGACACGCTGATCGAGCAGGCCGAGCAGGGCGTCGACTACTTCACCATCCACGCTGGCGTGCTGTTGCGCTACGTGCCGATGACCGCCAAGCGCGTGACCGGCATCGTTTCCCGTGGCGGTTCGATCATGGCCAAGTGGTGCCTGGCGCACCACAAAGAGAACTTCCTCTACACCCATTTCGAAGATATCTGCGAAATCATGAAGGCCTACGACGTCAGCTTCTCGCTGGGTGATGGCTTGCGTCCTGGTTCGATTGCCGACGCCAACGACGAAGCGCAGTTCGGCGAGCTGGAAACCCTCGGCGAGCTGACCAAGATCGCCTGGAAGCACGACGTGCAGTGCATGATCGAAGGGCCGGGCCACGTACCGATGCAGTTGATCAAGGAGAACATGGACAAGCAGCTCGAGTGCTGCGACGAGGCGCCGTTCTACACCCTCGGCCCACTGACCACCGACATCGCGCCGGGCTACGACCACATCACCTCCGGTATCGGTGCGGCGATGATCGGTTGGTTCGGTTGCGCCATGCTCTGCTACGTGACGCCGAAAGAGCACTTGGGTCTGCCGAACAAGGATGACGTGAAGACCGGCATCATCACCTACAAGATCGCTGCGCACGCCGCCGATCTGGCCAAGGGGCATCCAGGCGCGCAGATCCGCGACAATGCCCTGAGCAAGGCGCGCTTCGAATTCCGTTGGGAAGACCAGTTCAACCTGGGCCTTGATCCGGACACCGCTCGTTCGTATCACGATGAGACGTTGCCGAAGGATTCGGCCAAGGTCGCGCACTTCTGCTCCATGTGCGGGCCGAAATTCTGCTCGATGAAAATCACCCAGGAAGTCCGTGAGTATGCGGCCAACCAACGGATCGAAGCGGTGGACGTGGACATCGCCCAAGGCATGGCCGAACAGGCCGAGCGCTTCAAGCAGGAAGGCAGTCAGCTTTACCAGAAAGTTTGATCTGACCATCTCGTACTGATCGTTCCCACGCAGAGCGTGGGAGCGATCACAACAAATGTCCCTCTGAGATAACACCCTTGAGCATTCAACCCAGTACTTACTCTCCCGACATCGCGGTGCCGATCGACAAACGAGTCTTTGGCGGTCGCGACCTGTTTTCCCTGTGGTTTTCTCTCGGCATAGGCCTGATGGTCTTGCAGACCGGTGCTCTGCTCGCGCCCGGCCTGGGCCTGTCCGGCTCGTTACTGGCGATTTTCCTCGGCACCCTGGTCGGCGTTCTGCTGCTGGCGGCCGTCGGCGTGATCGGCAGCGACACCGGCCTGTCGTCGATGGCCGCACTCAAGCTCAGCCTCGGCAACCGTGGCGCGAGCCTGCCGGCCGTGCTGAACCTGCTGCAATTGATCGGGTGGGGTTCGTTCGAGATCATCGTCATGCGCGATGCCGCCAGTCTGTTGGGCGCAAAGGCCTTCAGCGATGGCAGCGCGCTATCCAACCCGGTGCTGTGGACGCTGTTCTTCGGCGCGCTGGCGACCCTGTTGGCCGTGAGCGGTCCGTTGACCTTCGTGCGCCAGATCCTGCGCAAATGGGGCATCTGGCTGCTGCTGGCCGCATGCATCTGGCTGACCTGGAACCTGTTCGCCAAGGCCGACCTGGCTGCCTTGTGGGCCCAGGCCGGCGACGGCTCGATGCCGTTTGCCGTAGGTTTTGACATTGCCATCGCCATGCCGCTGTCGTGGCTGCCGCTGATCGCCGACTACTCACGGTTCGGCAAGCGTGCGAAGAATGTGTTTGGCGGTACCGCCGTGGGCTTCTTTATCGGTAACTTCTGGCTGATGAGCCTGGGCGTGGCATACACCCTGGCGTTCGCGCCGAGCGGTGAAGTCAATGCCTTGCTGTTGGCGCTGGCCGGTGCCGGCCTGGGGATTCCGCTACTTTTGATTCTTCTGGATGAGTCGGAAAACGCCTTTGCCGACATTCACTCGGCAGCGGTTTCCAGCGGGATTCTGTTGCGCCTGAAAGTCGAACACTTGGCCTTGGCCATCGGCGTGGTCTGCACCCTGATCGCCTTGTTGGCGCCCCTGGCCCAATACCAGAACTTCCTGCTGCTGATCGGTTCGGTGTTCGCGCCGCTGTTCGGCGTGGTGCTGGTGGACCACTTCATCCTGCGCAAGCGCAGTGGCCAGGTCGCCGCAGCTGCACTGCGCTGGCCGGCGCTGCTCGCCTGGTTGGGCGGGGTCAGCACCTATCATCTGCTGGCCAATCTGTACCCGGATATTGGCGCAACCCTGCCGGCGCTGATCCTCGCAGGGCTGCTGCAGCTGGTGCTGGGCCGGGCCTTCAGTTACGGCCGGGAAACAGCTCGGGCTTGATGATGCCGTTGAGGCGGGGGTAGGGGATCTTCAGTTCGACATGGCCCAGCGCGTAAGGCGCGATGCTGCTGGTTTCGTACTTGAGGATCACCCCGCCGTAGGTCAGCGCCACGTTCTGGGTTTTCTGGAACGGCCAGCTCTTGACGAACTCCGGTTCCTGATCGAGCTTGGTGCTGATCAGCCAGCTGTTGTGCGCCACCTGCGCCGCTTTCCAGAACGCCTCTTCCTGCCCCGGCACCAGCATGTCCGACAGCGTCAGCACTTTCTGCTGTTGACGCGAATAGTTGATGAAACCTCGACCCGGCGTGCCATGGGCGCCGCCGGTGTCCAGGTAACTTGATAACTCGATGATCACCAGGCCGTCATGCTGCTCGCGTACCTTGGCTTGCAGGTAGCTGCTATTGCGCGGGCCGGCGGTGCGCAAAAACTGTTCGCGATAGGCCGCCAGGGTCGGCGCTACCGGGGCGTCGGGCGAGGTGCGGGTCATTTGCAGCAGGCGTTTTTCGATGATGTCGTCAAGCGCAGGCTCGGCGGGGAAGTGCAGGGTGTCGATGTTCACCAGCGGGCAATCCTGGTCGCTGCAGCCTGGCTTGAGCTGCTCGGTGGCGTCGCGGGTGGTTTCCAGCGGCGCGCGATAGTTGGGCTGGAACAGGCTCTGGCAAGCGCCCAGGGTCAGGGCGAGAGCGGCCACGGAGGCAATTTTAAAAAGTGACATGGGTGTCCTTCATAAAACAGGGAAAGGCAAAAAGTTACCCGCTTCGACTATCAACGGAGCAGTCAGTTCGCCACTAAGCTAATTAGAGTGGGTTTCGCCCTCACCGTCTATCTCGATGAAGGTAAAGGGGCTGCATCAAACCTCACGGGCGCGTTAGGATGGCGCGAAGTCGAGGTTGGAGCCTCGGTGTTAGATACGAGGATAGTCATGACTGATTTTGCCAAAGCCATTCCGACCGCCGTGGATATCGTTCGGCGCGAAAAGTGCTTCGAGGGTTTCTACAAGCTCGATCGCGTGCACTTGCGTCACGAATTGTTCGCCGGTGGCATGAGCCGCGAAATCAGCCGTGAACTGTTCGTGCGCCACGATGCAGTGTGCGTGCTGCCCTACGACCCGCAGCGCGATGAAGTGGTGCTGATCGAACAGTTTCGCGTCGGCGCCCTGGGCAAGATCGACAATCCGTGGCTGATCGAACTGGTCGCTGGTCTGATCGACAAGGATGAACAACCGGAAGAAGTTGCTCACCGCGAAGCGCAGGAGGAAGCTGGGCTTGTGATCGGGGCGCTGTGGCCGATGACCCGATATTTTCCATCGCCGGGCGGCAGCGACGAATTCGTGCATTTGTACCTGGGACGTTGCGATAGTAGTGGGGTAGGCGGCCTGCATGGGCTGGAGGAAGAGGCTGAAGATATCCGCGTCACGGTGTGGGCTTTCGAAGATGCCCTGCAAGCCGTACGCGACGGACGTATTGCCAACGCGCCCAGCATCATTGCCTTGCAATGGCTGGCACTGAACCGCGTTGAAGTGAGGGGGCTATGGTCGTAAACAAACTGCGCGATCGCTATCGGGTGGACCTCGTGGGGCTGCAGGCGTCCTGTGAGGCGAACTACGCGCGCCTGATGCGACTGTTGCCGGACATGCGCAGCGAGCCGGCAGCGCGGCGCATTGCCGTGACCCACGGCGACCAGATGCTGGGCGTGCTGGCGCTGGAGGTGCTGCAGGTGTGTCCCTACACCACCACCCTGCAGGTGCGCCAGGAACACAGCCTGCCGTGGCTGCCGGTGCCGCAACTGGAAGTGCAGGTCTATCACGACGCGTGCATGGCTGAAGTGGTCAGCGCCGAACATGCGCGACGCTTTCGCGGCATCTATCCTTACCCGAATGCCTCGATGCACCAGCCCGACGAAAAGGCCCAGCTGAACATGTTCCTGGGTGAATGGCTGAGCCATTGCCTGGCGCTGGGGCATGAGTACGAAGTCGTCCGTTAGTTGTGAACTGCGTCAGGTTCACAGGTTTCCCCTTTCGATCGTCTCCCAGCATAATTGCGACTCTCACCCAATCCGTGTTCACGCCCTGGGAGAACACCTTGCCGAGCGTATCCACACTGACCAGCGCCGATCCGGCATTGCTGGTGCAACTCTCCGACAGTCATCTGTTTGCCGAGGCAGGCGGGACGCTGCTGGGCATGAATACCCGCGACAGCCTGCAAAAAGTCATTGAGTGGGTGCGTGTGCAGCAGCCGCGGATCGATTTGCTCCTGGCGACTGGCGACCTGTCCCAGGACGGTACGCTGGAGTCCTACCAGCAGTTTCGTGAGTTGACCCGGCAGCTCGACACGCCCGCCCGCTGGCTTCCCGGCAACCACGACGAACCGCAGATCATGGCCGAGGCCGCGGTGCAAAGTGCCTTGCTGGAGCCGGTGGTGGATATCGGCAACTGGCGGGTCACACTGCTCGATTCGGCAGTGCCCGGCTCGGTACCGGGGTATTTGCAGGACGAACAGCTGCAACTGTTGGCCCGTTCTTTGAGCGAAGCGCCAGAGCGGCATCATCTGGTGTGCCTGCACCATCATCCGGTGTCGATTGGCTGTGCGTGGATGGAACCAATCGGGTTGCGTAATCCCGAAGCGTTTTTTGAGGTTCTGGATCGTTTTCCACAGGTACGCGCCGTGCTGTGGGGGCATGTGCATCAGGAAATCGATCAATTACGTAACGGCGTGCGTCTGATCGCCTCGCCTTCGACCTGCATTCAGTTCGAACCGGGCAGCGAGGATTTCAAGGTCGGGGAGCAGGCGCCGGGGTATCGCTGGTTGCGGCTGTTGCCGGATGGGCGGCTGGAAACCGCTGTGGAGCGCGTCACTGGCTTTGATTTTCAGATCGATTACGGCTCCAACGGCTACTGACACGTCCCTCTGTAGGAGCTGGCTTGCCAGCGAAGGGGTCATCACATTCAACATTGATGTTAGCTGAAACACCGCCTTCGCTGGCAAGCCAGCTCCTACAGGGATCGCATTTCATCGGCACCCAAAGTCCCTGTAAACTCCGCCTCTTTACCCGATGCACAGGGAGTTCAAATGTCCGGCTCGATCCTTTATATCCACGGCTTCAACAGCGCGCCTGCGTCGAAAAAGGCCACCCAGTTGAGCGAAGTGATGGAGCGCCTGGGTTTGAGCGATCATCTGCTTGTGCCGGCCCTGCATCACCATCCCCGCGAGGCCATCGCTCAACTGGAGCAGGCGATTGAAGCGCTCGGACGGCCGCTGCTGGTCGGAAGCTCGCTCGGCGGCTACTATGCGACTCACTTGGCCGAGCGCCAAGGCTTGAAAGCCCTGTTGATCAACCCTGCCGTCAGCCCGCACCGGATGTTCGACGGGTTTCTGGGGACACAGAAAAACCTGTATACCGAACAGACCTGGGAAATGACCCTCGACCACGTGACGGCCCTCGCCGAGCTGGAAGTGCCGGCACCCCAGGATCCGCAGCGCTATCAGGTATGGTTGCAGACCGGTGACGAAACGCTGGACTATCGTCTTGCCCAGCAGTATTACCGGGCCTGTGCCTTGCGTATCCAGCCGGGTGGCGACCATGGGTACCAGGGTTTTGCCGAGCAGCTACCGGCGATGCTTAGTTTTGCCGGCATTGGCGCAGATTTGTATCAGGCGATTGATTTCACCGCGCTGTGAAACCTTGCCCCTATTTTCAATGAAAGACTGACGACGAGACCCCATGGCCACTCCCAGCGCTAGCTCTTATAACGCCGACGCCATCGAAGTCCTCTCGGGCCTCGACCCGGTGCGCAAACGCCCCGGCATGTACACCGACACCAGTCGGCCGAACCACCTCGCCCAGGAAGTCATCGACAACAGCGTCGACGAAGCCTTGGCCGGGCATGCCAAATCGGTGCAGGTCATCCTCCACGCCGACCACTCGCTGGAAGTCAGCGATGACGGCCGTGGCATGCCGGTAGACATTCACCCCGAAGAAGGCGTTTCGGGCGTCGAACTGATCCTCACCAAGCTTCACGCGGGCGGCAAGTTTTCCAATAAGAACTACCAATTCTCCGGCGGCTTGCACGGGGTGGGTATTTCGGTGGTCAACGCCTTGTCGACCGAAGTCCGGGTGCGTGTAAAGCGTGACGGCAACGAATACCAGATGACTTTTGCCGACGGTTACAAGAAAACCGAGCTGGAAATCGTCGGTACGGTTGGCAAGCGCAACACCGGGACCAGCGTGTTCTTCGCCCCGGATCCGAAATATTTCGATTCGCCGAAGTTCTCCATCAGCCGCCTCAAGCATGTGCTCAAGGCCAAGGCTGTACTGTGCCCTGGGCTGCTGGTCAGTTTTGAAGACAAGGCCACCGGCGAGAAAGTCGAATGGCATTATGAAGATGGCCTGCGTTCTTACCTGGTCGATGCCGTCAGCGAATTCGAGCGTCTGCCGGACGAGCCGTTCTGCGGCGCTTTTGCCGGTAACAAGGAAGCGGTCGACTGGGCGCTGCTGTGGCTGCCGGAAGGTGGCGACGCGGTGCAGGAAAGCTACGTCAACCTGATCCCGACGGCCCAGGGTGGCACCCACGTCAACGGCCTGCGCCAGGGCCTGCTCGACGCCATGCGCGAGTTCTGCGAATTTCGCAGCCTGCTGCCGCGTGGGGTGAAGCTGGCGCCGGAAGACGTCTGGGAGCGCATCGCTTTCGTGCTGTCGATGAAGATGCAGGAGCCGCAATTCTCTGGCCAGACCAAGGAGCGTCTGTCGTCCCGGGAAGCGGCGGCGTTCGTCTCCGGTGTGGTCAAGGATGCGTTCAGCCTGTGGCTCAATGCCAATCCGGAAACCGGCCTGGCGCTGGCCGAGCTGGCGATCAACAACGCCGGCCGTCGCCTGAAGGCCAGCAAGAAGGTCGAGCGCAAACGCATCACCCAGGGGCCGGCGTTGCCGGGCAAGCTCGCCGATTGCGCCGGGCAGGACCCGATGCGTTCCGAGCTGTTCCTGGTGGAAGGTGATTCTGCCGGCGGTTCGGCCAAGCAGGCACGGGACAAAGAGTTCCAGGCGATCCTGCCGTTGCGCGGCAAGATCCTCAACACCTGGGAAGTCGACGGCAGCGAAGTGCTGGCCAGCCAGGAAGTGCACAACATTGCCGTGGCCATCGGTGTCGATCCGGGCGCCGCGGACATGAGCCAGCTGCGCTACGGCAAGATCTGCATCCTCGCCGACGCCGACTCCGACGGCCTGCACATCGCAACCCTGCTCTGTGCGTTGTTCGTCCAGCATTTCCGCCCGTTGGTGGATGCCGGTCACGTCTACGTCGCGATGCCGCCGCTGTACCGCATCGACCTGGGCAAAGAGATCTACTACGCCCTGGATGAGGCTGAGCGCGACGGCATTCTCGATCGCCTGGTGGCCGAGAAGAAGCGCGGTAAGCCGCAGGTCACCCGATTCAAAGGCCTGGGTGAGATGAACCCGCCGCAGCTGCGCGAAACCACCATGGACCCCAACACCCGGCGCCTGGTGCAGTTGACCCTCGGTGAGGATTTCGCCGCGACCTCGGAAATGATGGACATGTTGCTGGCGAAAAAACGCGCCGGTGACCGCAAGAACTGGCTGGAGTCCAAGGGCAACCTGGCGGAGGTGCTGGGCTGATGCGGCTGGGCTTTGCCCTGGCGTGTGCGTTGCTGCTGACCTCGATGACGGTGTCTGCCAAGCCGACACCGCAGCTGCGTCTGTTGTCCGAACATGCCGTGGACGGCATGCGCGGTGGCAACCTGTCCGGGCTGGCCCAGTGCGGCAATGAGCTGTGGACGATCTCCGACCGAGACGACGAGCAGATCTACCGCCTCAAGATGGGTGACGGTGTCTGGCACGCGGAAACAGTCGGCATCGGCGTTCCGCCCGTGCCGGACAATGGCCTGCCCTGGGGTTTGCGTTCGCGGGCCTGGGTGTCGTCGTTCGTGCGCGGCGGTGACCTGGATTTCGAAGGGATTACCTGCGATAGCGCCGGAAATCGCTACGTGGTCAGCGAATCCCATGCGGCGGTGTTGCAAATTCCGTCAACCGGACCGGCCTCCTGGCTGAAAATTTCGCCGATCATGGTTCGCGAAGCGCGGGCCAGCGGTATGTTGCTGCGCTTCAATGCATTGTTCGAAGGCCTGGCGATCAATCCGCAGGGTGACCAGTTGTGGTTGTCTGCCGAGCGTGAGAGTCGCGGGTTGCTACGGGTCAAGCGCAAGCAGACCGTGTGGGACTGCGATGGCGGCTGTGTGCTGCTGAGCGAAGGGGGAATGGAAATGCAACCTGCACAATTTCCAAGC
The DNA here is from genome assembly GCF_044744285.1 of Pseudomonas sp. NPDC087336. Lineage (NCBI taxonomy): Bacteria > Pseudomonadati > Pseudomonadota > Gammaproteobacteria > Pseudomonadales > Pseudomonadaceae > Pseudomonas > Pseudomonas sp. NPDC087336. The sequence continues at coordinate 40,581 of NZ_JBIUYA010000028.1, read as the reverse complement.
GCCAGAGCGATGCCCCGGGATTTTGCCGATCTGTCATGGTTCAACGGCAAGCTGTTTACCCTTGAGCGCAACGCGTTCGAGATTTGTCGCCGGGATGCGGTGACGGCCAAGGTCGAACGCTGCTGGTCTTTTGCCGATGAGGCGCTGCAGGAAAATCGTCGTTATCCCCAGGACTTTGCCCTGACCGAAGCATTGGTCGTGGACGCCGAGGGGGCCTGGATCGGTGTCGACAACAACACCGGTGCCCGTGCCGATGGCGAGGTACGTCCGATCGTCTGGCGCTTTGCAGCACCTGAAGGTGGCTGGAGTGCCAAGCCATGAGCCAGCAAGCGCCGGGCAAGCGCGCCGGTCGGCTCTTGATGGTCCTGGCCTGGTGCGCCGCGTTGTTCCTGGCGACGCGGTTCTTCGGCCAGTGGGAAGAGCGCCAGCAAAACCCGAATGTGGTCGTGAGCTCGGAGCGCGCAGAGGGTTATGTCGAAGTGAAACTGGTCAGCAACGGCCAGGGGCATTTCGTTGCCAGCGGCCATATCAATGGCCAGCCGGTGAATTTCATGCTCGATACCGGGGCGACCGATGTGGCGATCCCGGCGCAATTGGCGCAGCGGCTGAAACTGGAACAAGGCTTCGGGGTGACCCTGAGCACCGCCAACGGTCGCACCGAGGGTTATCGAACCCGCGTCGACCGCCTGCAACTGGGCGACATTGTGCTGCGTGATGTGCGCGCCCTCGTCGTGCCTGGCCTGGATGGCGATCAAGTGCTGCTCGGTATGAGCGCGCTGAACAAACTTGAATTTACCCAGCGCGGTGGCACCATGCTGCTGCGCCAGACAACGAACCGATGAGGCCCGCATGAGCGACTCCCTTGATCTCAGCCTGGACGGTGTAGAACGCCGATCACTGGCTGACTTCACCGAAAATGCCTACCTCAACTACTCCATGTACGTGATCATGGACCGTGCCTTGCCGCATATCGGCGACGGCCTGAAACCGGTACAGCGGCGTATCGTATACGCCATGAGCGAGCTGGGGCTAGACGCCGATTCCAAGCATAAGAAATCGGCGCGTACCGTCGGTGACGTGCTCGGCAAGTTCCATCCCCATGGCGACTCGGCCTGCTACGAGGCCATGGTGCTGATGGCCCAGCCGTTCAGCTACCGCTACACGCTGGTCGATGGCCAGGGTAACTGGGGTGCGCCGGACGATCCCAAGTCCTTCGCCGCCATGCGTTACACCGAAGCACGGCTGTCGCGTTATTCCGAAGTGCTGCTCAGCGAATTGGGCCAGGGCACGGCGGATTGGGGCCCGAACTTCGACGGCACACTCGACGAGCCGCTGGTGTTGCCGGCACGTTTGCCGAATATTCTGCTGAACGGCACCACCGGTATCGCCGTCGGCATGGCCACCGATGTGCCGCCGCACAACCTGCGCGAAGTCGCCAGCGCCTGCGTGCGTTTGCTCGATGAGCCCAAGGCCACGGTCGAACAGCTCTGCGAGCACATTCAAGGCCCGGATTATCCGACCGAAGCGGAAATCATCACGCCGCGCGCCGACCTGCTGAAAATCTACGAAACAGGTCGCGGTTCGGTGCGTATGCGCGCCGTTTATCACATCGAAGACGGCGACATCATCGTCACCGCGCTGCCGCATCAGGTTTCGGGTGCCAAGGTGCTGGAACAGATCGCGGCGATGATGCAGGCCAAGCCGTCGAAAGCTCCGCAAATCGCAGACTTGCGCGACGAGTCGGACCACGAGAACCCGTGCCGAATCGTGATTATTCCGGGCGCCCGGAAAAACTTTGACCACGATGCCTTGATGCAGCACCTGTTCGCCAGCACCGAACTGGAGTCGAGCTACCGGGTCAACATCAACATCATCGGGCTGGACGGCAAGCCGCAGCTGAAAAACCTGCGGGCGCTGCTGGTCGAGTGGCTGGAGTTCCGGGTGCAGACCGTGCGTCGTCGCCTGCAATTCCGCCTGGACAAGGTCGAGCGTCGCCTGCACCTGTTGGACGGTTTGTTGATCGCCTACCTCAACCTGGATGAAGTGATTCACATCATCCGCACCGAGGAGCAGCCCAAGGCCGCGCTGATCGAGCGTTTCGCCCTGAGTGAAATCCAGGCCGACTACATTCTCGATACGCGTTTGCGTCAATTGGCGCGCTTGGAAGAGATGAAGCTGCGTTCCGAGCAGGATGAACTGCTCAAGGAACAAGCCAAGCTGCAAGCGCTGCTGAGCAGCGAAGCCAAGTTGAAAAAACTGGTACGCAGCGAGCTGATCAAGGACGCCGAGACCTATGGCGACGACCGTCGCTCGCCAATCGTCGAGCGTGCTGAAGCGAAAGCGCTGACCGAGCACGATCTGCTGCCGAACGAAAAAGTTACCGTCGTGCTCTCGGAAAAAGGCTGGGTTCGCTCCGCCAAGGGTCATGACATCGACGCCACCGGGCTTTCGTACAAGGCCGGGGATGGTTTCAAGGCCTTGGCGGCAGGGCGTTCCAACCAGTTCGCGGTGTTTATCGATTCCACCGGTCGCAGCTACTCGGTCGCCGCGCACACCTTGCCATCGGCCCGTGGCCAGGGCGAACCGCTGACCGGCCGTCTGACGCCGCCGCCAGGGGCGAGCTTCGAATGCGTGCTGATGCCCGAAGACGATGCGCTGTACGTCATCGCCTCGGACGCCGGTTACGGTTTCGTGGTCAAGGGTGAAGACCTGCAGGCCAAGAACAAGGCGGGCAAGGCCCTGCTGAGCCTGCCGAACAACGCCAAGGTGATCCTGCCGCGCCCGGTGGCCGATCGTGAGCAGAACTGGCTGGCTTCGGTGACCACCGAAGGTCGCCTGCTGATCTTCAAGATCAGCGATCTGCCACAATTAGGTAAGGGCAAAGGCAACAAGATCATCGGGATTTCCGGTGAGCGCGTGGCCAGTCGCGAAGAGTATGTAACGGACATCGCCGTTGTGCCGGAGGGTGCCACTTTGGTGCTACAGGCCGGAAAACGTACCTTGTCACTGAAAGCAGACGACCTCGAACACTACAAAGGTGAGCGTGGGCGTCGTGGTAACAAACTGCCACGTGGCTTCCAGAGGGTGGATGCGCTGCTCGTCGAAAACCTCAATTAAGCGTCCTAGAGCGCTCGATCTACGATTTAACGCGTAGATCGACGCTTTGGCGCTGGAGTCGGAACGCATATTCACGGATGATATGGCCTTTCAAGCGCCGGCGTGGCCGAGCGTTCTTTATATTTATTGAGTATTTTCACTGTGATTAGCCTTGTGGCAATCACCTGGATGGGACGATGACTGCTCTGCGCCTTCCTTTTATTCTGATGCTCGCCGGCGTTCTTGGCCTGGCGGGTTGCAGCGTTCACCAGCCGGTGTCGCTGTATCAACTGGACAGTGGAAGTCCGGTTCAGCCTGCGCAAAGCGCCGGTATGGCGGTTTTGTTGGGCCCGGTAACCGTGGCGGACTACCTGCAGCGCGAAACCCTGCTGCAACGTCAGCCTGACGGCAGCCTGCAAGCCTCGGCCGATGGCCGTTGGGCTGGCAGCCTGTCTTCCGACATCGATCAGCTGTTGCTGCGTCAGGTGGCCGGTCACCTGGACAGCCAGCGTGTGGTGCTGGCGCCTGCGACAACCGGGTTCACTCCGGATGTCCAGGTGCTGTTGACCATCACGCGCCTGGATTCGGGTGCCTCGCAACCGGCGATCCTCGATGCGCAATGGCGTTTGATCGACCGTCGGGGCCAGGTGCGCGATAACCGCATCATCCACCTGCAGGAGCAGCACACCGGCAGCACCGCGGCTCAGGTTCAGGCACAGGGTGCGTTGCTGCAAAAGCTCGCTGAACAGCTGTCGGTGGCGCTCAAGCCGCTGGCCAACCAGCCGCCGATTGCCGAAGCCCCGAAAAAGCCGGCAGCCAAGCCTGTGGCACCTGCAGCGGAGCAGGAAAAACAGCCGAAGATCCCGATGGCTGCGCCAATCCGCACGGATATGGAAGTGTTTCGTTTCTAAGTCCGAATGGATTCAAAACAAGGCCCGCAGTGACGCGGGCCTTGTTGTTTCTGCAGGTTGGAGATTTCCAGTGCTGCTGATGGTCTCATCGCTGGCAAGCCAGCTCCCACAGGTTATCTGTTGAGCGCTGATTTTGTGCACGACATCAATCACTGTGGGAGCTGGCTTGCCAGCGATACTGATCGTTCCCACGCTCTGCGTGGGAATGCAGCCCGTGACGCTCTGCGTCACAACGGTGCCAGGGTTGGGGTGTGAGGTGTGAGGCTGGAACGCGGAGCGTCCCTTGAGGCATTCCCACGCAGAGCATGGGAACGATCAGCCCGCAGACGATTACTCGTGTGCGGGCTTCTTCATAACGAGGCTTTTAGGCCCGGCGTTCGTGCATCCGCGCCAGTTGTCGCTCCAGCATCGACGGATAAGGCTCCATCAGCCGCTCCACGCAGCAGGCGCCCTCAGGGCTGGCAATCGGGCGGATCCGTGCGCGCTGGCGGATCAGGGCATCATCACTGATCTTGCGCTCCACCAGCAGCAGGTTGCGGCTGTGTTGCGACAGGGCCAGGGCGTCCTGTGCGGCGTCGGTGAGCAACAGGTCGATCTGGCTCAGGCCGAACAGCTCGTCGCCCAAGGTCAGGCCAAGCTGCAATTGCAAGGTGATACCGCTGTCGGCGACTTCGATCTGCAATTGATGGCCCAGCGCCCGCAGCAGCTCGCCGCAGCAGATGGCGTTGGTCAGGTAATCGTCGCCGCTGTCTTCGTTGTGGAACAGCATCAGGGTGCTGCCATCGTTCAGGGTGTGCAGTTCGCTCTGGTAGAGCGAGGCCGCCTGGTCGAGGCAGTCGCGATAGCGTTTGAGCAATTCTTCCAGGCGCGTGCGGGGCAGGCGTCGCAGTTGTTCCTGTGAACCCAACTGTACGGCCAGCACGGCGCTGTGCTGCGGCATGCTGGAGGCCACGGGTTTGCCCAACGGTTTTGCCGTGCTGGCTGGCACATCATCGAGCAAATCGGCGAACGCCTCATCGTCATCATCTTCAACGGTGCTGACGACGCGTCGTGGCGCGGCTTTCATCGCGGCCATCGGGCGGCTTTCATCGAAACTCGGATCGCGCAGGTTACGCACTTCGAAGTCCGGTTCGGCATCGTCGTCATCGATGTCGTCGAATTCGGGTTCCGGGACGGGTTCCGGTTCGGCCGGTTCCGGCGCGAAGTCGGCGTGCAGCTGGCGCGCCAGGTCGCCGATCTCGTCGTTACGCTCGGTGGCCGGGGTGTATTCGTCGATGTTGCGCAGCCACAACCGCAATTGCAGCAGCGGCGTGGAGAGGTATCGACCCATGCGCAGGCTCAAGGCCAGGGACAGGGCCAGCAGGATCGCGCTCAAAATCCCCATGCTTTGCAGGCTGATGGTCATCGGCTGCTGGAACTGATCCATGTCCAGGCTGATACGCAGCTGACCGGCGGTCACGTCCTGGAAGGTGATCTTGCTCTGGTAGATGCCTTCCGCCTCGCCCAGCAGGCCGTGCTTGGGACGCTGGCCGGCCTCGGCAAGGATCCGGTTATCCATGCTGTAGATGGCGGCGTGGGCCACCAGCTTGTTCTTGGTCAGGTTGTTGAGCAGGACGTTGAGGCTGAGGATGTCGTTGGACACCAACAGCTCGGTGGCGGAGGAGGCCGTCTGCATGGTCAGGCTTTCACCCAGCGCATCCGCTTGCTCGTGCATGGCCTGCTTGAACTGCAAACCCATCACGCAGGCGTAGATCACCAGGGCCAGGGCGACCAGGATCACGTTATGGCTGGCAATGCGCAATGCAATCGGTACACGGCGGTGGCGCAGTGCACGGAAGATCAGCAGAAAGAAGTTATCGGTTTTTACTGGCGTGGGCCGGTTCACTTGAGCTCGGCTCTTTTGTCCGTGAAGTTGACGCGCAGTATAGCGACAGGCCCTAGACCGTCAAAGCGCTCACGGTGCCCGATGGTCACTGAATGTGGGTAGAATGCGGTTTTTTTCCACCTGCGGGGGTGCGCCTTGCGCGAAATCGTCCTGATAAACATCACGGGAGTCGACCGTCCGGGTCTGACTGCGGCCATTACCGGCGTTCTGGCCCAGGGTGGTGTGAACATTCTCGACATCGGTCAGGCGGTGATCCACGACACCCTGTCGTTCGGCATCCTGGTTGAAATTCCTGATACCGAACAAGGCAAGTCGGTGCTCAAGGACATCCTGTTCAAGGGCTATGAGCTTGATCAACAGGTGCGGTTCACACCGGTGTCCGAAGGGGATTACCAGCAGTGGGTTGGCAACCAGGGCAAAAAACGCCACATCGTGACCCTGCTGACTCGCAAGGTCACCGCCGGCCAATTGCAGGCCGTGAGCTCGATCACCGCCAAATATGGCCTGAACATCGACCACATCGATCGCCTGTCCGGGCGCATGCCTTTGGATACCCCGGCCGATAAAGGCAAGGGTTGCATTGAGTTCTCCGTACGTGGCGAGGCGGCTGATCCGCAGGCACTGCGGGCCGAATTCCTCAGTGTGGCGCAGGAACTGAACGTCGACATCGCCTTCCAGGAAGATTCGCTGTTCCGTCGTAACCGCCGCCTGGCGGTGTTCGACATGGACTCGACCCTGATCGAAGCCGAAGTCATCGATGAGCTGGCCAAGGCGGCAGGCGTGGGTGACAAGGTTTCGGAAATCACCGAGCGGGCGATGGCCGGTGAACTGGACTTCCGCGCCAGCTTCAAAGAGCGCCTGGCGTTGCTCAAAGGCCTGGACGTGGGCGTGCTGGACTCGATCGGAGCCTCGCTGCGCTTGACCGAAGGCGCTGAAACCCTGTTCGCCGAACTCAAGCGCCTGGGTTACAAGACCGCCATTCTGTCGGGTGGCTTCACCTACTTCGCCAAGCAGTTGCAGGCCAAGCTAGGCATTGACTACGTGTTCGCCAACGAGCTGCAAGTGGTCGACGGCAAGGTGACCGGCGTGGCGATCGAGCCAATTGTCGATGCGCAGCGCAAGGCTGATTTGCTCAAGGAACTGGCACACAAGGAAGGCTTGCGTCTGGAGCAGACCATTGCAGTCGGCGACGGAGCCAATGACTTGCCGATGCTGGCGATTGCCGGGTTGGGCGTGGCATTCCGCGCCAAGCCGCTGGTCAAACAGTCGGCCAAGCAGGCAATTTCCACCCTGGGGCTGGATGGTGTGCTGTATCTGCTGGGCTTCCGCGATCGCGACGGCCAGCTCTAACAGCACCACAAAACCATGTAGGAGCTGGCTTGCCAGCGAAGGGGCCCTCAAGGACTCCATCGCTGGCAAGCCAGCTCCTACAGGTTTGGGGAGCGCGATCAGGCCTTCGGCAGACCCATCCCCTGACCCATCCGCACCGGCGAACCCGCCACCAGTTCTTCAGCCCACTTCACCTGATCCGGCCCGAACAGCACGACAGCGGTCGAACCCAGTTTGAAGCGGCCCAGTTCCGCACCTTTTTCCAGATGGATCGGCGCGCGTGCGGCTTCGTCGTAGCGGAAGGTTTTCAGCTCGCGTTTGGGTGGCGTCACCAGCCCGGCCCACACGGTTTCGATCGAAGCTACGATCATCGCGCCCACCAGCACCACGGCCATCGGCCCGCGTTCGGTGTCGAAAATGCACGCCACGCGCTCGTTGCGGGCAAACAGTTCCGGAACGTTTTCAGCGGTGGTCTGGTTGACCGAGAACAGGCGGCCCGGGATGTAGACCATCTCGCGCAGGGTGCCGGCCAGTGGCATGTGCACGCGGTGGTAATCTTTCGGCGACAGATAAATAGTCGCAAAATCACCGCCCATGAACGGCGCGGCATTCGCCGCATCGCCACCCAGCAGTTCCAGCACGCTGAAGCTGTGGCCCTTGGCCTGGAAGACACGACCGTGCTCGATCGGACCGAGCTGGCTGACTGCGCCGTCCGCCGGGCTGAGGATTGAGCCAGGCGTTTCGTCCAGCGGGCGAGCGCCGTCTTTCAAGGCACGGGTGAAGAAAGCGTTGAAGTGCTCGTAGGCGGTCAGGTCTTCGACCACTGCCTCGGACATGTTCACCTGGTAACGCTTGGCGAACCAGGCGGTGAACGCATTCTTGAACCAGCGCACGCGGCATTCGGCGATGCAGCCGGCCAGTCGCGAGAGCAGGTTGTGGGGCAGCAGGTATTGGCTGACGATAAACAGACGCTTGTTCATTAACTGTCCTTAAAACCTTAAATCTCTACGGGCGTGTCGGGATGGTTACCCCATTCGCCCCAGGAGCCGGCGTAGCCCTTGACCCGCGGATAACCGAGAGCCTTGGCCACCAGATAGGTGAAGCCAGATCGATGGTGAGTCTGGCAGTGGGTAATCACTTCTTTGTCTTTGCTGATGCCGAGCTGTTCGAGGATCTGCGGCATGTCGGTACGGATGCGCAGGTTGCGCGCCTTGTCCATGCCCGCAGTCCATTCGAAATTCACCGCGCCAGGGATGTGGCCGCCCTTGGCCGCCAGGACTTTCTCGCCGGAGTACTCCAGCGGACCGCGTGCGTCCCAGATTGCCAGGTCGGCAGCGCCGAGACGACTTTGCAGGTATTCGCGGGTAGCGGTGGGTTCGTCGTGCAGGGTCAGCGCAACCGGGCCGCCAGCGGATGGCGGGATCTGGATCGACATGGGCATGCCCTCTGCCAGCCAGGCCGTCAGACCACCGTCGACGTAGTGATACTTGCTGTGCCCAATGACATCCAGCAGCCAGATGAAGCGCCCGGCCCAACCGCCGCCTTCGTCGTCATAGACGACATAGACGGCATCGGGGTTGTGCCCCAGCTCTCCAAACAAGGTTTCGAGTGCTGCCTGCGGCGGCATCAGTCCCGGGGCGGGCGCCTGACCCAGCTGCGTGCGTTTAGGATCGACAAAGCGCGCGCCGGGAATGTGTCCTTCGGCGTAGCGGGCGGGACTGGTCAAGTCCACCAGAATCAGTTCGCGGGCGTCGAGGCGAGGGAGCAAGTCGCTCGGCTCGATCACCAGCGGCAAGCCAGAGAAGTCAGACATGTGAGGTCTCCAGAGCACAAAAGGGGGGATTGTAGCGCAGCCTTATTGGCCGCGCTGGCTAAAGCTGTGTAGCGCTTTTTCGATGCATTGTGCGGTTTTGCCGAAGGCTTGCACGGTGATGTCCGAGAACGGCCGGCCACCCTGGTCTGCCACGACGATCATGATCACCCGCCCATTGTTGAGCAGCGAACGCAGCAACAGGTGTTCGCCGCTGAACTGGCTGCGCAGGTTGTTGGGCAGCAACGCGGAAAATTGCGCGTTGTTCAGGGGCGTGAGGCGGACCTGGGCCTGTTGCGAGAGCAGGCGTTGCAGTACCGGGCTTTGACTGACGGCAAAGTTCAGGCCAGCCACTTCGTCTGGCAAGCCGGCTGTCTGGTGCACGCGCAGCTGTGAGTGGGTGCGATCGGCCATCAGGATCATCACCCTGCGCATGCCACAGGCAACCAGTGCGTCGCGGGCAGTGGTAGTCAGGTGGATGGCATTGGTGAAGCGACTCGGCTCGACCAACAACTCGGCGCATTGCTTGCGCCACTTCGCCAGGTCTTCGGCGGTGGGGGCCGGGGCTGGCAGCAAACCGGCATTCACAGGGTTCGTGCCCCATGGCCAGATCAGCGCCACAGCGGGATGCCAGAGGTCGGGCATGGCGTGGTTACGCGCGCTGTTGGCGGCTTGCTGGTGCAGTTGTTGTTGCACCTGGTCCATCGGTATTTGCAAATAGAGGCTGGTCAGGTACTGCCAGCGCTCACTGTGCGGACTGTCCCAGGCCTGGTGCGCCGAGAGCGCCAGGCCGTTGGCCAACAGCACCGTGTTGGCCGGTTGATTGAGCCAGCGGCGCAGGGTCGGGTCGTCATCCAGACGGTTCTGCTGGCGTAGCGGATGCTCGCTGTCACGGGCAATGCGCAGGACTTTGACCAGTTCCCGTTGCTCGGTGAGCAGCAGTCGATACCCCTGTTGCACCCAGATTGGCAGGTGCCACAGATTTACCAGGGCCAGGCCGATTTCCAGCAGGCGAGCGCCAAACAGTTGCTTTTCGACGGTGCGCGCCGATTCGCCTTTATGAATGACCCGCAGCTCCCAGTCTTCGAGCAGGTGCGGATGGGTCAGGGCCAGGGGCCACAGCGGCGATAGAAACAGCAGGCTGCCCCAGTGGATGTCCTGCCACAGGCGGGCCAGGCGGCTGGCAAAAAAACCGTTGGCCTGTTGGCTGGCGTGTTGGCTGATCAGCTGCAACTGGCGCAGGGCTTTCGGAATCTCACCCTGGGGCACGGCGGGCAGTCGCGCGAGCAACTCCTCGGTGCGCTTCAAGCCGAGACGGTTGATGGCGACCTCAAGATTTTCCGCCGGCTCGGTCATGCCGCCATGGCTGTACCGGTTGGCCTCGCGAATCACGCTCAAGGCCAGGGCCGGACTGTCCTGCATCAAGTCGGCGATCTTGCGCACAGAGCTGCGGCTATCGCGCATGGCCCGGCAGACACGGTCATGACTGGCCTGTGGAACCGGCAGGCGCACGCCGTCGAGAAGCTTGGTCCAGCCTTCGAGGGTGGTCGGTGCGGGTGTCGGGGCGTTTGTTTGTTTAGCCATGTCTGTAGGCGATCATCGTCAACAATACCTGTGCCCCGAGGGGGTCAAATTAGCTTTTCGCCTGAACTGGCTATAGTCTGGCGCAGTTTTGCCGATAAGTAGAAGAAGAGATTTTTTAACTTCCGAATATGACCTTGAACCCGACTCAGTAAGTGCTCTCCTACCTATGGCTAAAATTATCGGCATCATCGTCGTATTCGCGAGCGTGCTCGGCGGATACGTGCTCTCCCATGGCAAGATTGCCGCCCTGATCCAGCCTTTCGAGGTCATGATCATCGGTGGTGCGGCCCTCGGTGCATTCCTGCAGGCCAACCCCGGCTACATGACCATGCACGTGCTCAAGAAGTCCCTGAGCATGTTCGGTTCGCGTTTCAGCCATGCCTTCTATCTTGAAGTGCTGGGCCTGATCTACGAGATTCTCAACAAGAGCCGCCGCGAAGGCATGATGGCCATCGAAGCGGATATCGAAGATGCCGCGGCGAGCCCGATCTTCGCCAAGTACCCGACGGTCCTCAAGGATGAGCGCATGACCGCGTTCATCTGTGATTACCTGCGCATCATGTCCTCCGGCAACATGGCGCCCCATGAGCTGGAGGGCCTGTTCGACATGGAGCTCTACAGCCTCAAGGAAGACCTGGAGCACCCGTCCCACGCGGTGAACGGTATCGCCGACGCCATGCCCGGTTTCGGTATCGTCGCGGCGGTCCTGGGTATCGTGGTGACCATGGCCTCGCTGGGTGAAGGCGACCAGAAGTCCATCGGCCTGCACGTCGGTGCGGCACTGGTGGGTACCTTCTTCGGTATTCTCGCGGCCTATGGCTTCTTCGGCCCGCTGGCGCATTCCCTGGCCCACGATGCCAAGGAAGAACTGAACGTCTACGAAGCCATCAAGGCCTCGCTGGTGGCTTCCGCTTCCGGCATGCCGCCATCGCTGGCCGTGGAGTTCGGGCGCAAGGTCCTGTACCCGGCACACCGTCCTAGCTTCGCCGAGCTGGAACAAGCGGTTCGCGGTCGTTAAGCCATGGAGAACAATCAGCCGATAATCATCAAGCGCGTCAAGCGCATCGCCGGCGGGCATCACGGGGGCGCCTGGAAAATCGCCTTCGCCGACTTCGCCACGGCGATGATGGCGTTCTTCCTGGTATTGTGGCTGCTGTCCACCGCCACCCCGGAACAGAAGATCGCCATCGCCGGCTACTTCAAGGACCCGATCGGCTTCTCCGAAAGTGGCACGCCGTACATCATCGATCTGGGCGGCACGCCGACCATGGCGCCGGAAAACACCCTCAACCCCGAGATGAAGACCCAGCCGCAGCCGGACAAGGTGACGGTCGACGTCGAACAGGTCGAAGGCATGGCCGAGATGGTGGAGAAGGAGCGCCTGGAACTGCTGCTGCAAGAGCTGCAGAACAAGGTCGAAGAGAACCCGCAACTGCAGAAATTCAAAGACCAGATCTTGTTCGAGATCACCCCGGACGGTTTGCGTATCCAGATCGTGGACGCCGAGAACCGGCCGATGTTCGACTCGGGCTCGGCGCGCCTGAAACCCTATTTTGAAGACATCCTGCTGGCCATGGCCGACACCATCAAGGCCGTGCCGAACAAGATCAGCATCAGCGGCCATACCGATGCCAAGCCTTACAGCGGCACCGGTGAATTCGGGAACTGGGAGCTTTCGGCCAACCGTGCCAACGCCGCGCGCCGTGCGTTGGTGGCGGGCAGCTATCCCGATTCGCAGGTGGCGCGCGTTGTCGGTTATGCCTCGTCGGCCCTGTTCGATCGCGAGCATCCGTTCAACCCGGTCAACCGTCGTATCGACATCGTGGTGCTGACCAAGAAGGCCCAGCGTGCCATCGAAGGATCGCAAGGCGCAGAGCCTGCTCCGGATGCACCGCAAGGTTCCGCCACTCCGGGAGCAACACCGACTGCACCGGTCGACCCGAACGCGTTACCGGCGGACAAGCAGCCGCTGCCGGCCCACGAACTGCGTGAGCGCTTGAACCTGTTCGATGACCCGGCACCGAAGCCGGGTGAGCCGGCCAAGCAGTGACCTGCGAAAAAGCCGACGGTGATGTCGGCTTTTTTGTGGGTGTTTTTTGCATTAAAAGCCGCGGGTTATTCGGGTCTTGAGATCGGCGTGGAAGCGTTCAGCATTGGATTTGTTGACGCTGCGCACCGACTCGCTGCCCGTAACCGATTCCAGTGACATCGAACGCTTGACCGTCAATTCGTTGCGATAAGCATCAATGAAGAACTCGATATCCCTTTCGCTGGTCAGCTTCGGCCATTTGTCCAGGTACAGCGGCAGCTCTGTCGGGCCGGTCTTGAACGAGCAGATACGCCGATTGGTGATGGTCGCCTCGCCGATTTCGAACGGCACCCACCAGGACAGCGCGGTTTTCTCCGACACCACGGCCAGCAGGTGCGTGCATTCGCTGATGTTGCGGGTGATCACTCCGGTGATGTCGTCGGTGGTCTGGGATTCGGCATCCAGTACGTCGAGGTAGGTCTTGATATTGGCCTGTATCAGGCGCGTGTTGATGTGGATCGCGTAGGCGCGGTCCATGTGGCGGTAGCTGATAAACACTGGCATCAGAAATGTCCCTTGATCGCGAGTTCGCGGTAATAGGCGCCGAGGGCGGTGAGGCGACAGCCCGTGGAGTGGATGGCGGCGTAGTACATGTGCTCGGCGTCCACCGGTTCGACCAGGCTGTGGCGGTTGCACTTTTGCAGCTGGGCGAAGACCTCGCCCTGTTCCGGGTTGAACTCCGGTTCGGTGGGCTCAAAGCTGGGGGCGAGGGGGTACGTTGACTCCGCTTCGGCAAACCATTCGGGGAGTTTGCGCAGGATTTCCTTGGGTATCAGTGGTGACACTTCGCGCAGGGAAATGAACTGCGAGACGTTGGTCTTGAACACCGGACGCTGCTCCCAGGCATCGAGGGCGTTGTCGACAAACGCATACAGGCTGCCGGGTGTGATTTTGCCCAGGATGTTCGCCGCTCCGCCGTGCAGGGCCTGGAGCAACAATCCGGTGAACACACCGTGCTGTGCGCCCTCCATCGCCGGTTCTTCCTTTTTGCAGGCGGTCAGAATGGTCATGCCTTCGCCGACCACGCTGCCCTCGCTGCGCAATGCACGCAGTTTGCCGGCCGAGCCGCTCTGGCAGCAATCGAGAATGATCACTTTGTTTTTGATCTTCGTGGCCTTGCTGGCCCAGTTCAGAATGTCGCTGAGGCGAATCCCGTCCTTGGCGCTCTTGTAATCCTGTGGGATCAACATGCCTTCGTCGGTGTCGGTGTCGAAGCTGCCATGGCCGGCGAAATACAGCAGGGCGACATTGCAGTCCCCGGAAAACAGCTCGCGGATCTGGTCTTCGAGTTTTCCCCGGCCCAGGTAGTCCTCGGCGGAGGTCAGCACGATGTTCTTGAAGTTCGGATCGCCGTTGGCGTCGGTCTTCAGCACCGAGGCCATGGCCATGGCGTCATTGCTGCAACCGCTCAGGCGCGACACATGGGTGTAGTCGTTGATGCCGATAAACAGTCCCTTGCGCATGGTTACACCGCCGTATGCTGGCGAATCGCGTTGATGATGCTGTTGGTGTCCCACGCGCATTCGGCATGTGCCGCGTCACGGACTACCGTGGAAATGCGCTCGGCACCGAACGGCTTGATCGCAATGATCACCTTGCCCATGCGCTTGGCGATCTCGATTTCCTTGTTGATCCACTTGCTGTAGGTGGAATACATCCCGGCCATGATCAATACCGCCGAACACGGGCGGATCTTGTTTTCGATGGCCTCCTCGAGTTGTTTGTCGGTTTTCGCGCCGACAATCGGGTTGTCCGGTGGCACTGAAAAATTCTTGAACGTGAAACCCGGCTTGGCGTTGAGCAGGCGCACGAGACTGTCGTGGGCGTCGGAGTAGTTCCACGAGTGGCTGATGAACAGATGGTAGGTTTGCATGGGTGTCCCTCGGTGTCGCAGGAGTGCGAAGAGGGCTTGAAGTTAGGCGATTGAAGGGCGGCCACAAGGGGGCGGCGCGGAAAGAGAAATGCCCTACAAGCGAGGGTGTGCAAGTCTTACAGAAAGGTCTGATGTTTAAGTGGAGGCGGGATCCAGCCACCGACCACCCCGCTGAAGCCAGGGCGGTCGGCACGTCTGTTTAGTAGCCGTTTTCCGGTAGGCTGGCGATAATCGAGCGGTAGCTATTCATCCGTTGTTGTTGCACGCGGCCATCTTCCAGGGCCTTGAGCAGGGCGCAACCAGGTTCGCGGTCGTGCTTGCAGTCGCGGAAGCGGCAGGTGCCAAGCAGGTCGTTGAACTCGATGAAACCGGCCTCGACATCGGCACGGCTGACGTGGCCCAGGCCGAATTCGCGGATACCTGGGGAGTCGATCAGCTCGCCACCGCCGGGGAAGTGGAACAGGCGCGCGGTGGTCGTGGTATGGGTGCCCTGGCCGGACAACTCGGACAACGGGCCGACGCGGGTTTCGACTTCCGGCAGCAGGCTGTTGACCAGCGACGACTTGCCGACACCGGATTGGCCGACGAATACGCTGATGCGCCCGTCCAAGAGTTTTTGAAGCTGTTCCATGCCGTTACCGTGGTGGGCCGACACTTCGAGCACGGGATAACCCAGGGTGCGGTAGACCGCGAGCAAGGCATTCAGCGCCGGGGCGTTGTGCTCGTCGATCAGGTCGAACTTGTTCAGCAACAGCAGCGGCTTGATGCCCGCGTGTTCGGCGGCTACGAGGTAGCGGTCGATCAGGTTGGCATGTGGCTCAGGCAGTGGCGCGAACACGATGACAATCATGTCGACGTTCGCCGCAACCGGTTTGAGCTGGCCACGGCTGTCCGGGCGGCAGAGTTCGGTATTGCGTGGCAACTGCGCCACGATGACGCCGATACCCTGGTTGCCGGCACGCCAGACCACCTGGTCGCCGGTCACCAGCGCAGGCAGGTTCGCCCGAAGGTGGCAGCGGAACACCTGGCCGGCCAGTTCGCCATCGCGGGCCTCGACTTCGACCTGCACACCGAAGTGCGCGATCACCAGGCCGTGCTGTTCCGGGCCCAGGTCGCCGCCCTCAAGTGCCTCGACAGCCGAGGACTCGCGTTTGGCGGCGCGGGCAGCGCGTTCGCCCTGAATCTTTTCGATGCGCCAGTTTTGACGACGATTGAGTTGGCGTTTGGCCATGGGTGTTCCGTAGTAATAATGCAGCGATTAGGTAAAACGGCCGCGAGTTTAGCACGCCCTGCCACCGGCCTAGGCTAAACTGCGCAGCATTGCCTAGGAGCCGACACATGCAAAACCCGCAGAACCTGATCTGGATCGACCTGGAAATGACCGGTCTGAACCCGGATACCGATGTCATCATCGAAATGGCCACCATTGTCACCGACAGCGACCTGAACACCCTGGCCGAAGGTCCGGTGATCGCCATTCACCACAGCGACGAAATCCTCGCCGGCATGGACGAGTGGAACACCCGTCAACATGGCGGTTCGGGCCTGACCCAGCGCGTGCGCGAGAGCCGCATCAGCATGGCCGAAGCTGAAGCACAAACCATCGCCTTCCTGGAGAAGTGGGTGCCCAAGGGCAAGTCGCCGATCTGCGGCAACAGCATTTGCCAGGATCGTCGCTTCCTTTATACGCACATGAAATCCCTGGAAAGCTATTTCCACTACCGCAACCTTGACGTTTCGACCCTCAAGGAACTGGCCGCTCGCTGGGCGCCGGACGTTCGCGACAGCTTCAAGAAGGGCAGCACCCACCTGGCGCTGGACGACATCCGTGAGTCGATCGCCGAGCTGCAGCACTATCGCCAGCATTTCATCAAGGTCTGATCGGGTGGCATAAACGCTGACACCTTTGCCCCCTTTTGGTGCTTCAGCGAAGTGCGTAGACTGCGCGCCTTTTCGCAAGGATCGCCACCATGTTGCTGATGCTTTACCTGATCGCCATCACCGCCGAGGCCATGACCGGTGCCCTGTCCGCCGGGCGTCGCGGCATGGACTGGTTCGGCGTGGTGCTGATCGCGTGCGTCACGGCGCTGGGCGGCGGTTCGGTGCGTGACGTGCTGCTCGGCCACTACCCGCTGACCTGGGTGAAACACCCGGAATACCTGGTGCTGACCACCATTGCCGCAATGATCACGGTGTTCACCGCACGCTGGATGCGCCATCTGCGTTCATTGTTTCTTGTGCTCGACGCCGTCGGCCTGGTGGCATTTACGCTGATCGGCTGCATGACCGCCCTGGAAATGGGGCATGGCATGTTGGTCGCATCGGTCAGCGGTGTGATCACCGGGGTTTTTGGTGGCATCCTGCGGGACATCTTCTGCAACGATATTCCGTTGATCTTCCGGCGCGAGTTGTACGCCAGCGTTTCCTTCGCGGCGGCGTGGTGCTACATGCTCTGTCTGTACCTGAATTTGCCGGGGGAGCAGGCGATCCTGATCACGCTGTTCGGCGGTTTCCTGCTACGCCTGCTGGCGATCCGCTTCCATTGGGAAATGCCCAAGTTCGTCTACAACGACGAGGCCTGACGTTCGGCGTGCTGCTGCAACGCCCACTCGACATGCTCGCGCACCAATTCGGACGGATGTTCGCGTCGTGCCTTCAGCGCTTCCAGTACCGGAATCGTTGAAGGCGCATTTCCCAGGCCCACCGCCAGGTTGCGCAGCCAGTTTTCGTAACCGGTTCGGCGCAAGGGCGAACCTTCGGTGCTGCTCAGGAATTTATCCTCGTCCCACATGAACAGCTCGGCCAGTTCGGCGTTGTCCAGGTTGTGGCGTGGCTTGAAGTCGCTTTCGCCGGACGGGCGGGCGAAGCGGTTCCACGGGCAGACGATCTGGCAGTCATCGCAACCGAACACCCGATTGCCAATCAGCGGTCGCAGCTCTTCGGGGATGGCGCCCTTGAGTTCGATGGTCAAATAGGAAATACAGCGCCGGGCGTCCAGCACATAGGGGCCGACGAAGGCATTGGTCGGGCAGATGTCGAGGCAGGCGCTGCAGCGGCCGCAGTGTTCGGTGGCATGGGGTGGGTCCACTGGCAGCGGCAGGTCGACGAACAGTTCGGCGAGGAAGAAATAACTGCCGGCCTTGCGATTCAGGACCAGGGTGTTTTTGCCGATCCAGCCCAGGCCCGCTTTTTCGGCGATGGCTTTTTCCAGCACGGGAGCGCTGTCGACGAACGCGCGATAGCCAAACGGGCCAATCTGGGCCTGAATTTTTTCCGCCAGATGTTGCACGCGTTTACGGATCAATTTGTGGTAGTCGCGGCCCAAGGCATAACGCGAGACGTAGGCTTTTTCAGGTTGGGCGAGCAATTGCGCCATTCTGGTATCGCCCGACAGGTAGTCCATGCGCAGCGACACCACGCGCAAGGTGCCCGGCACCAGTTCTTCGGGGTGCGAGCGTTTGCTGCCGTGGGCGCCCATGTAGTCCATTTCGCCGTGGTAGCCAGCGGCGAGCCAGCGTTCCAGGTGCTGTTCATGCTCGGCAAGGTCCAGGCCGCTGATGCCGACTTGTTGAAAGCCCAGCTCGCGGCCCCAGTCCTTGATGGATTGGGCGAGGGCAGGCAGGTCTTTGGTAATAGCGGGCATGAGGCGAGAGAAACCGGAGCTGAGGTGCGTATAATTCTGCCAGACATCGGAGCCCGTAGACGCATGCCGCACACTAAAGATGATTTACCCGACGCGCTGTACTGCGCTGCGCAGGTCCGAGGGCTCGATGCGAGCCTGATCGCGGCCGGTACGCCGGGCTTCGAATTGATGCAGCGTGCCGCACGGGCCACTTGGCGAGCGCTGGTCCGACATTGGCCAGCGGCGAATGAATTGACCGTGGTCACAGGTCACGGCAATAACGCCGGTGACGGTTACCTGGTCGCCGTGCTGGCCAAGCGCGGCGGGTGGACGGTAAGGGTACTGGCGGCGGGCGATTCCCGACAGCTGCGCGGTGACGCGGCGTCGGCCCATGCCGAAGCGGTGGCCGAAAACGTTGCGATCGAAGCGTGGAACGCACAATCGGACTACCGTGGCATTGTCCTGGACGCCCTGCTCGGTACCGGCCTGACCGGTGAGGTGCGCGAACCGTACGCCAGTGTCATCGCCGCGATCAACGCCAGCGGCCTTGCGGTGGTGGCGGTGGACATCCCCTCCGGGCTCTGCGCCGATACTGGTCGCATCCTCGGTTGTGCCGTGCGAGCCGATCTGACGGTGACCTTTATCGGCTTGAAGCTGGGATTGTTCACCGGCGACGCGGCCAATGTGGTGGGTGAGCGGGTGTTTAATGACCTGCACGCCGATCCACGCTTGCTCGAGGGGGCGCCGATTACCGCCCGACGCCTGACGGCCGGCAACCTGCCGCGGCTGGCCGCCCGCAAGGGCGCTTCCCATAAGGGTCAGTTCGGCCACGTATTGCTGATCGGTGGCGATCGCGGGCTGGGCGGAGCGATCCTGTTGAGCGCGCAAAGTGCATTGCGCAGCGGCGCGGGCATGGTGTCGCTGGCGACTCGGCCCGAGCATGTGCCTGCTGCCCTGGCCCGGATCCCCGAGGCGATGGCGTTGGGCGCTGCGTCGGCCAACCAGTTGATGGATTTGCTTCAAAAGGTGTCCGTACTGGTGGTCGGCCCTGGACTGGGGCAG
This sequence comes from Pseudomonas sp. NPDC087336, assembly GCF_044744285.1. Lineage (NCBI taxonomy): Bacteria > Pseudomonadati > Pseudomonadota > Gammaproteobacteria > Pseudomonadales > Pseudomonadaceae > Pseudomonas > Pseudomonas sp. NPDC087336. The sequence goes on along the minus strand of NZ_JBIUYA010000028.1, from coordinate 21,320 downwards.
GGTGCCTGGGGGCGCAGCCTGTTGTCGGCCGCCGCCAACGCACCCCTGCCGCAAGTCTGGGACGCCGATGCGTTGAATCTGCTGGCCGAAGGCCGGGTGAACTTGCCCGAAGGGTGTGTGATCACGCCGCATCCGGGGGAAGCCGCGCGGTTGCTGGGGCTCAGTACAGCCCAGGTTCAGGCGGATCGCCCTGCGGCGGCCCATGCGTTGAGCAAAAAATACACAGCAGTGGTAGTGCTCAAGGGCGCTGGCAGTTTGATCGCCTGTCCTGATGGACGGCTTGCCCTGTGTCATCAGGGCCATCCGGCAATGGCTGCCGCCGGGCTGGGTGACGTGCTGGCCGGCCTGGTCGGTGCGCTGCTGGCACAGGGCATGGCGGCGTTCGACGCGGCGTGCCTGGCGGTCTGGTTGCACGCCAATGCCGGTGAACACCAAGGTAAATTCGGCCGCGGGCTGGCGGCCAGTGATCTGATACCAGCCATTCGTCAGTTGTTGGAGGAGCAAGCACCGTGTCTGAAGTAACCCTGTACCTGGCCGATGAGCAGGCCATGAGCGACTTTGGCGCACGTATCGCCCGTATCACCGAGGGGCATGGCCTGATCTTCCTTGAAGGTAATCTCGGCATGGGGAAAACCACCTTGTCCCGGGGTATCATCCGTGGCCTGGGGCATGTGGGGGCGGTCAAAAGCCCGACCTTCACCCTGGTCGAGCCCTATGAGGTCGGCGACGTTCGCGCCTTCCATTTCGACCTGTATCGCCTGGTCGATCCGGAGGAGCTGGAGTTTCTCGGCATCCGCGACTATTTCGAGGACGACGCTCTGTGCCTGATCGAGTGGCCCGATAAAGGTGCAGGCTTTTTGCCAAAGCCCGACCTGACCATTACCATTAGCCCGCAAGGCAGCGGGCGTTCGCTGAAAATTTTACCCAGAGGCTCGCGTGGCGAGACCTGGTGTGCCGCTTTGGCATTGGAATCCAAATAAATGATGGGGTTAGGTATGCGCTTTCGCGCGTTGGTTGCTGCCGTAGGGGTGTTGTTTCTGGCGGTGACCGTCGACGCTGTGGCCGAGACGAAGGTCAACAGCGTTCGCCTGTGGCGGGCTCCGGATAACACGCGGCTGGTGTTTGACCTGACCGGCCCCGTGCAGCACAGCGTCTTCACGCTGACGGCACCGGATCGCCTGGTCATCGATATCAATGGCGCGAGCCTCGGTGCGCCGTTGAACGTCAATTCGTCCAACACCCCGATCACCGCGATGCGCTCGGCACAACGTACGCCGACCGACTTGCGGGTGGTCATCGACCTGAAAAAGGCGGTGACGCCAAAAAGCTTCTCCCTGGCGCCCAACGCCCAGTATGGCAATCGCCTGGTGGTCGATCTGTTCGATAACCCGGCCGATGCCGCACCGCCGCCAGTACCGACACCTTCGGTGGCCACGGTGCCGGCCGTTCCGGTCACGCCTTCCGAACCTGCGATCAAGCTGCCTCCGGCACCGGCGGGCAAACGCGACATCGTTGTGGTGATCGACGCCGGTCACGGCGGTGAAGACCCGGGCGCCTCCGGCTCCCGTGGTCAGCGCGAGAAAGACGTGGTGCTGCAGATCGCCCGCGAGACACAACGCCAGGTCAATGGCATGAAAGGCTTCCGTGCGGAACTGACCCGCACCGGCGACTACTTCATTCCACTGCGTGGCCGTACGGAAATCGCCCGCAAGAAAGGCGCCGACCTGTTCGTCTCGATTCACGCCGACGCCGCGCCTTCTACCGCGGCATTCGGTGCCTCGGTGTTCGCCCTGTCCGATCGTGGCGCCACTTCGGAGACCGCGCGCTGGCTGGCCGACAGTGAAAACCGTTCCGACCTGATCGGTGGTGCCGGCAACGTCAGCCTCGACGACAAGGACCGCATGCTGGCTGGCGTATTGCTCGACCTGTCGATGACCGCGTCCCTGACCTCCAGCCTGAACGTCGGCCAGAAAGTGCTGAGCAACATCGGCCGGGTCACGCCCCTGCACAAGCAGCGCGTCGAGCAGGCCGGGTTCATGGTGCTGAAGTCGCCGGACATTCCGTCGATCCTGGTCGAAACCGGGTTTATCTCCAACGCCAACGAAGCCTCGAAGCTGGCTGCATCGAGCCACCAGCAGGCGCTGGCGCGATCCATCAGCAGCGGCGTGCGCCAGTTCTTCCAGCAAAATCCGCCACCGGGCACTTACATCGCCTGGCTGCGTGATTCCGGAAAAATCGCTCAAGGCCCGCGTGACCATCGGGTGAACCCGGGCGAGACGCTGGCGATGATCGCGGTGCGCTATCAGGTGTCGCCAGCGACCCTGCGCAGCGCCAACAACCTGTCGAGCGATGAACTCAAGATCGGTCAACACCTGACCATCCCGGGCACTGAACTGGCGGCCAAGGAATGAACGAGGTCGTGAACAGCAGCGCTCGCATCGAGCTGCTCAGCCCGCGGTTGGCGAACCAGATTGCCGCTGGCGAGGTGGTTGAGCGTCCGGCTTCGGTGATCAAGGAGCTGCTGGAAAACAGCCTCGATTCCGGTGCCCGGCGCATCGATGTCGATGTGGAGCAGGGCGGCGTCAAGTTGCTGCGGGTACGCGACGATGGCAGCGGCATTTCCGCCGATGACCTGCCGCTGGCCCTGGCGCGACACGCCACCAGCAAGATCCGCAACCTGGAAGATCTTGAACAGGTCATGAGCCTGGGCTTTCGCGGTGAGGCCCTGGCGTCGATCAGTTCGGTGGCGCGCCTGACCCTGACCTCGCGCACCCGCGATGCCGAGCAAGCCTGGCAAGTCGAAACCGAAGGCCGTGACATGGCGCCGCGGGTGCAGCCTGCGGCCCATCCGGTGGGTACATCGGTCGAGGTGCGCGACCTGTTTTTCAATACCCCGGCACGTCGCAAGTTTCTCAAGACCGAAAAAACCGAATTCGATCACCTGCAGGAAGTCATCAGGCGCCTGGCCCTGGCGCGGTTCGACGTGGCCTTTCATCTGCGTCATAACGGCAAGACCATCCTCAGCCTGCACGAAGCCCGCGACGATGCGGCTCGCGCCCGGCGCGTGGCGGCCATCTGCGGGCCAGGTTTCCTGGAGCAGGCGCTGCCGATCGAAATCGAACGCAATGGCCTGCATCTGTGGGGCTGGGTAGGGTTACCGACCTTCAACCGCAGCCAGGCGGATCTGCAGTATTTCTTCGTCAATGGCCGTGCCGTGCGCGACAAACTGGTGGCGCACGCCGTACGCCAGGCTTATCGCGACGTGCTGTTCAATGGTCGGCATCCGACGTTCGTGCTGTTCTTCGAGGTCGATCCGACGGGCGTCGACGTCAACGTGCACCCCACCAAGCACGAAGTGCGCTTCCGTGAAGGGCGCATGGTTCACGATTTCCTCTATGGCACCTTGCACCGTGCCTTGGGCGATGTGCGACCGGACGATCATCTGGCGGCCCCGATTGCGACAGCCGTAGTGCGGCCCACGGGCCTGGAGGCCGGTGAATTCGGCCCGCAGGGTGAAATGCGCCTGGCCGCCAATGCGCTGCTGGAGCAACCTCAGGCCCAGCCTTCGTTCAGCGCGCCGGCCGGTTCGGGTGCTGGCGCCGGATACCAGTATCAATACACTCCGCGTACACAGTCGGCTGTTCCGGCGGCAGAAGCACAGGCCGCCTATCGCGAGTTCTTCGCGCCGTTGCCCGAGGCCAATGCGGTAGCGCTGCCAGCCGGCCAGGACGACATTCCACCGCTTGGCTATGCGCTGGCGCAGCTCAAAGGCATCTACATCCTTTCGGAAAACGCCCAGGGGCTGGTGCTGGTCGACATGCATGCCGCTCACGAGCGGATCATGTACGAACGCCTGAAAGTCGCCATGGCCAGCGAAGGCTTGAGCGGGCAACCGCTGCTGGTACCGGAAACCCTGGCGCTCAGCCAGCGTGAAGCCGATTGCGCCGAAGAGCACGTCGCCTGGTTCCAGCGCCTGGGCTTCGAACTGCAACGTCTCGGCCCGGAAACCCTGGCCATTCGGCAGATACCGGCCCTGCTCAAGCAGGCTGAGGCCAATCGCCTGGTGGGTGACGTATTGGCCGACTTGATGGAATATGGCACCAGCGACCGGATTCAGGCGCACCTGAACGAACTGCTCGGCACCATGGCCTGCCACGGCGCGGTCCGGGCCAATCGGCGCCTGGCCCTGCCGGAAATGAACGGTCTGCTGCGTGACATGGAAAACACCGAGCGCAGCGGTCAATGCAACCATGGCCGACCGACCTGGACCCAATTGGGCCTGGACGATCTGGACAAACTGTTCTTGCGCGGTCGTTGATGAGCCAGTTCCCACCTGCGATTTTCCTGATGGGCCCGACCGCCGCCGGCAAGACCGACCTGGCCATCGAACTCACCAAAGTCCTGCCTTGCGAGCTGATCAGTGTCGATTCGGCGTTGGTCTACCGCGGCATGGACATCGGCACCGCCAAGCCGTCAAAAGAGCTGCTGGCAGAGTTTCCACACCGCTTGATCGATATTCTCGACCCGGCGGAGGCTTATTCGGCGGCGGATTTCCGTCGCGATGCCCTGCAAGCCATGGCCGACATCACCGCGCGGGGCAAAATTCCGCTGCTGGTGGGTGGCACAATGCTCTATTACAAGGCATTGGTCGAAGGGCTTGCGGATATGCCGGCCGCCGACCCGGCTGTCCGCGCGCAGATCGAGGAAGAGGCTGCACGCCTTGGCTGGCAGGCGTTGCACGAGCAATTGGCGGTCATCGACCCGGTATCCGCGGCACGTATTCATCCGAACGATCCGCAGCGTTTGAGTCGAGCGCTGGAAGTTTATCGTGTCAGTGGTCAGAGCATGACTGCGCTGCGCTTGCAACAATCTGCGCAAAGTACTGAAGCAGCCGCTTCGGGACGGCAACAATTGCCCTATACTGTCGCGAACTTGGCCATTGCTCCGGCGAATCGCCAGGTACTGCACGAGCGAATTAAACAAAGATTCACCTTAATGTTGGAACAGGGATTCATCGACGAGGTCCTAGCCCTGCGTAATAGAAGTGACCTGCATACCGGGTTGCCGTCTATACGTGCGGTGGGCTACCGCCAAGTCTGGGATTACCTGGATGGCAAGCTGACGTCAGCCGAGATGCAGGAGCGTGGAATCATTGCCACGCGCCAATTGGCGAAGCGCCAGTTCACCTGGCTTCGCAGTTGGGATGATTTACACTGGCTGGACAGTCTCGATTGCGACAATCTGCCGCGCGCCTTGAAATACCTTGGGACCATCTCCATATTGAGCTGAGTCCTTGCAATTGCCGTCTATCCTTGGGGGTGGGGCGGCCAAAGCCATCTGATTACCTATTTTTTTATATTGAATCCTTAAAGGAGTGCGGCACATGTCAAAAGGGCATTCGCTACAAGACCCTTACTTGAATACTTTACGTAAAGAGAAAGTTGGGGTGTCTATCTACCTGGTCAACGGGATCAAACTGCAAGGTACGATCGAGTCTTTTGACCAATTCGTTATCCTGCTGAAAAACACCGTCAGCCAAATGGTCTACAAACACGCTATCTCTACAGTAGTGCCGGTTCGTCCAATTCGTCTGCCTAGCGCAACCGAATCCGAAGCAGGTGATGCTGAGCCAGGTAACGCCTGATAGGAGTCTCCTTTGTTCTTTGAGCGCCACGGTGGTGGTGAACGGGCCATTCTCGTTCACTTGGATGGACAGGACCCTGAGGCGCGCGAAGATCCGCAGGAGTTTCAGGAGTTGGCAATTTCGGCTGGCGCCGAGACCGTCGCGTTTTTCAACGTGCCGCGTCATCGGCCATCCGCCAAATACCTGATTGGCAGCGGCAAGGTCGAAGAATTACGCGACCTGGTCAAAGCCGAGCAGGTAGATCTGGTGATTTTCAATCACACCCTCACGCCCAGTCAGGAGCGTAACCTCGAACGCGCTTTCGAGTGTCGCGTGATCGACCGCACGGGCCTGATTCTCGATATCTTCGCCCAACGCGCCCGAACCCATGAAGGCAAGCTCCAGGTTGAACTGGCCCAGCTTGAGTACATGAGCACGCGGCTGGTTCGCGGCTGGACTCACCTTGAACGGCAGAAGGGCGGTATCGGCTTGCGCGGCCCGGGTGAAACCCAGCTGGAAACCGACCGGCGACTGTTGCGGGTACGCCTGCGGCAGATCAAGGGGCGCCTGGAAAAGGTCCGCAGCCAGCGCGAGCAGTCGCGTCGTGGTCGCAAGCGGGCTGACATACCGACGGTTTCACTGGTGGGCTACACCAACGCCGGCAAATCGACACTGTTCAACTCGGTGACCGATTCTGAAGTTTTCGCCGCCGACCAACTCTTCGCCACCCTCGACCCGACCCTGCGTCGACTCGAACTTGATGACCTCGGGCCGATCGTGCTGGCCGACACCGTGGGCTTCATCCGTCACCTGCCGCACAAACTGGTCGAGGCATTTCGGGCTACGCTCGAAGAGTCGAGCAATTCCGACCTGCTGCTGCATGTGATCGACTCCCATGAACCCGAGCGCATGGCCCAGATTGAACAGGTCATGGTCGTGCTTGGAGAGATCGGGGCCCAGGACTTGCCGATCCTGGAGGTATACAACAAACTCGATTTGCTCGAGGGGGTAGAGCCGCAGATCCAGCGCGATGCCGATGGCAAGCCGCAACGGGTCTGGTTGTCGGCCAAGGACGGTACAGGTCTGGACCTGCTCAGGCAGGCCGTGGCCGAACTGCTTGGGGATGATTTGTTTGTTGGCACCTTGCGCTTGCCGAACCGATTTGCTCGACTGCGTGCGCAGTTCTTCGAACTCGGTGCGGTACAGAAGGAAGAACATGACGATGAAGGCATCAGTTTGCTGGCCGTTCGTTTGCCACGCGCCGAGTTGAATCGGCTGGTGAGCCGCGAAGGTTTGCAACCGGTGGAATTCATCGAGCAACACACTTTGCAATAAAAGCCTGAGAAAGCGGTTGTGCCGTGGTGACAGGCATTCTGTAGCATTGGTCGGCGCGCCGTGGGTGCGTCTTTGCTTTATCAGATGGAGAGCGCTATGGCTTGGAATGAGCCGGGTGGCAACTCGAATAATCAGGATCCTTGGGGTGGCAAACGTCGCAATAACGGCGACCGCAAGGGACCGCCAGATCTCGACGAGGCCTTCCGAAAGCTGCAGGAAAGCCTGAACGGGTTGTTCGGTGGTGGCAAGAAACGTGGGGATGATGGTGGTGGTTCGGGCAAGAGCGGCGGCTTCGGCGGCCTGCTGGGCATCGGCCTGGTCGTGTTGGCGGCCGTATGGCTGTACAGCGCGGTCTATGTCGTCGACGAGCAGGAGCAAGCCGTGGTGCTGCGCTTCGGCAAGTACTACGAAACCGTCGGTCCAGGCCTGAATATCTACTTCCCGCCGATCGACAAGAAGTACATGGAAAACGTCACGCGTGAGCGGGCGTACACCAAGCAGGGTCAAATGCTGACCGAAGACGAGAACATCGTCGAAGTGCCGCTGACCGTGCAGTACAAGATCAGCAACCTGCAGGACTTCGTGCTGAGCGTCGATCAGCCGGAAATCAGCCTGCAGCACGCGACCGACAGCGCCCTGCGCCATGTGGTGGGTTCCACCGCAATGGACCAGGTGTTGACCGAAGGTCGTGAATTGATGGCCAGCGAAATCAAGGAGCGCCTGCAACGCTTCATGGATACCTATCGCACCGGTATCACCGTCACCCAGGTCAACGTACAGAGCGCAGCGGCACCGCGTGAAGTGCAGGAAGCCTTCGATGACGTGATCCGCGCCCGTGAAGACGAGCAGCGTTCGCGCAACCAGGCTGAAACCTATGCCAACGGCGTCGTGCCGGAAGCCCGTGGTCAGGCCCAGCGCATCCTTGAAGATGCCAATGGCTACCGTGACGAAACCGTCTCGCGCGCCAAGGGTGAGGCCGATCGCTTCACCAAGCTGGTTGCCGAGTACCGCAAGGCACCTGAAGTCACCCGCCAGCGTCTGTACCTGGACACCATGCAGGAAGTCTTCAGTAACACCAGCAAGGTTCTCGTGACCGGCAACAAGAATGGCCAGAACAACCTGCTCTACTTGCCGCTGGACAAAATGATCGACAGTGGTCGCAGCACCAGCACTCAGGTGACCGGCGCGGCAGCCACCAGCAATGAAGCGAATGCACGTGCGGCAGCTGATCTGCAGCAACAGCAAGCACGTACCAGGGAGAGTCGCTGATGAGCAATAAATCGCTGATCGCCCTTATTGTCGGCGTCGTCGTGGCGATCGCAGCCTGGAACTGCTTCTACATCGTGGCTCAGACCGAGCGTGCGGTGTTGCTGCAGTTCGGTCGCGTGGTCCAGACCGATGTTCAGCCAGGTCTGCATGTGAAAGTGCCTTACGTTAACCAGGTGCGTAAATTTGACGCACGCCTGATGACGCTGGATGCACCGACGCAACGCTTCCTGACGCTGGAAAAGAAAGCCGTGATGGTCGATGCCTATGCCAAGTGGCGGGTGAAGGACGCCGAGCGTTTCTACACTGCGACTTCCGGTCTGAAGCAGATTGCCGACGAGCGTCTGTCCCGTCGTCTCGAATCGGGCCTGCGTGACCAGTTTGGTAAGCGCACCTTGCACGAAGTCGTGTCCGGTGAGCGTGATGCGCTGATGGCGGATATCACCGCTTCGCTGAACAAGATGGCTGAAAAGGAGCTGGGCATCGAGGTTGTCGATGTTCGGGTCAAGACCATCGACCTGCCGAAGGAAGTGAACCGCAGCGTGTTCGAGCGTATGAGCACCGAGCGTGAGCGTGAAGCTCGCGAGCACCGCGCCAAGGGTAACGAGCTGGCTGAAGGCATCCGTGCTGACGCCGATCGTCAACGTCGTGTGCTGTTGGCTGAAGCCTATCGTGAATCCGAAGAGATTCGCGGTGACGGTGACGCCCAGGCCGCTTCGATCTACTCCAAGGCCTACGGTCAGGATCAGGAGTTCTACGCGTTCTACCGTAGCCTGCGTGCCTACCGTGAAAGCTTCGCGAACAAATCCGACGTCATGGTCCTGGACCCAAGCAGTGACTTCTTCCATTACCTGGAAAAAGCCAAGCCTTGATACAGCGTTGACCTGAATCTTCCCGCCGGGCGGCTAAAACCTCTGGCGGGGTGATCCTTTGGGAAAACGTGTGTATGATGCGGCAGCCGGGAAATTCCCGGCTTTTTTGCGTCTGCATGTTTGAATGCTGTTTTGTGCAGGCGCCCGAGCTGAATGCTCGACAGGTTTTTCGAGGAAAGTGATTGGCGAAGCCGGTAATAGGCGTTTCGCTTCGTTGCTCCTGCGCCTGATTTATGAACATGGGCTGATCATTTTCTGCTTCACTCAAGGCTCGGCCGCAGGCTGGCCGCCCGGATACAGGGGAAGGCGTAATGGCAACGGTAGACCGCTGGCTACTGCCAGATGGCATCGAAGAAGTACTGCCACCGGAAGCGGCGCGTATTGAAGTTGCGCGTCGCCAGGTGTTGGATCTGTTCCAGAGCTGGGGTTACGAGTTTGTCGTGACTCCCCATATCGAGTACCTGGAGTCCCTGCTGACCGGCGCCGGCCAGGACCTGGATCTGCGTACCTTCAAGGTCATCGACCCGCAATCGGGCCGGCAGATGGGTTTCCGTGCCGACATCACGCCGCAGGTGGCGCGTATCGATGCGCATACCCTGCGCCGCGAAGGCCCGAGCCGCCTGTGCTACGCCGGCAGTGTGCTGCATGCCCAGCCGCGTGCCTTGTCGTCCTCGCGCAGCCCGATCCAGTTGGGTGCCGAGTTGTATGGCGATGCCAGCCCGAGCAGCGACGTGGAAGTCATCAGCCTGATGCTCGCCATGCTGCAGCTGGCCGATGTGCCGGATGTGCACATGGACCTGGGGCATGTCGGTATCTACCGCGGCCTGGCCCGCGCCGCCGGTTTGTCCGGTGAAGTCGAACAACAGTTGTTCGATGCATTGCAACGTAAAGCCATCGATGAGGTCATTACCTTGACCGAAGGCTTGCCGGCTGACCTGTCGGGCATGCTGCGCGCGTTGGTCGACCTGTGTGGCGGCCGTGAAGTGTTGGCGGCTGCGCGTGAGCGTCTGGCCAAGGCCCCTGCTGCGGTACTGGCTGCATTGGATGACCTGCTGGCAATCGCCGAGCGTTTGTCCGTGCGTTTCCCGGAGCTGCCGCTGTACTTCGACCTCGGCGAGCTGCGCGGTTACCACTACCACACCGGCGTGGTGTTCGCCGTGTTCGTGCCGGGTGTTGGCCAGTCCATTGCCCAGGGCGGTCGTTACGACGACATCGGCGCCGACTTCGGTCGCGCCCGTCCGGCAACCGGCTTCTCTACCGATTTGAAAACCCTGGTGACCCTGGGGCGTGCTGAGATCGAGCTACCGTCTGGCGGTATCTGGATGCCTGACAGTACGGATGCGGCACTCTGGCAGCAGGTTTGCCAGTTGCGCAGTGAGGGTCAGCGTGTCGTCCAAGCCTTGCCTGGACAACCTTTGGCCGCCGCCCGTGAAGCGGACTGCGACCGGCAATTGATTCAGCAGAACGGGCTTTGGCAAGTATCGCCACTGGCTTCTTGAGTTTTCCTGCCGGCTGCCGCCGGCACCAAGTTTGCGCGAATGAGGACAAGTGTTATGGGTAAGAATGTCGTAGTCCTGGGCACCCAGTGGGGTGATGAGGGCAAAGTCAAGATCGTTGATCTGCTGACCGAACATGCTGCCGCCGTAGTGCGCTACCAGGGTGGCCACAACGCTGGCCACACCCTGGTGATCGACGGTGAAAAAACCGTCTTGCACCTGATCCCGTCGGGCGTACTGCGCGAAGGCGTGCAGTGCCTGATCGGCAACGGCGTGGTGGTTGCACCCGACGCCCTGCTGCGGGAAATCAACAAGCTGGAAGAGAAAGGCGTACCGGTGCGTGAGCGCCTGCGCATCAGCCCGTCGTGCCCGCTGATCCTGTCCTACCACGTTGCGCTGGACCAGGCCCGTGAAAAGGCCCGTGGCGAGCTGAAGATCGGTACGACCGGTCGCGGCATCGGCCCGGCTTATGAAGATAAGGTTGCACGCCGTGGCCTGCGCATCGGTGACCTGTTCCACCGCGAGCGTTTCGCCGCCAAGCTGGGCGAGTTGCTGGACTACCACAACTTCGTACTGGTCAATTACTACAAAGAGCCGGCCATCGACTTCCAGAAAACCCTGGACGAGTGCATGGAATACGCCGAGCTGCTCAAGCCGATGATGCTCGACGTCACTGCCGAGCTGCACCAGCTGCGCCGTGCCGGCAAGGACATCATGTTCGAAGGCGCCCAGGGCTCCCTGCTGGACATCGACCACGGTACCTACCCGTACGTCACCAGCTCCAACACCACCGCTGGCGGCATTGCCACCGGTTCGGGTGTCGGCCCGATGTTCCTGGACTACATCCTGGGCATCACCAAGGCCTACACCACTCGCGTGGGTTCGGGTCCGTTCCCGACTGAGCTGTTCGACGACGTAGGCGCGTTCCTGGCCAAGCGTGGCCACGAGTTCGGTGCAACCACCGGTCGTGCCCGTCGTTGCGGCTGGTTCGATGCCGTCATCTTGCGTCGTGCAATCGACGTGAACAGCATCTCGGGCCTGTGCCTGACCAAGCTGGACGTGCTGGACGGTCTGGAAACCATCAACATCTGCGTTGGCTACAAAAACGCTGATGGTGCAGTGATCGACGCACCGACCGATGCCGACAGCTACATTGGCCTGGAGCCAGTGTACGAAGAGATGCCGGGCTGGAAAGAATCCACCCTCGGTGCCAAGACTCTGGAAGAGCTGCCCCAGGCTGCGCGTAACTACATCAAGCGCGTCGAAGAGTTGGTCGGTGCGCCGATCGACATTATCTCGACGGGTCCGGACCGCAACGAGACCATCGTTCTGCGCCATCCGTTCGCTTGATAAGCTGTTGATGTAAAACACAAAGGCCCCTTGATAGGGGCCTTTGTCGTTTATGCCTGCCGAACGGCATGACCTTTGCTATTAGCTTTGCCTAACGTGTCACTTTCGGGCGTGCCATCAATTTAATGGCGCTTATGCAGAGGGATTTCAAGTGTCGGCCGTTCTCTCATTGTTACAAAGCCGTTTGTTGCGGCCCGTGTTCGTTACCCTTGGTATCGCCCTTTTGGTGCAGGTGCTGGTGGCGGTCGCGCTGACCCGAAGCACCGTGACGGCGCTGGAAGCCGATCTCGCTCAGCGCCTGGGGGCGGACAGTCAAAAACTCTCCGCAGAGCTCGAGCAGGCGGGACGTGAAGTCACGTCGAGCCTGGACAGCCTGTCTACCAGTACGCGTCAGCGCCTTACGGCTGGCTTGTCTGCGCGCCTGAAGGACGAGCAGGCGCAGTTGCGTTCGACCCTGGAAAAAGACCTGAAGGACTCCGCCAGCGACATGGCGCAGCTTCTGGCGTCGGTGGCGCCTCGCGCCATGTGGGACAACGACGTTCCGACCTTGTCCGAGTTCGCCCGTCGGGCCCAGCGCAACCCCAACGTCCTGTTCGTGGTGTATGACGACGCCACGGGCCAGCATCTGACGCGTTACCTCAACCGGGAAAACCCGATCAACAAGGCCCTTTTGGAAAAAGGCCAGGGCGAGCGCGCGTTGGACAAGGTGCTGGATGCGGCGAAGAACGATTCGTCGGTCTTCTACATCGAGGCTTCGATCAACCCCAATGGCGTGGAAATCGGCAAGGTCCTGATGGGCGTCTCGACTGCGTCGGTAGAGGCTGACCTGGCGGCATTGGACAAGCGCTTCTCGGCGTTGATTGCCAGTGGCGACCAGCTGGTGGGTGACAGCCTCAAAGGCGCGGCGGCCGACAGCGCGGCAGCCATGGGGGCGCGTCTGCAATCGGCCCAGTCCACGGCCGCTGAAATGAAAGCCAATACCACCGCTACCGTGCAGGAAGCCGCGACTACCCTGCGCTGGCGTATTGGCGTGAGCCTGGCGGTGGTGGGCTTTGGTGTCCTGCTGTTGCTGGCAGTCGTGCTCGGGCGCCGAGTCGTCAACCGCCTGAGGATGTTGATTGTCGCCATGGATGACCTGGCGGCGGGTGAGGGCGATCTGACCAAGCGCGTGCAGATCAGCAGCAAGGATGAGATCGGCGACATGGCTTCGGCGGTCAATCGCTTTGTCGACAAGTTGCAGCCGATCGTACGCGAGGCGGGTGATGTTGCTCAGCGTACCGGTGTGGAAATCGGCGCCATGACGTTGCGCAATGCCGGGGCCGATGCGGCGGCAGGCATGCAGCGTGATGAGGTGGCTGAAAGTCTGCGGGCCTTGTCGCGAATGGCGGATGAGGCACAGTCTGAAAGCCAGGCCATGCAAGCGGCCTTGAAGCAGGTGGTGGATATTCGTCAGGCCACCGACGAAAACACCCGGACCTCGGCGAAAGTCGGCAACCTGATTGAAGCGTTGGCTGGCCAGGTTGAAACCGGGGCGCAAGTGATCGAGCGCCTGGCACAGCAGAGTGAGCAGATTGAGGTAGTACTGACGGTGATTCATGGGATTGCCGAGCAAACCAACCTGCTGGCGCTAAATGCGGCTATTGAGGCGGCACGCGCCGGCGAAACCGGGCGCGGCTTTGCGGTGGTGGCGGATGAAGTGCGCGCGTTGGCAAGCAAGACGCAGAGCTCCACCGGCGATATCCAGGCGCATATCGTGGCGTTGCAGCAAGGCGCACGGGAAGCCGTGGCGGCAATCGGCCAGGCCGGGCGTCAGGCCAGCGAAGGTCTGTTGGTTCTACGTGACAGTGCGCGGTTGCAGCAATCGGTGCAGGCTTCGGTCGAGCAGGTGCACACGGCGATCGGCCTGGCGACCCAGGCTGCTGAGCATCAGGCTCGGGGAGCCCAAGCGGTGCGCGGTCGGGTCGAGACCATTCATGTGCAAGCCGAGAAGGCGGCCCAGGCGGTGGTGGAAACCACGGCTAGCGGCAAAGTGCTCGATGGCCTGGCGGCGCAGTTGAAGGCGAGCCTGGGGCAGTTCAGGGCTTGATGTATTGTCTGGGCTGACGCTATCGCGAGCAAGCTCGCTCCCACAGTGTTTGAGGTTGCCTGCGATTATGTGTTCGCAACAGAACCTGTGGGAGCGGGCTTGCCCGCGATGGCAATCTCAGCGGCTCAAATACATCCGGGTCGTAAGCAAATAAACCGGCAACCCCGACACCACTATCAACAACGCCGCATAAGGCGCCGCCGCTGCAAACTCCACGTTCGCAGTATGCGCCCACACCTCGGTGGCCAGGGTGTTGAGACCGGTAGGACTCAACAGCAAGGTCGCCGTCAGCTCCTTCATCGCATCCAGAAACACCAGCGCAAACGCCGCTCCCAGCGCCGGGAAAATGATTGGCAGCGTTATCCGGCAAAAGGCACTGAACGAAGACGCTCCCAGCGTGCGTGCAGCCTCTTCCAGTTGCGGCGCAGCCTTGTTCAGCGCTGTGCGAATCGGCGCCTGGGCCAACGGCAGAAACAGCAGCGCATAAGCAATCAGCAGCAGCGTCGAAGTTTGGTACAGCACCGGCACATAGTGCAGGGCGAAATACACCAGGGTCAGCGCGATCACCAGCCCTGGCAGCGCGTGCAGCAGGTACGGCAAGCGCTCGGCCCAGATTGCCAGCGGCCCTTTATAGCGCACCACCAGCAGCCCCACCGGCAGCGCCAGCACCAGGCAAAACGCCGCGCCACCCAGGGACAGGGCCAGGGAGGACAGCAGTGCCTCGCTGATCGCGGCGATCGGGAACGCGGCCGACGAGCCCACGGCCAGCCAGTACGCCAGCATCCCCAGCGGAATGCCGCTGCCAATGATCGCCAGCAACAGGCAATACAGCTGTCCTGCAAACACCCACGGCCCCAGGCGAACCTGTTCTGCCTGTCGCGCCGCGCCCTGGCCTGTGCGTACGTGCCGGCCTTTGCCGCGAACGCGCAGTTCCAGCCACAGCAACATCAAGCACAGCGCCAGCAATACCGCCGAGAGCATCGCGGCGTTGGCGTTGCTGAACTCCAGCTCGAACTGTTGGTAGATCGCGGTGGTGAAGGTTTGCAGGCCGATGATTGACAGCGCGCCGAATTCCACCAGCATGTGCAGGGCAATCAGCAGCGACCCAGCCAGCAGCGAAGGCCAGAGCAGCGGCAGGGTCACGCGGAAAAACACCCCCCAGCGATTCTGCCCCAGTGTGCGGGCAGACTCTTCCAGTGAGGGGTCGAGATTGCGCAGGGTGGCGGCCACCGGTAGAAAGATCAGTGGGTATTTGGACAGGCTCATCACCAGGATCGCCCCGCCGAGCCCTTCGAAATGTGCGCTCAACGACACCCAGGTAAAGCTGCTGACAAACGCCGGTACGGCGAACGGCAAGCACAGAATCACGCCCCACAGGCGCCGCCCCGGCAGATTGCTGCGTTCCAGCAGCCATGCCAGCGACAGGCCAATCACGCCGCAAGCCAGCGTCACGCCGATCATCAGCGCCAGGGTATTGCGCAGCAGGCCAAACACATAAGGCCGCCACAGCAAGTGCAGCGCTTGAGCCCAGCCCGCTTGCCAGGCTTTCAGACCGACGTAAGCCAGGGGTAGCAAGCTGAGCACAACCAGCAGTAGAACCGGCAGAACCAGCCAGATGGAAGGCCGCTTGCGCCCTGGTACGTACCGGCCCTGCGTGGCGGAGGCTGATAACGATGCGCTCATCAGTTCAGGCCAACCTCGCGTTCCAGCTCCAGGGCTTCTTCGGCATTACCGAGGTCAGCGGGCGTGACTTTCGGCGCTTGCAGTTCACTGAAAGGCTTTAGGCCGCGATCCGATTGCATGCCTTTGTGCAGCGGGTATTCGGCGGTGGTCTGGGTGATCACGCGCTGGCCTTCTTCACTGGCCATGTAAGCGAGCAGCTGCTGGGCTTCTTTTGGATGTTTGCTGGACTTGAGCACGGCCGCACTCGATACGGTAATCAGGCCGCCGACATCGCCATCGGTGAAGTAATGCAGTTTCGAGTCGAGCTGGCCCTTTTCACGTTGCAAGGCGAACCAGTAGTAGTTGTTCACCAGCACCGTCGCCACTTCGCCGTTTTCCACGGCTTTGAGGGCAACCATGTTGTTGCTGTAGGTCTTGCCGAAGGCGCGCAGGCCGGTCAGCCATTCTTCCGCAGCCTCCATGCCATGCACTTTGATGATCGCCACGGCTTGTTCCTGGAACGCGCCGCTGGTGGGAACGAAGCCGACCTTGCCCTGCCATTTTGGATCGGAGAATTCCATCACCGATTTCGGCAGGTCTTTTTCGTCGACCAGTTTCGGGTTAAACGCGACGACGCGCACCCGAGCGGTGACGCCAATCCAGGTGCCGTCCGCGGCGACATAATCCTTGGGCAGGACTGCCAGCGTGGTGTCATCGGCCTTGGCCAGGAAGCCTTGCTCTCCGAGTTTGTTCAATGGCGGCGATTCTTCGGTGTAGATCACGTCGGCGGGAGAGCGATCGCCTTCTTCGACGACCTGGCTGGCGAGCTGGTTGCTGCTGCCTTTGCGCACATTGACGTGAATGCCGGTCTTGGCTTCGAAGGCTTTGGCGACTGCGTCGCCGACTTCCTTGTGTTGGCCGTTGTAGAGCGTCAGGGAGACTGGATCGGCAGCCTGGGAAGGGGGAGTGGCGAGCGCCAGGCCGAGCAGGGTGGCGGTCAGGCCGCGGCGCAGGGTATTTCGAAACATCATTCGCAGGGTTCCTCACTGTCGCATTGCAAAATCTTGCAACAATGATAAACGATATTGTTTCTCAAATGCGCCCTGCGCGGCGCAATTGACTTGTAGATGGCTTTTCGAACGCCAGAAACGCAAAAACCCGCTTTCGCGGGTTTCTGTGAAATTCAAGGCCGTAACCTTGAATTTGAATTGGTGCCCAGAAGAAGACTCGAACTTCCACGACCTTGCGGTCACCAGCACCTGAAGCTGGCGTGTCTACCAATTTCACCATCTGGGCATTCATCGCTAGCGTTGCCGCTGTTGATGTGGCGCACTATACGGAGAGCGATTAGATCTGTAAACCCCTGATTTGAAATTAATAAATCAGAACCTCAGAAATGCAAATCATAACCCCGGAAATGCAAAAACCCGCTTTCGCGGGTTTTTGTGTGAGTCTTGAAATTGAACTAATCTCAAGCTCGAAATTGGTGCCCAGAAGAAGACTCGAACTTCCACGACCTTGCGGTCACCAGCACCTGAAGCTGGCGTGTCTACCAATTTCACCATCTGGGCAGTATCGGCAACGTTGTCCGTCGTCGATGGCGCGCACTATACGGAGCGTCTTTTTAACTGTAAACCCCCGACACCGAAAAAACCTGAAAAATTTCACCAGCGGTCTTCAAGTCAGTCTCCTGGTGTCGATAAAGAGCTTTAGATGAGGCGTCTTAGCCTGAAATTTCCCGTTTCATTACGCCTATGCCAAACTAACCCGCATATAGACAAGGTGAAAACTCTCTAATGGCCGATTGGCAGTCCCTCGATCCCGAGGCCGCTCGTGAAGCGGAAAAATATGAAAACCCCATTCCTAGCCGCGAACTGATCCTTCAGCACCTTGCTGATCGGGGTTCGCCTGCTAACCGCGAGCAACTGGTCGAAGAGTTTGGTCTGACCACAGAGGACCAGATCGAAGCCCTGCGCCGCCGCCTGCGCGCCATGGAGCGCGATGCACAGCTGATTTACACTCGCCGCGGCACTTATGCGCCGGTGGACAAGCTCGACCTGATCCTGGGCCGCATCAGCGGTCACCGTGACGGCTTCGGTTTCCTGGTGCCGGACGACGGCAGTGACGACCTGTTCATGAGCCCGGCGCAAATGCGCCTGGTGTTTGACGGCGACCGTGCACTGGCGCGTGTTTCCGGACTGGATCGTCGCGGTCGCCGTGAAGGCATGATCGTCGAAGTGGTGTCCCGTGCTCACGAGACTATCGTCGGCCGCTACTTCGAAGAGGGCGGTATCGGTTTTGTCGTCGCCGATAACCCGAAGATCCAGCAGGAAGTGCTGGTGACACCAGGCCGTAACGCGAACGCGCAGATCGGTCAGTTCGTCGAAGTAAAGATCACTCACTGGCCGACACCACGCTTCCAGCCGCAAGGCGATGTGGTCGAAGTCGTGGGCAACTACATGGCGCCGGGCATGGAGATCGACGTTGCCCTGCGTACCTACGACATTCCTCACGTCTGGCCTGAGGCCGTGCTCAAGGAAGCCGGCAAGCTCAAGCCGGAAGTCGAAGAGAAAGACAAAGAGAAGCGCATCGACCTGCGCCATCTGCCGTTCGTCACCATCGACGGCGAAGATGCCCGCGACTTCGATGACGCGGTCTATTGCGAAGCGCGTCCGGGCAAGTTGCGCCTGTTCTCCGGTGGCTGGAAGTTGTACGTGGCGATTGCCGACGTTTCCAGCTACGTGAAGCTCGGTTCGGCGCTGGACGCCGAGGCCCAGGTGCGCGGCAACTCGGTGTACTTCCCCGAGCGCGTGATCCCGATGCTGCCTGAGCAGCTGTCCAACGGCTTGTGCTCGTTGAACCCGCAGGTCGATCGCCTGGCCATGGTTTGCGAGATGACCATCTCCAAATCCGGCGAAATGACCGACTACTGCTTCTACGAAGCAGTGATCCACTCCCACGCCCGCCTGACCTACAACAAGGTCAGCGCGATGCTGGAAACGCCGAAAGCCACCGAAGCGCGCAAGCTGCGTGGCGAATATACCGACGTCGTGCCGCACCTCAAGCAGCTGTATTCGCTGTACAAGGTGTTGCTGGCCGCCCGTCACGTGCGCGGCGCGATCGATTTCGAAACACAGGAAACCCGGATCATCTTCGGCTCCGAGCGCAAGATCGCGGAGATCCGTCCGACCATCCGCAACGACGCGCACAAGCTGATCGAGGAATGCATGCTGGCGGCCAACGTGGCCACCGCCGAATTCCTCAAGAAGCACGAGATTCCTGCGTTGTATCGCGTTCACGATGGCCCGCCACCGGAGCGCCTGGAAAAACTGCGCGCGTTCCTCGGCGAGCTCGGCCTGTCCCTGCACAAAGGCAAGGACGGCCCGTCGCCGAAGGATTACCAGGCGTTGCTGGCCGGCATCAAGGATCGTCCGGATTTCCACCTGATCCAGACCGTGATGCTGCGTTCGTTGAGCCAGGCCGTGTACAGCGCCGATAACCACGGCCACTTCGGCCTGAATTACGAGGCTTACACCCACTTCACCTCGCCGATCCGCCGCTACCCGGACTTGCTCACGCACCGGGCGATCCGCAGCGTGATCCATTCCAAGCAAGATACCCCGCACGTTCGCCGTGCCGGTGCGATGACCATTCCGAAGGCGCGCATCTATCCGTACGACGAGGCGGCCCTGGAGCAACTCGGTGAGCAGTGCTCGATGAGTGAGCGCCGTGCCGACGAGGCGACCCGCGACGTGGTGAACTGGCTCAAGTGCGAGTTCATGAAAGATCGCGTGGGCGAGTCGTTCCCGGGTGTGATCACTGCAGTGACCGGTTTTGGCCTGTTCGTCGAGCTGACCGACATCTACGTCGAAGGCCTGGTGCACGTCACCGCGCTACCGGGCGATTACTACCACTTCGATCCTGTGCACCACCGCCTGGCCGGTGAGCGTACCGGTCGTAGCTTCCGCCTTGGCGACACGGTTGAAGTGCGGGTCATGCGCGTCGACCTCGACGAGCGCAAGATCGACTTCGAGATGGCCGAAAAAACCATCAGCGCGCCGATTGGCCGCAAAAAGCGTGGCACGGAAACGGCAGCACCTGCGCCCCTCTCTACAAAAACAGTCGCAGAACCGGCCCCGGCGAAAACCGGTCGTCGTCCTGCCAAGGAGAAGGCTGTCGAAGCCTATCGCCCAAGCGATGCAGCGGCGAAAAACGCCGAAGTACGCAAGAGCCGTGAAATGAAACAGGCGTTGCTCGCCGGTGCGAAAAGCGGCGGTAAAGCGGCGTCTGGGGGAAAGACCAGTCGGTCGGCGCCTGAGAAGGCTGTCGGCGGCAAACCAGCCAAACCGAGCAAACATCGCAAAGGCCCGCCAAAAGCGGGCTCGGCTCCAGCCAAGACTGGCGGGGCGCGTAAACCTAAGGCCAAGTCATGAGTCAGTTGGAAAAGATCTATGGCGTACACGCTGTAGAAGCGTTGTTGCGTCATCACCCGAAACGCGTGAAGCAGATCTGGCTGGCCGAAGGCCGCGGCGATCCGCGGGTGCAGACGTTGATCGAGTTGGCCAACGAAAACCGTGTCCAGGTCGGTCAAGCCGAGCGTCGCGAGATGGACGCCTGGGTTGAGGGCGTTCACCAGGGTGTGGTCGCCGACGTCAGTCCGAGCCAGGTATGGGGTGAGGCGATGCTCGATGAGCTGCTCGATCGCACCGAGGGCGCACCGTTGCTGCTGGTGCTCGACGGTGTGACCGATCCGCACAACCTCGGTGCCTGCCTGCGTTCTGCCGATGCGGCGGGTGCGCTGGCGGTGATCGTGCCGAAAGACAAGTCCGCGACCCTGACGCCGGTAGTGCGAAAGGTTGCCTGCGGAGCGGCGGAAGTGATTCCGCTGGTGGCGGTGACCAACCTGGCGCGTACCCTGGAAAAACTCCAGCAGCGTGGCCTGTGGGTCGTGGGCACGGCAGGGGAGGCCGAGGTCAGTCTTTATGACCAGGACCTGACCGGCCCGACCATCCTGATCATGGGTGCCGAAGGCAAAGGCATGCGTCGCCTGACGCGTGAACATTGCGACTACTTGGTTAACCTGCCGATGGCCGGTAGCGTCAGCAGCCTCAACGTGTCCGTGGCAACGGGTGTGTGCCTGTTCGAGGCCCAGCGTCAGCGTAGTGTGAAAGCCAAGGCTGCCGCCAAAAAATCCTGAGCTGAACGCACATCCGTTGTAGGAGCTGGCTTGCCAGCGAAAGCGGAGCAACATTCAGCAACGATGCTGGATTGAATGCCGCTTTCGCGGGCAAGCCCGCTCCTACAGTGTTCTGTGGTGTGGCATGAATTGAGGGTTGTTCAAATAATCACCAATTCCCTTGCGCCTCCCACGCCCCTTCTCTACAATTGCGCCCCTTGCTGTGATGGCAGGCACCAACGTGTCTAGCGTCCGCGAGTCCATAAGTGTCATTCACTCCTTGTCTGACCGCTTTTGAGCGGCAGGCTACAACCCGTAAGGAGCATTCATGCGTCATTACGAAATCATCTTTTTGGTCCACCCGGATCAAAGCGAGCAAGTCGGCGGCATGGTTGAGCGTTACACCAAGCTGATCGAAGAAGACGGCGGCAAAATCCACCGTCTGGAAGATTGG
>NZ_JBIUYA010000027.1:0-83538 GCF_044744285.1 Pseudomonas sp. NPDC087336 | reverse complement strand
ATGCGGTGTATTTAAACCCGGAGCGTCCTGAAATTAAGGGCGCAACGGGCTAACAACTGTAGGACCAAGGCGACAGGTACCTTGACACGTACCGGTTTGAAAAAAAAAGTGAGTCGCCGTAAGGGCGAAACCCTAAGTGGCCGTTACCGCAGCAACGGATATGTACACAAACAACCAGCAACCTGGTCGGCTACCAGGCCGCCAAGGTCAAACAGGAACCGCCAAAGGCTCAGACATGAACTGACTGATCCGCGACCGCAACCAGCGCTCCGCCGGATCATTGTCATGCACCCCGCTCCACGCCATCGACAACTGCGCCGCCGCAATCTCGAACGGCGGATCTTCAGCGCGCAAGCCACACCCTTCCACCAACGCGCAAGCGGCATAGTCGGGCACCGTGGCAATCATCTCGGTGCCGGCGAGCAACGCGCGCAAACCACTGAACTGCGGCACCCCCAACACCACGCGGCGGGTGCGGCCAACTTTCGCCAGATCCAGGTCGATATTGCCGCTCAGGTCCCCGGAAAACGAGACCATCGCATGGGGACGCGCACAGTACTCATCCAGGGTCAGCGTCCCCGGTCGCTTGTCACCGCGCAGCACTTTGCAGGGAATATCTCGCAGCTTCTTGCGCTTGGCATTGGCCGGCAGGTCGGTGGTGTAGCTGACGCCCACGGAGATTTCCCCCGACGCCAGCAAGGCCGGCATCAGCAGGTAATTGGCCCGGCGGACCACCACGACAATGCCCGGTGCTTCTTCCTGCAGCTTGCTCAGCAGTGGCGGAAACAAACCGAACTCGGCATCGTCCGACAGGCCAATGCGAAATACATCGCAACTGGTCGCCGGATCGAACTCCTTGGCCCGACTGACCGCGCCGGAAATAGTGTCCATCGCCGGTTGCAGCTCCTTGAGAATCGCCACTGCCCGCGCCGTCGGCTCCATGCTTCTACCGTTGCGCAACAGCAAGGGGTCGTCGAACAGATCGCGCAACCGCCCCAGGGCCGCACTCACGGCCGGCTGGCCCATGAACAGTTTCTCCGCAACGCGGGTCAGGTTCTTCTCGAACATCAAGGCTTCGAAAATCACCAACAGGTTCATGTCGACGCGGCGCAGATCGTTACGGTTCATAGGCACGGTTCCTTTTTGTGTTGAGCCAGGCGCGAGGCAGCGATTGTGTCTGACTTTGTCCAAGACTGCCCGCCCCGGACGAGGAATTAACAACGTTTAACTCGCATGCCAGAGCCCTGGAGTTCAAGAATGAAGCCTACCGACACGGACATTCGCCATGGCTCAGTTGCAGCAAAGCGCCGCCCGCGAGGCAGTCGCGCAAACACAAGGCAAAAGCACCCGCGGCCTCAGCCCGCAGCGGGAACGGTTGGTCAAACGACTGATCCTCGAGCGCCTCGGCCAATCCCTGCAAGTGACCGAACTGGCCCAGGCCTGCTCGTTGTCGCGCAGTCATTTCTCCCGTGCGTTCAAGTGCAGCACCGGTTGTTCGCCCCAGGAATGGATCCGTCAACAACGCATCGCCCGGGCCAAGCTGCTGATCCAGCACACTGACCTGAGCCTGACGCAGATCAGCCTCGAATGCGGCTTCTGCGACCAGGCGCACTTCTGCCACATGTTCACCCGCAGTGAAGGCATCAATCCGTTTGCGTGGCGTTGCCGGACCGTACGCGCCCTCCCCACCTCACCCGCACAAACAACCCTGCAGGAGCCGGCGATGGTTACCTCACGGGCGCCATCGCCGGCGCACATCAACCCTTGAGGAAGGCCAGCAGATCGGCGTTGAGCTGATCCTTGTGGGTGTCGGTCAAGCCATGGGGCGCGCCAGGGTAGACCTTCAGCTGCGAACCTTTCACCAATGCCGCCGCAGCAATACCCGCCGCCTCGATTGGCACCACCTGGTCGGCGTCGCCATGCACCACCAGCGTCGGCACGTCGAACTTCTTCAGGTCTTCGGTGAAGTCGGTTTCCGAGAACGCCTTGATGCAGTCGTAGGCGTTCTTGTGGCCGGCGGTCATGCCCTGCATCCAGAACCAGTCGATCATGCCCTGGGACGGCGTGGCGCCAGGTTGGTTGAAGCCGAAGAACGGGCCGCTGGCGAGGTCCTTGTACAGCTGCGAGCGATCCACCAGCGACGCCTGGCGAATGCCGTCGAACACTTCGATCGGCAGGCCGCCGGGATTGGCGTCGGTCTTGAGCATCAGCGGCGGCACCGAGGAAATCAGCCCGGCCTTGGCCACCCGTTCGGTGCCGTGACGCCCGATATAACGTGCCACTTCACCGCCACCGGTGGAGAAGCCGAACAGCACGACGTTGTGCAAGTCCAGGTGTTCGATCAGTTGCGCCAGGTCATCGGCGTAGGTGTCCATGTCGTTGCCGAACCATGGCTGGCTGGAACGGCCATGCCCACGGCGGTCGTGGGCGATGACGCGGTAACCCTGGCCGGCCAGGAACAACATTTGCGATTCCCAACTGTCGGCATTGAGCGGCCAACCGTGGCTGAAGACGATCGCCTGACCGGTCCCCCAGTCCTTGAAGTAAATCTCGGTGCCGTCGCGGGTGGTGAACGTACTCATGGGGCGTGCTCCTTACGTGGGGTTCTGGTAAATCAATCGGATGTGCGGCCCATTCGCTCGGCCAGCCGCGCCACGCGCTCGCCCAGGTGCGCCGCGGTGCAGCGATCTTCGGCCGGCGGTGCCAGGTCGGGGGACTGTTCGACATTCGACTGGGCCATGGCGCCCAACGAACTGCCCAGCCGGTTCATTTGCCCGTCGAACACGCCCGTGACGGAGCGTGCGGGCAGCAGGTCGAGGCCGACCCAGATCATCGAATGCTGGGCGGCGAACACCGCCATTTGCAGCAAGGTGTTGAGTTTGTCGCCGCACAGGCAGCCGGAATTGGTGAAGCCGGCCGCCAGTTTGTCGCGCCACGGTTGCGCCAGGTAAAACGCCGCCGTGGCCTCCATGAAGGCCTTGAAGGCCGCCGAAGCGCTGCCCATGTAGGTCGGGGCACCGAAAATGATCGCGTCGGCGTGGTGCAAACACGCCCAGTGTTCGTCCACGTCTTCGACGGCAATGAGCCGGCAGGTGCTGCCCGCGTGCCGTTGCACGCCCTGGGCCACGGCTTCGGCCATGACCCGGGTGTGCCCGTAACCACTGTGATAGACCACTACCACCTTGCTCATTTCCGGCGTCCTTTGTGGGCGTGAGCTTGCTTGCACACGACCGGTGGAGGTTGAAGACGCAGAGTTTTGGGCGTAGACCGGACGCACGACGAGTTAAACGTTGTTAATTTTCCCAGGCACGCCAAAAGTCCTGACGCAACGGTTTACCGCGTCCCCGGCCCATGTTCACGGGACCGCCCGGCTTTACCTGATACTTGTCATTCAATGCCCTTGAGCCACAGGCACCCGCGCAGCGCATTGCACGCCGACGAAAACCTGAGGAATATGCTCGAAAAGCGCGTTTCAGACGCATGCATACAGGAGTGACCCGTTGACCCTCGCCCCCGAACAGGCTGTGCATTTCGGCCCCTACAGGATCTACCCCGGACAACGTCTGGTGATGGAATCCGAGCGGCCCCTGCGCCTGGGCCGACGCGCCATGGACATCCTGTTGATCCTGCTGGAACACGCCGGGAAGGTGGTCAGCAAGCAAGACCTGATGGCGCAAGTCTGGCCCGACAGCGTGGTGGAAGAGATCAACCTGCGGGTGCACATGGCAGCCCTGCGCAAGGCCCTCGGCGACGGTCAGGCCGGCCAGCGCTACATCGTCACCGTGGCCCAGCGTGGCTACAGCTTTGTCGCGCCGTGCTCGCTGGAGCAAACCGGACGAGGTCCACAAAGCGACGCCGTTGAATCGAGTGGCCACAACCTGCCCTTGCGCCGCACCCGCCTGATCGGCCGCCAGGTGCTGGTCGACAGTCTGGTGGCGCAACTGCCGCGCCAGCGCTTCATCACCCTCGTCGGCCCCGGCGGCATCGGCAAGACCACCGTCGCCCTGCGCGTTGCCGAGCAACTGATCGGCCGCTACCGCGACGGCATCCGCCTGCTGGACCTGACGCCGATCAACGATCCGGCAATGATCAGCGGTCACCTGGCGGCCGTGCTGGAACTGTCCCTGCACGACAGCGAACCGATGAACAGCCTCGCCACGTTCCTGCGCGAACGGCATATGTTGCTGGTGATCGACAACTGCGAACACCTGATCGACAGCGTGGCGCTGTTGTGTGAAAGCCTGCTGCGTGGCGCGCCGCAGGTGCATATCCTGGCCACCAGCCGCGAGAGCCTGCGAGCCGAGGGTGAATTCGTGCAGCGTCTGGAATCACTGGACTGCCCCCCGCCCATTGCGGTGCTGGACCGCGCCCAGGCCATGGGTTTTTCCGCGCTGCAGCTGTTTGTCGAGCGGGCCATGGCCAACCACGACAGCTTTGAACTGACCGACACCCAACTGCCACTGGTGATTGATATCTGCCGGCGCCTGGACGGCATTCCGCTGGCCCTGGAACTGGCGGCCGCGCAAGTCGCGAACCTTGGCCTGCAGGGTTTGCTGAAGCAGTTGCAGGAAAGTTTTCGCTGGCTCACCCACAGCAGCCAGACGACCCTGGGCCGGCATCAGACCCTGCGCACGACGCTGGACTGGAGCTTCAACCTGCTCAATGCCTGCGAACAAACCTGCCTGCGTCGACTGGGCATCTTCGGCGGTGGCTTTACCCTGGAATCGGCAGCGGCGGTGATCGTTGGCGAACACATTGAGCCGCGCGAGGTGTTTGGCTCGATCACGCAACTGGTGGCCAAGTCGCTGCTGAATGTGGACGTCGGGGACGAAGAGGTGTTCTACCGCCTGCTCGACACCACCCGCAGTTATGCCCTGGAAAAACTCGAACAGAGCGCTGAACTGCCCGCCACCCGCGACCGCCACGCCCAAAGATGCCTGGCCCTGATGCAGCAGGCGCAGAACGACTGGGAACATATTCCCACCGGGCAGTGGATCGAACGTTATGCCCGCGGTTTGCAAGACATCCGTGCGGCGCTCGACTGGGGGCTGTCCGCGTCAGGGCCGCATGCGCTGGCCATCCGCCTGACCGCGACGTCCACGCCGCTGTGGCAGGAACTGTCGCTGCTCAACGAATACGGCGGATATGTGCGCAAGGCCCTGACGCTGCTCGATGCAGCGCCCGAGCCTTGTCCGCAACTGAAAATGTTGTTGAAACTGGCCTTGGGCAGCACCTGTTACCACGCCCAGGGCGGCACGGCAGAAACCGTCGAAGCCTTCGTAAGCGCCCGGGCCTTGGCCAATCAGTGCAACGACGTGGCCGGACAATTGCGCGCCGTTTCCGGGCACCTGGCGGTCAACCTCAGTTGCGGCCATTATCAAATGGCCCTGGAACAGAGCGAGCAGTTCGACCGACTGGGGCTGCACAGCGACGCGGCGCTGTCCTTGAGCACCCATCGCCTGCGCGTGCTGACCCTGCACTTTGCCGGCGATCAGCAACGGGCGCGGATGAACGCCGAAGAGGTGATCCAGCGCATGGCCCACAGCGGCCATCTCAATCGCTTCACCCACGGGTTTGGCGTGCAGTACGACCAGAGCGTAGCGGCCCTGACCATCCTTGCCCGCATCCTCTGGATCCAGGGCCACCCCGAGCAAGCCTGGCGTACCGCCCGGCAGGCGCTGGACGTTGCGCTGCAGATCAACCATGGCACCTCGATCTGCTACACCCTGGCCCTGTCGGGCTGCCTGATCGCCCATTACAACGGCGACTGCCAAACCGCTCGCGAACTCTTGCGCCTGTTGCTGGAACAAGCGCAGAAACACTCGGTGCTGCTGTTCTACACCTGGGCGCGACACTATGCGCAGGTCATCGACAGTACCGACGCCCCTGCGCTGCCTCGTCCGGGTGTGGGTTTGATCAAGGAAATCATGGTCACCCTCGACAGCGGCCTGGTCGATGACGATTTGCTGCAACGCGCCGAGACCGGCGCGGCAGGCTGGAGCACCGCGGAGATTCTGCGGGCCAGGGCCAATGCGCTGCTGGCCGTCGAGTGCCCGGTGAAAAACTGTGCCGCCGAGTCCCTGTTGATCAAGGCGCTCAACGTGGCAAAAGCCCAGGGCGCCCTGGCCTGGGAGCTGCGCAGCGCCACCTCGCTGGCGCGGCTTTGGCAGCGTCAGGGCCGCTACCGCCAAGCCCGGGAGCTGCTGTCGCCGATCTACCAGCGATTTACCGAAGGCCATGCCACGCCGGACCTGGTCGCTGTGCAGCGGTTACTCGCCGAGCTGCAGGGCCACCTGCCTGGCTGAAGGTCGGCGGGTGTGACTGACGTAGCCGGCATAGCGCATTTCGAAGGTGCGCAAGGCCCCGCTCTGTTCGAGTTTTTCCAGGGCATAGCAACGGGTCGTATTGAGGAAGCGATAGCGGGTCACACCGCGCACTGGCTCCAGCGACAGCAGCGATTTGAGTGCCAGGCTCTCCATTACGCAGGCCAGGCTCGACGGCGGCAGCATCGCGCAACTGATCACGCCCATCGCCGCGTCCAGGGTAAACGCAGACTTGAACACCGCTAGACGTTGCAGCACGGTTTGCTCCATCGGTGCCAATCGCTCATAGCTCCAGTCCAGGGCCGCTTTCAGGGTCTGGTGCCGCGCGATTGCCGTGCGTCGCCCCTGGGTCAGCATCTGAAAGCAGTTATCCAGTTGCGCTTGAATTCCCACCAGCGCCAGCGCATCGATCTGCGCCGCCGCCAGCTCAATGGCCAGGGGCAAACCATCGAGTCGCCGACAGATTTCGCGCACGGCCTTGAGGTCCTGCTCACGCAGGGCAAATCCTTGCTGACGGGCGCGGGCACGGCTGACGAACAACTGCACCGCCGAATAGCCCATGAACTCATCGAGACTGCACAATGCCGATGCGGGTGGTACCAGCAGCGGCGGCAACGGCAGGAGTGTTTCGCCGCTGACCCGCAGCGGTTCACGGCTGGTGACCAGAATCGACAGACGGGGTGCCGACGTCAGTAGCGCCTCGACCAGTGACCGACAGCTTTCAAGCAAGTGTTCGCAATTGTCGAAAACCAGCAATGCATGCCATTGCCCCAACGCGTCCAGGGGCGTGCCGATGCCCAGCTGCAAGGTGCGCGTCAGATGATCGACCAGCTGCGCCGGGTCATCGATCATCGCCAGATCCACCCGCCACACGCCATCGCGATAGTGCTGCAACAGCAATTCGGCGACTCGCAGGGCAACGGTGGTTTTGCCGATGCCACAGGGCCCGACCAGGGTCATGCAACGGCGCACCGGCAACTGCCGCACCAGGCTGCCGACGATGGCATCGCGACCGGTGACGGGCGTGAGTCGTGCCGGCAGGTTGTGTGGAGGCGTCGCAACGGCGTCGCGGGTTAAAGGCGTAGGCTCCATCGCCTGGCGCACCGGCGCGACAAAGCTATAGCCACGCTCGGGAACAGTGGCGATGTAGCAATGCCCGTCCTGCCCGTCACGAAAGACCCGACGCAGGGCAGCAATGTGCACCCGCAAGTTGATTTCCTCGACCACCGACCTCGGCCAGACCTGGGCAATCAGCTCGCCCTTGCTGACCACCGAGCCTGCCTGCTCGAGCAGCACCTGCAATATATCCAGCGCGCGCCCGCCCAGACGCAACGGCTGATCCCCTTCCAGGACCAATCGTTGCTTGAGGTGGAACGCGTAGGGACCAAAGTGCAGCACCGCGTCACTGGTCTGGTTTGTATGGCTGTTCATCCACTTTCACCCGCTGGAAACCTGCCCGGCACACGAGGCCATCCAGGCTCCGTACCTTCCTTGCAATGAGTTCAGCGGTATCTTGGCAGGCCCGGGTGACGGTACAACCGTCACGGGGGGAGCGTCACGGCCATTAGGGTGCGCACTACGGACAAGGCGCTAGCTGAATTGCTCGCGGTACTGGGTCGGGGTCAGGCCGAGCTTTTCACCGAACAGGAAACGCATGTGCCGCACGCTGCCAAAGCCACTTTTGAACGCTACGGTCTTGAGCGGCAAGTCACCGGTTTCCAGCAGGTTCCTGGCGCAATCGATGCGTGCACTTTGCAGAAACTCCATGGGGGTCATGTTCACTTCCCGGGCGAAGACCCTGGCGAAATGCCGCGGGCTCATGTTGGCCAGGCCAGCCATGCGCTCGATGCTGAAGGTTTCGTCCAGGTGTTCGAGCACATGGTTCTGCACCCGGGTGATCGCCGTCTCATGGGGGGCCACCGCCGCCATCAACGGGCTGAACTGCGCCTGGCCACCCTGGCGTTTCATGACCACCAACAACACCTTGGCCACGTCCTGGGCAACCTTCTTGCCATGGTCCTGGGCGACCACCGCCAGTGCCAGGTCAATGCCGGCGGTGACACCACCGGAAGTGATGAGGTTGCGGTCCTGGACGTAGATCCGGTCGGTCTCGACCGTTGCCCTGGGGAATGCCTTGATCAGGCGTTCGGTGTAATGCCAGTGGGTGGTCACGCGATAGCCGTCGAGCAAACCGGCGTGCCCCAGTACAAACGCCCCGGTGCAGATCGAGCCATAGGCCTTCGATCGACTGACGTTGTGCTTGAGCCACTCGAGCAAGGGCGGATGTTTTTCGTTGTAGGCACCGGGGCCACCGGGCACCAGCAACATGTCAAAGCCGTCACAGGTCTGATCGACAGGCAGGTCAGCCTGCACCTTTACGCCATTGGATGCCCGCAGTGCGTCGGGCTCGGTGCCAATGGTCGTTAGTACATAGTGGTCGCCGGGCTTGAGATAACGATTGGCAATGGAAAACACCTCCATGGGCCCGGCCATGTCGAGCAGGAGAAAGTCGGGGAACAGCACCATTGCTACGGTTTTCATGGGTTCAAGATCACTGGAATCAAAAAGGGGCGCGGACTGTTTGGCCTTTGTGGGAGCGGGCTTGCTCGCGAAGGCGGTGTATCAGACACCAAGATTGTTGAATGTAACACCGCATTCGCGAGCAAGCCCGCTCCCACAGGGGTACCGCGCCCGCATGTACTTTACTGTCAACCTGAAAGAGACAGTATTTCAGCTTTCATCTACTTATTGCACCAAGCGATTAACATTAACCTTCTCCTCACTCGGACGAATCAACGTCCCCACAGGAGATTTCATCATGCTGACCCTTCGCAAAGCATCGGATCGTGGCCTGGCCAATCACGGTTGGCTGAAGTCGTTCCATACCTTCTCCTTCGCCAGCTATCGCAACCCGAAAGAACAGGGTTTTTCCGATCTGCTGGTGATCAACGATGACCGCGTGGCCGCCGGTAAAGGCTTCGGTCAGCACCCGCACCGAGACATGGAGATTTTCTCCTATGTGCTCGAGGGCGCGCTGGAGCACAAGGACACCCTGGGAACCGGCTCGGTGATCCGTCCTGGCGATGTGCAGTTGATGAGCGCCGGCAGCGGCGTGGCGCACAGCGAGTACAACCACTCGGACTCGCGGCCGGTGCACTTTCTGCAAATCTGGATCGTCCCGGACGTCAGCGGTGCCAAGCCCCGCTATCAGCAAGAACATTTCAGCACGCAGAAGAAACGCGGCCGCCTGCAATTGATCATCTCCCCCGACGGCGCCCAGGGCTCGCTGAAAGTGCGCCAGGATGCACGGGTGTATGCCGGCCTGATCGATGGCAAGGAAAGTGCCACGCTGGAGCTGGCGGCCAATCGCTATGCCTACGTGCATGTGGCTCGCTGTCGCGTCGAACTCAACGGCGTGCCGATGCAGGAAGGCGACGGCGTGCGGATTCGCGAAGAACAGCTGCTGACCTTGAACAACGGGGTGGATGCTGAAGTACTGGTGTTCGACCTGCGGCCGCAAGAGCTGCCGCAAATGCCGTAATCTCAAGCCGATACATTGACCCCGGAAAACCCTTCGACAATCTCCTCGATCACCACACGGACCCTCGCGGTATGTCGAAGGTCCGCGTGGGTCACCAGCCACACGTCATACGGCAACGTCCGCGTGCGCTCCGGCCACAGTCGGACCAGCCCATCCTTGTGCCCCACGTACACCGAAATTTCCCCGATCCCGATCCCCTCGGCAATGGAGCGCCGCACCAGCAGGCTGGAACTCAGGCTCGCGGCGATCCGCCCGCGTACCACAGGTTCGTTGACCAGCGTCATGTCCTTGCCAGCCTGCAAATACGGCTGATACACCACCAGATCGTGCCCTTCGAACGCCGATCCGGGCTCGGGAATACCGTGGGCATCCACGTAAGCTTGCGAGGCGAAGAGGCCCACCGGCCAACGGGCGATTCGCCGGGCGATGAGGTCCGGGTTGTCCGGCCGGGTATTACGCACGGCTATGTCGGCTTCGCGCTTGGCCAGGCTGAGGATTTGAGTCGAAGCGTCCAATTGCACCCGCACGTCGGGGTGACGTTGATGCAGGCGAGCGACGGCCGGGATCAGGAAGTCGATGGCCAGGGAGTCGGTGGTGGTCACCCGCACCGTGCCCGTCAGCCGGTCATCGAGGCCCTGGATACGCCGCTGCAGTTCCAGCGCCGAATGCTCCATTTTCTCAACCGCGCGCATGGCCGCTTCGCCCACGGCTGTCAGCGCATACCCGTCGGAGGTACGCAGGAACAACGTGGCGCTCAACGATTTTTCCAGCGCGGTGATGCGCCGCCCGACCGTGGCCTGATCGACCCCCAGCACCCGCGCGGCACCGCGCAGCGTTGACTCGCGGCAGACCGCGAGAAATACCCGTGCGTCATCCCAATTCATGGGCTTCTCCATACGATGCATATACGCATCACCATAACGCGAAATCGCTGCGTTAGTGCATCAGCAAAGCTGGTTAAGCTACTCACCAGTGAAAAACTTGCAGGAGAGCGCCCATGCTCAGCCCCTCGAACGCCCCACGCAACGCATTCTGGCTACCGATTTTTGCCGGCCTGTGCGCCAGCCTGGTCAGTATTGGCCTGGCGCGTTTTGCCTATACGCCGTTGATCCCCTCGCTGATCCAGGCCCACTGGTTTTGCGCTGGCGACGTGGTGTACCTCGGCGCCGCCAACCTGGTGGGTTACCTGATCGGGGCACTGATCGGCCATCCGTTGGCGCGTCGCACGTCCAACAAAACTGCGCTGCGGCTGATGATGCTGGCAGTCACCCTGTCGTTCTTCGCCTGTGCTTTTCCCTTGTCGATGAGCTGGTTTTTCGGCTGGCGTTTGCTCTCGGGGGTCGCCGGCGGCGCGATCATGGTGCTGGTAGCGGCCACGGTGTTGCCCCATGTGCCGGCCTCGCGCAAAGGCCTGGCCAGTGGCGCGATCTTTCTCGGCATAGGGCTGGGTATCGCCGGGTCGGGGACGATCGTCCCGCCGCTGTTGAGCCTGGGCCTGCAGCAAACCTGGTTGGGCCTCGGCTTGCTGGCACTGGTCCTGACTGCCATCAGCTGGTTTGGCTGGCCGTCGACTGCGCCCCAGGCAACGATGGCAGCAACGCCCCATGGCGCGTCGACCCGCACCCACCCGGGTGTCTACTTGCTGTTCGCCCAATACGCACTCATGGCGGCGGGGTTGGTGCCGGCCATGGTGTTCCTGGTGGATTACGTGGCACGCGGCCTCGGCGCCGGGCAACACATCGGCGCGCTGATCTGGGTGATGTACGGCCTTGGCGCGATTATCGGGCCGGTGAGCTATGGTTTTCTTGCGGATCAACTGGGCGCGAAGCCGAGTATCCGCCTGGTGCTGGTGGTGCAGGCGATTGCCGTGGCCCTGTTGTCGGTCTCCAGCTCCTTCGCGACATTGGCCGTGCTGGCACTGATCCTCGGCTCGTTCCCACCGGGCATCGTGCCGCTGGCATTGGCGCGGGTTCACGAACTGGTCCCCGGGCATCGTCAGCAACAGGTGGCCTGGAGTCGCGCCACTGTGTCCTTCGCCACCTTCCAGGCCATTTGCGGGTTCGCTTATTCGGCCCTGTTCAATGCCAGCGGCGGCCACCATGGACTGATGTTCGTGATGGCGGCCGGGGCAATTGTCGTGGCGTTGTTGCTGGAGTTGGCCGTGCGTTTGATGAATCGACCTGACCACCTTGTTCAGGCCAGTTGCCCATGAAGATCAAAAGATTCTAGAAACAGGAATATGAAATGAATTTGCCTGAAGACATGACCCTGATTGAAATCACCCAACCCGGTGGCCCTGAAGTCCTGCAACCGCGCCAGGTGGCAGTGCCCACGGCGGGGGTCGGTGAAGTGCTGATCCGCGTGCACGCCGCCGGGGTCAATCGTCCCGACGTGATCCAGCGCGCCGGCAAGTACCCGATGAAACCCGGCATGAACCCGATTCCGGGGCTGGAAGTGGCCGGTGAAGTGGTCGCCGTGGGCTTCGATGTCAGCGACTTTATCGTCGGCGACAAGGTCTGTGCGCTGACCAATGGCGGCGGCTATGCGCAGTACTGCGTAGTCCCGGCCAGCCAGACCCTGCCGATACCCGAAGGCATGGACTGGGTGCAGGCGGCGGCGGTCCCGGAAACCTTCTTTACCGTGTGGGCCAATTTGTTCGACATGGGCGGCGCCAGCAAAGGCCAGCGTGCGTTGATCCACGGCGGCACCAGTGGCATTGGCACCACCGCTTTGATGTTGTGCCGCGAATTCGGCATCAAGGCATTCGCCACGGCGGGCAGTGAGCAAAAGTGCGCGGTAATCCGCCAATTGGGTGCCGAAGCGATCAACTACCGCGATCAGGACTTCGTCCAGGTCATCCACGAAAAAACCGCCGGCAAGGGCGTCAACGTCATCCTCGATATCATGGGTGGCTCGTACCTGAACCAGAATATCGCGGCATTGGGCATGGAAGGTCGACTGGTGATGCTGGGCTTCCTCGGCGGCGCTTTCGGCAAGGATGTCGACCTGCTGGCGATAATGGGCAAACGCGCCACGATCACAGGATCGTTGTTGCGTGCGCGCACCCGGGAAGAAAAAGCCTCGATCGCCGAGCAGCTGCGCGAATACGTCTGGCCGGTGCTTGCGGCCGGGCGTTGCCTGCCGATGATCGACCAGGTTTATGCGCTCACCGAGGCGGCGCAGGCCCATGCGCGGATGGAAGCAGGCGACCACATCGGCAAGATCGTGCTGCGCGTGGACTGAAAGCCGCGCAGATCCCCCTGTGGGAGCGGGCTTGCTCGCGAAGGCGGAGTGTCAGACAGCATCAAAGTCGACTGTGCCATCGCTTTCGTCGTTTCACGGGGCATGCTTTCACGGGGCGCCGGTGACTCCCGAGGGTTATCGATAGCCCCGGGCCTGCAGGTCGAACAACTGCGCATAACGCCCGCCTGCCGCAACCAGCGTGGCATGATCGCCGCGCTCAAGGATGCTGCCCTGATCCAGCACGATGATGTGGTCGGCGTTGCGCACGCTGGAAAAACGGTGGGATATCAGCAGGGTCATGCGGCCTTGGGTGTGCTGGCTGAAATGCTCGAACACCGCCGCTTCCGCCGCCGGGTCGAGTGCCGAGGTTGGCTCGTCGAGGATCAGGATATCGGCGTCGCGGCGCATGTAGGCCCGCGACAGCGCGATTTTCTGCCACTGCCCACCAGACAGCTCCAGCCCACCGGCAAACCAGCGCCCCAGCTGCGTGGCGTAGCCGCGATCGAGCCGCTCGATGAACGGCGCGGCCATGCCTTCGGCGGCGGCTTGCTGCCAGCGCTGCTCATCCTTGAACGCCAGCGTGTCGCCCACGCCGATGTTCTCGCCGACGGAAAACTGGTAGCGAATGTAGTCCTGGAAGATCACCCCAATCCGCCGACGCAGCGCATCCTCCTCCCAAGCCTGCAGATCGCTGCCGTCGAGCAGGATGCGTCCTTGATCGGGACGGTACAGCCGGGTCAACAGCTTGATCAGCGTGGTCTTGCCCGAACCGTTCTCCCCCACCAGCGCCACACTGCGCCCCGGCACCAGGTGCAGGTCGATGCCCGTCAGTGCGGCGCGACTGGCACCCGGGTAAGAGAAACCGACGTTCTCGAAGCGCAAGCCGTCGCCAGGCACCGCGCCCGCCGTCAGATGGCCGGTGTCGGCAACCACGGGTTCGGCCAGGTATTCGTAGAGGCTCGACAGGTAGAGGCCATCCTCGTACAGACCGCTGATGGCGCTCAGGCTGCTGCTCACCGCCGCCTGCCCCTGCTTGAACAACACCAGGTACATGGTCATCTGGCCGAGGCTGATGCTGCCGTGGACGGCATCGACCACCACCCAGGCATAGGCCAGGTAGAACGCCGCGGTGCCGAGCAGGCCGAGGACAAATCCCCAGCCATCGCGACGCAGGGTCAGCCGCCGGTCCTCGGCATAAAGCCTGGCAAAGGTGTCGCGGTAACGCTGCAACAGCAGCGGCGCGAAACCGAACAGCTTGACCTCCTTGATGTAGCCCTCGTGGGAAAGTAGCGTCTCGATGTAGTTCTGTTGCCGACTCTCCGGCGCGCGACGGGTAAACAGGCGAAAGGCATCGCCGGAAAAGTGCGCCTCGGCAAAAAATACCGGCAACGCGCCGACCACCAGCAACACCAGCGCCCAGGGCGAAAAGTGCACCAGCAACACACCGAAGCTGATCAGCACGATCAGGTTCTGGATCAGCCCCAGCGACTTCATCACCAACGCCAACGGCCGGGTCGAGGCTTCGCGCCGAACCCGCACCAGCTTGTCGTAGAACTCCGAATTCTCGAACTGCACCAGCGATAACGTCTGGGCTTTTTCCAGAATCATCGTATTGACCTTCTGCCCCAGCTGCACCCGCAACAGCGACTGCTGTACCGACAGCGCCCGCTGCGCACCGGACAGCAAGGCCAGCACACCCGCCTCCAGCAGCACATAGCGCACCACCGGCCACAACGGCGCACTGCCCTGCTGCGCGTGCAATTGCATGGCGAAGACCACGGCATCGACAATGCGCTGGCCCAGCCACGCCGCCAGCGCCGGAAGCACGCCGGCAATCAGCGTTGCCAGCACCAGGCCGAGGAACAAACCGCGCGAGGTGCCCCAGACCAGCAGCAAGGCACGCCGCGACTGGTCGAGTAACGAAGTGAAGCGGGCAACTACCGGGCTCACGCCAAAGGCTCCGCCGTGTCGACCCGTTCCCCCTGAAACCGCGCCCGATACCGCCCCGGACTCTCCCCCGTCCACTTCTTGAAAGCCCGGTGAAACGCGCTCGGTTCCTGGAAACCCAGTTGTTCGGCGATATCGCCGATACTGGACTGGCTCCCGCGCAACTGTTCGAACGCCACCGCCCGCCGCACTTCGTCCTTGATTTCCTGATAGGAACAGCCTTCGCGCTCCAGTTTGCGGCGGAAGGTGCTGGGGCTCAGGTGCTGTTCGAGGGCAAAGGCCTGCAGGGTTGGCCACTGGCTGTAGTGGCTGTTGCGCAAGCGCTGGTGTACCTGGGACGCCAGGCCGTGCTGGTTGCGAAAGCGGATCACCAGCCATTGTGGCGCGGTGCGCAAGAACACTTTGAGCGATGCCAGGTCCTGGACCACCGGCAGGCGCAGGTAATGACTGGCGAACTCGATTTCGGTGCGCTCGGCGCCAAAGGTCAGGTTCGGGCCCCAGAGCAGACGGTCATCGCTGAGCGACAGGCGCGCATGGCGAAAGTCCGCGCGGTCGATCGGGATGCGCCTTCCGCCCAGCCAGCAGAGCAGGCTGATCATCAATACCAGGAACGTCTCTTCGCCGAAACGGCTGACGTCTTCGTTGGCCGCCTGGCTGTCCAGGCTGATGAACGCCCGTTTGCCGCGCACAGTCAGCGTGCCGCGAAAATCCTCGAGGAACAGGGCGAAGTTGGCCAGGCACTGGCGCATGGCCTTGTGCAGGTCGGGCTCCTGAATCAAGGCGCGGCAAATCAGGGCGAATGCGCCCGGCGGCATGCCATGGGAATCGAGCCCGAAGAACTCGTCATTCAGCTCGCGGATCTGAATCAGCCACAACGCCGCAAAGGCATTGGCCGATACCCGCGCCGTGGGGTCCTGCATCAGCGCCGGATCGATACCGGCCTGTTCCAGCACGGCCCGTACACGCTGTGGGTCGTCCCCCAGCCCGTGGATCATCGCCTGCACGAAGTAGGCGGCTACCGAGTCCTTTTCCCGCATGCGAACGCTTCGCTCCCCATCACCCGAAATGGCAAAAAACATCAGTGCCGTTGAACAGTTTCGGCATAGGCCAACCACCGTGCCGGCTCTAGACTCGCGGCAATAGTACGCTTTCGGCCATCACGGCGGCCAAGGTATCGCAGGGTTTATCGAAAGGACGGCAACATGAATCTGCAAAACATTGGCGTGATCGGCGCCGGCACCATGGGCAACGGCATCGCGCAAGTCTGCGCCTTGGCCGGTTTCAACGTGACCCTGCTGGACATCAGCGAGGTTGCCCTGCAAAAAGCCCTCGCCACCGTCGGCAAGAACCTTGACCGCCAGGTCGCCAAGGAAACCCTGAGCGCCGAACAAAAAAACGCCGCCCTCGACAAGATCCGCACCAGCACCGACTTCAGTAGCCTGCACGATGCGCAACTGGTGATCGAAGCCGCCACCGAGAACCTCGACCTGAAACTGCGGGTGCTGCAGCAGATTGCCGCGCAGGTCGGCGCCGAGTGCGTGATCGCCTCCAACACGTCGTCGCTGTCGATCACCCAGCTGGCGGCCAGTGTCAGTCAGCCTGAACGCTTCATCGGCCTGCACTTCTTCAACCCGGTGCCGGTGATGGGCCTGATCGAAGTCATTCGCGGCCTGCAAACCAGCGATACCACCCACGCCCTGGCGCTGGACATGGCGACCCGCCTGGGCAAAACCGCGATCACCGCCGGCAACCGCCCGGGGTTCGTGGTCAACCGGATCCTGGTGCCGATGATCAACGAAGCGATCCTGGTCTTGCAGGAAGGCCTGGCCAGTGCCGAGGACATCGACGCCGGCATGCGCCTGGGCTGCAACCAGCCTATCGGCCCGCTGGCCCTGGCGGACCTGATCGGCCTGGATACGCTGCTGGCGATCCTTCAAGCCTTCTACGACGGCTTCAACGACAGCAAATACCGCCCGGCGCCATTGCTCAAGGAAATGGTCGCCGCCGGATACCTGGGACGCAAGACGGGGCGCGGCTTCCATGCCTATGCCTGAGCGTTGCTCGCGTTTCGCCGAATACCGGGACAAGGTGCTGGAGCTGTTCGCCAGCAAGGGTTTCGGTCAGGTTGGCATGCGTGAGCTCGCGACGTGCCTGGGGCTTTCCCCGGGCTCGCTGTATCACCATTACCCGAGCAAACAGCACCTGCTGCTGGATTTGATCGAAGAGTTCTACGAAGAGCTGCTGGCCACGCTGGGGCGCATCAAGCAACAGGCGCCGGCCAAGCGCGACCGACTCAACAGCCTGATCCGCGCGCACCTGAACTTGCATCGCGAGATGCCTTGGCATTTTCGCCTTGTGGAACGCGACAGCAGTTGCCTGAACGAAGAGCAACAGGCACGGGTTCGACACTTGCGCGAGCAGTACGAACGCCAATTGATGGTGATCCTCGGCGCCCGTTCGAGGTTCAGTGAGTCGGGACTTCTGGCGGCCGGTCATGCCATCGCCGCCTTGCTCAACAGCGCTCCCTGCTGGCTGACAGCCCATTCGCTGGACGAAGGCGAGCATGATGAACTGCTTGAGAACCTGGTCGGCGGCGCCATCGAGCGCTTGCTGGCCCCACGGCGCACGAGCGAGGCTATAAGCCTGGCGCGCCCTATCGAGAAAATATCTAAAAATACCCAGGCTCCCGCCGCGTTTTAGCGCTTTGCTTGCCCAGTCAATGCCATCGGAATTCGCGCTTGGACGAAGCGTCCAATCCGATGTGACCCTTCAATGACCGGGAGCGCAATCATGAAAATCAATCCCTACCTGATCTTCAATGGCGACTGCAAAGCCGCGTTCACCTTCTATGCCGAATGCCTCAAGGGCCAGATCGAAGCCATGCTGACCTTCGGCGAAACACCCGCCGCCGAGCACGTACCCAAGGATCTGCACAATCTGATCATCCACACCCGGCTGGCCGTGGGGGATCAGGCGATCATGGGCTCGGACACCACCCCCGATCGCCCCACCGACGAGATGAGCGGTTGTTCGATTTCGCTGAATGTCGACAGCATCAAGGAGGCTGAACAGGTGTTTTCGGCTCTGTCCGAAGGCGGCAAGGTGCAAATGCCACTTGAGGCCACCTTCTGGGCGGCGCGTTTTGGCATGTTGGTCGACCGCTTTGGCGTGTCGTGGATGATCAACTGCGAAAAGGACCAGTAACAGGATCGCGCACAGCGACGCTGTTCAAGTCTGCAAGCAGCTCCGGCCTGGAACGGTCGGGCACTCTGGCAACTCCCGGGCCGTCTGCTACCGTCAACAAGCCACCCGTGTGACAGCGGCCCTTCGGAGGAAACCATCATGCACACCCATGACCCGTCATGGTCCACCCGTCTCAAACTGTCGCTGCTGGCAGGAGGGCTCGCCGCCGCCCTGCTGGCACTCAGCGGTTGCGCGACAGTCGACGCCCAGACCACCGCCTACGTCGGCGTGGAACATCCCGCACCGACCCTGCCCAGTGAAGTCGTGGTGCTGCGCTCCGAGCCCCTTCGCCCGCACATTCGACTGGGCGAAATACTGATCGACGCCAGTGTCGACCCGGCCCCGCCCATTACCGAGGTCGAGCAGAAACTGCGCGAAGAAGCCGCCAAGCTCGGCGGCGATGCCGTGGTGGTGGTCTATGACCATATCCAGCCGGTAGGTGCCTATCTCAACGGGCCGCTATGGGCTCGCGATGTGGAGACCGTTAACGGCCGCAAACTCAAAGGAATCGTGATCAAGTACAAGTGAAAAGCAGGTTTTTTCGCTGAAATTGACAACGCGGGGCGCAGTTTCCCCGCGAGTCAGCGGCCGCATTCGTGTCCGCTTACCACCCCGTGTCCCCTCCCTGGATCCAGCAAAAAGCGGCTGTCGGCCATCATGCCCGCCTGAGCGTTTGCACATGAGTCTTGCCCGGGCCTGACCTGCCAATAGTGACAGTGACGCTTTGGCATTTTTCGCCCGGCATTGATATGTTTTTTTTCATTTGTTTGATTTATGAAATTTAATGTGCCACTTATAGCCTCGCAAATCCCCGGAGCGGTCCCCTTCGACAGATCGGACGATCGCTGCGCGCAACACCCAAACACCTCATCCAGGGAGTCAACAATATGAACAAGACAGAACTTCTAGGTACTCTGGCACTGTGCGCCGCCAGCTTGCTGGCACATGCGGACGACGACAGCCTGCGCATCGGTATCGAAGCCGCCTATCCGCCCTTCTCCTTCAAGACGCCGGAGGGCAATGTCAGTGGTTTCGACTACGACATCGGCAACGCGCTGTGCGAAGAAATGAAGGTCAGGTGCGAATGGGTCATCCAGGAATTCGACGGCATGATCCCGTCGCTGAAAGTGCGCAAGATCGACGCTGTGCTGTCGTCGATGTCGATCACTGACGACCGCATGAAGTCGGTCGACTTCAGCAAAAAGTACTACCACACGCCGGGCAAGTTCGCGATGAAGACCGGCAACGTGATCAACGACCCGTTGGTCGATCTCAAGGGCAGGAAAGTCGGGGTCCAGCGCTCCTCGACCTACGACCGTTTCGCCACCGAGCAGCTTGAGAAGGCCGGCGTCTCGATCGTTCGCTACTCCTCACAGAATGAAGCCTTTCTCGACCTGGCGGCGGGTCGCCTGGATGCCACACTCGCCGACATCGTCAACACCGACGAGAGCTTTATCAAGACGCCCCTGGGTAAGGGTTTTGCACTGGTTGGGCCCGACATCAACGACCCCAAATACTTCGGCAGGGGTGCCGGGATCGCGGTGCGTAAAGGCGACAGCGCCAACGTTGCACGCCTGAGTGCGGCGATTGATGCCATCCGCAGCAATGGCAAGTACCAGCAAGTGATGGCCAGGTACTTCGCCTTCGATATCTACGGCGAATAAGCCGTTACCCGAAACCCTGGCGCCGGCCCGTGCGGGCGCCACTTGTGGCTTGTCTCGCGCGCCTTGCGGCGCTCGCTTGAGGAACTTCATCATGCTCCACGGCTACGGATCGAGCATTCTCGATGGCGCCTGGCTGACCATCAACCTGGCCCTGACCTCCATGACCATGGCCATCGCCCTGGGCCTGATCGGCGCCGCCTTTCGGTTGTCGCCGTTCAAATGGCTGGCGGTACTGGGCGAAGGCTATACCACCTTGATCCGCGGGATTCCCGACCTTGTGTTGATCCTGCTGATCTTCTATGGCGGCCAGGATCTGGTGAACCGCCTTGCCCTCGCACTGGGCTACACCCGCTACATCGACATCAATCCCTTTATCGCTGGCGTCTGCACCATGGGCTTCATCTTTGGTGCCTATCTCTCGGAAACCTTTCGTGGCGCCTTCATGGCAATCCCCAAGGGCCAGGGCGAGGCCGGCGCTGCCTATGGCATGAGTGGCTTGCAGGTGTTCTGGCGGATCCTGGTGCCGCAGATGATCCGTTTCGCCATTCCCGGCTTCACCAACAACTGGCTGGTACTGACCAAATCCACCGCGCTGATCTCGGTGATCGGCTTGCAGGACATGATGTTCAAGGCCAAGAACGCCGCGGACGCCACCCATGAGCCGTTCACGTTTTTCCTCACGGTGGCCGCGCTCTACCTGATGCTGACCAGTGTGTCATTGCTGGTGCTGCGTTATCTGGAAAAACACTACTCGGTCGGCGTCAAAGCCGCCGAGCTGTAACGGGGAGCACCGCCATGATTCTCGACTACAACCTGATCTGGGAAAACCTGCCGCTGTATCTCAATGGCGCCCTGGTGACCCTCAAAGTCCTGCTGATTTCCCTGGCCATCGGCCTGGTGCTGGCGATTCCCATCGCGTTGATGCGCGTATCCCGTTCACCGTTGGTGAACTTCCCGGCCTGGCTCTACACCTACGTGATTCGCGGCACGCCGATGCTGGTGCAACTGTTCCTGATCTATTACGGGTTGGCGCAGTTCGAAGCGGTTCGCCAAAGCGCGCTCTGGCCGTACCTGTCCAGTGCAACGTTTTGCGCCTGCCTGGCCTTTGCGATCAACACCAGTGCCTACAGCGCCGAACTGCTGGCCGGCAGCTTGAAGGCCACGGCCCACGGCGAGATCGAAGCCGCCAGGGCCATGGGCATGTCGCGCCTGACCCTGTACCGGCGGATTCTCCTGCCGTCGGCCCTGCGCCGGGCGCTCCCGCAGTACAGCAACGAAGTGCTGATGATGCTGCAAACCACCAGCCTGGCGTCGATCGTCACGCTGGTGGATATCACGGGCGCCGCGCGAACGGTCAGTTCGCGGTTCTATTTGCCGTTCGAGGCGTTCATTACCGCGGGCCTGATCTATCTGGCCCTGACCTTCATCCTCGTTCGTCTGTTCAAGCTGGCCGAGCGCCGCTGGCTGGCCTACCTGGCACCGCGCAAGCACTAAGGAGTCTTATGCAGCACATTCAATACCTCTTGCCGTGGAGTGCCTCGGGCACGGAGCGCAAGCTGTCGCTGTTCCGTTTTGGCAGCGGGCCGCGCAAGGCCTACATCCAGGCCTCCCTGCATGCTGACGAGTTGCCGGGGATGCGCGTCGCCGTCGAACTCAAGCGCCGCCTGCAGGCGCTGGAAGAGCAAGGGCGCCTGAGCGCAGTGATCGAGTTGGTGCCCATGGCCAATCCGATCGGAATCGCGCAGATGTTCCAGGCCACCCATCAAGGTCGCTTCGAGTTCTCCAGCGGGAAGAATTTCAATCGCGATTTCCCGGAACTGGCCGAGGACGTGGCGCAACGACTGGAAGGTCAATTGGGCGACGATGCCGACGCCAACGTCGCCCTGATCCGCCGCACCATGGGCGATGCCCTCGCCAGCCTGCCAGCGGCGACCTCGGAGCTCGACGGCCTGCGTCGCCTGTTGATGCAGCACGCCTGCGATGCCGACGTGGTGCTGGACCTGCACTGCGACTTCGAGTCGATCATGCTGTTGTATACCATGCCGCAAAACTGGCCACGCTTGCGCTCGTTGGCTACCCGCCTGGGCGCCGGCGTTGCCCTGCTGGCCGAGGCGGCAGGCGGCAACGCCTTCGATGAAGCCTGCGCACTGCCCTGGCTGCAACTGGCCGCGCGCTTCCCGCAAGCCAACATTCCCCTGGCGTGTGCGGCCACCACAATCGAATTGCGCGGCATGGCGGACACTGAACGCGAGACCTGTGTCGACAGCGCGCAGGCCATTCTCGGCTATCTCGCCGAGCAAGGCCTGATCAGCGGTGACTGGCCTGCGGCGCCACCGGGCAAGTGTGAGGCGACACCGTTTGCCGGTG
The DNA here is from genome assembly GCF_044744285.1 of Pseudomonas sp. NPDC087336. Taxonomy (NCBI): domain Bacteria; kingdom Pseudomonadati; phylum Pseudomonadota; class Gammaproteobacteria; order Pseudomonadales; family Pseudomonadaceae; genus Pseudomonas; species Pseudomonas sp. NPDC087336. Next base: position 61,210 of record NZ_JBIUYA010000027.1, on the reverse strand, counting down.
CGCAGTACGCCTACGCGCCGCACCCGGGGGTGGTGAGTTATCTGCAACCGTTGGGTGCCCGGGTCGAGGTCGGCGATCCGCTGTTCGAAGTGATTGACCCGCTCACCGATCAGCACAGCGTGGTGCGCGCCAGCACCGACGGCATTCTTTATGCCCGCGAACGCCTGCGCTTCGCCCAGCCCGGCCTGTGGCTGGCGAAAATTGCCGGCAGTACCCCCATTCGCCAAGGCCGCTTGCTCAGCGACTGACAAACAGAGAGTCGGAACCATGTACAAGCTAGAAATAAAGAATCTGCACAAAAGCTACGGCAGCCACGAAGTGCTCAAGGGCGTGTCCCTGGAGGCGAAAGCCGGTGACGTCATCAGCATCATCGGCTCCAGCGGCTCGGGCAAAAGCACCTTCCTGCGGTGCATCAACCTGCTGGAGCAGCCCAACGCCGGCAACATCGTGCTCAATGGCGAACAACTCAAGCTGGTGAGCAACAAGCTCGGCGGGCTCAAGGCTGCCGAACCCAAACAACTGCAACGCATGCGTTCGCGGTTATCCATGGTGTTCCAGCACTTCAATCTCTGGTCGCACATGAGTGCCCTTGAAAACGTCATGGAAGCGCCGGTGCAGGTGCTGGGCATCAACAGGAAAGAAGCGCGGGAAAAGGCCGAGCACTACCTGAACAAGGTCGGCGTGGCACACCGCATGGACGCCTGGCCGGCGCATATGTCCGGCGGTGAGCAACAGCGCGTGGCGATTGCCCGGGCACTGGCCATGGAACCGGAGGTGATGCTGTTCGACGAACCCACTTCGGCACTCGACCCCGAACTGGTCGGCGAAGTGCTGAAGGTCATGCAGGACCTGGCACTGGAAGGCCGGACCATGGTGGTCGTGACCCACGAAATGGGCTTTGCCCGCGAGGTGTCGAACCAGTTGGTGTTCCTGCACAAGGGCCAGGTCGAGGAACGTGGCGACCCGCGCGAGGTGCTGGTCAAACCGCAGTCCGAACGCCTCCAGCAGTTTCTGGCTGGAAGCTTGAAATAAGCCATCTGCGCGCACCGACTCTTGGGCAGGCGCTGCACCTCTAGGGTCAGCTTCGGATACACTCGCGAACGCATACCTGTAGGAGCGAGGCTTGCCCGCGAAGGGAACGCCGCGGTGTTTCAGGTATTGCGCGTCATCGTTCTTCGCGGGCAAGCCTCGCTCCTACAGGGGGTTGCGCGCGCCCCTTCTCTAACCATCAGGACATGTTGAGCCGGATATGCCGACCCCTTCGAAAGACACCACGGTCTATGCCGCGCCAGTGATGCGCAAACTGGCGGAAATCGTTTCCGATCTACCGCCGTCACTGCGCAAGGTGGCGGACTTTGTCCTGCGTCACCCGCTCAGGGCCGCGACGCTGACCATCGAAGAAATGGCTCAAGAAACCTCCACCTCGCCCGCCGCGGTCAATCGCCTGGCCAAGGCGCTGAACCTGGGTGGTTACACCGGCATGAAGGCCGAACTGGTGGCGACCTTGCAGCAGATGGTGTCCCCGGTCGACAAACTGCGCAACGAACTGGCGCATCGACCGGGGGGCGCATTTGGCCTGCATGAGCAAATCCACAGCGCCAGCAGCAACCTCGCCACGGCCGCGACCAACAACCATGCCGAGACCTTCGAGGCGTTTGTCACGCGCCTGACCGAAGCGCGAAAAATCTACATCCTGGGCTTTGGCAATAGTGTCTACTTCGCCGGTCTTGCCGCCTCGACCTTGATGCCCTTCTGTGCAGACGCTACCGCCATCAGCATGGAGGGCGGCAACGAAAACGCCGCTTACCGGCTGGCCGCCATCACCGATCAGGACGTACTGCTGGCGATCTCCCTGCCGCGCTACTCCCTCGATACCCTGCAACTCGCACGTTTCGCCACCGCGCGCGGCGCCTCGGTATTGGCGATCACCGACTCACCCGCCTCCCCGCTCACCGCCATTGCCGAACACGTGCTGTTCGCCCCGGCCGACCATCCGGTGTTGACCAGCTCCAACATCGCCGTACTCGCCCTGATCGAAGGATTGGTGGCGGGCGTGATGGCTCGCAACAAGGAAGCTGTCAAGCTGGCGACCGAACTGACCGAAAGCGTGATGTCCTACCTGCACATCCCGCCCGGCAACAAATCGCCGAAAAAGTGACGGTTCGCGGCGCACACCGGCTTGTCTCAAACCTGCCGCTCGTCCGCCACAGCGCACCATCCTTCACGCCGCTCTTCCAATGCAGTACATCCCCTCGCACGGAAGACTCAAACGATGAACATAACCCTTGCCACCCTCATGCTTACGGGCTTGCTGTCGGCCTCGCCGCTTTACGTGCAGGCCAGCGAGAAAACCACCGAGGATGCAACGATTCCACCTTCGGCACTTCCCGGCCTCAACCAACCTGAATCCAACGAGGAAAAGGCCGATAAAAAAGGTGAGGAAGCGGCGGGTTCAAACGCCGGTGCCGATGCGCACGCCATAAAGAAAGACGCAGCGTCGGAAGATGACGGCGACAACCAGAGAGGTAGCAAGTCGGGGAGCTGATCGACCCCTACCCCTCTTTCAAAAGACCCCGGATGTATCAGTCGTCCCGGTCGGCGCGATCGCGATAACGACGGTTGTCGCGATCATCGTCACGACGATCATATCGATGGTCATACCCTCGATCATCATCGCGGTCATAGCCACGGCGATGATCATGGTCGTGATATCGACCGTACCTTTCTCCGTCTTCCCAGTGAGGTCCGCAGCCTCCCAGCAAGAGCAGGCTGGAAAGGGCCAGGGTCATCATTACTGCGCGTTTCATTTGAGCATCCTGAAGGTTCGGGTGTGAGAGGGTTTCGGCCGGTGGAAATCCCCCACGGCGTTGAAACCCTGTCTATGACCATTCAGTAACCCAATGATTCCGTTGGCAAATACAACAGGCAGGTGTGCGCGTGGCGCGGGCTTTTTCGACCCTGAAAAAAATCGCCCTTGGAGCGCTCACTCAACTTGCAGACAACAGCCTGCGTAACAAAAATTCTTACAATCCAATAATGTACTAAGGTATGGGGTTGAGTGTTCTAATGGGCCTTGAAATGCCAAAGGCTCAATCATGCGCATCAAATTTCCCGGCATTCCTGCATTCGGCATCTACTTTGCCCTGGTTTGCCTGTTCGCGGCTGCATGGATCACCCACCCGGCCCCCGAGCATTCGCCCTTTGCCCTGATCAATCCGGCCTCGGCTGTGGCGGACAAGGAAGCCAAGCCCATCTATACCAGCCGTTTCGCCTCCTCCGGGCTGGTGGATTTCGTGCATTCCGCGGCGGTCACTGCCTTGCCTGACGGGAGCCTGATGGCGGTCTGGTTCGCTGGCACCCGCGAAGGCGCAGCCGATGTGCAGGTGCGTTCCGCCCGTTTCAACCTGAGTACCGGCGAGTGGGGGGAGGAACAGGTCATGGCGACCCGGGACTCGACCCAGCAAAGCACGCGAAAGTACATCCGCAAACTGGGCAACCCGGTCATTGCCCTCGCACCGGACAACCGCTTGTGGCTGTTCTACGTTTCCGTATCCATGGGCGGCTGGGCCGGTAGCGCGGTCAATGTGATGGTTTCAGACGACTTTGGCGGGCATTGGTCGGCGCCGCGCCAATTGATCACTTCACCTTTCCTGAACATCAGCACCCTGGTCCGGTCGGCACCGCTGTTCCATGCCGACGGCTCCATCGGGCTGCCCGTCTACCACGAATTCCTCGGCAAGTTTGCCGAGTACCTGTACTTGAGCGCAGACGGTGATGTGATCGATAAATTCCGCATCAGCCACGGCAATAATTCATTGCAACCGGCGATCGTTCCGCTGGATGGCCAGCGCGGCATCGCCTTGTTGCGTTATGCCGGTGACACCTATCACCGGGTCCTGGCGAGCCGCACCGAAGACGCCGGGCAAAACTGGAGCGAACCCTATCCGCTGGTTCCTTCGAACCCCAATTCCTCGCTGGCGGCCGTTGCAACGCCCGAACACGGCTTGCTGGTGGCACTCAATGACCTGCAGGAGGGGCGCTTCAAGCTGAGCCTGTATGTCACCGATGCGAAAATGGACGACTGGCGCCTGTTGCACGACCTGGACAAATCACCGGATCCGGAGGGCGATCCGTACACTCCCCTGGTCTACAAGGAAATCATCGGCAAACAGTTCCGTGGTTCCAGTGGCAAGCTGCGCCAGGCGCTGGAAGCGCAATTCCTGGCCAACCTCGACAAACGTGTGTGTAAAAGCCAGGAATGTGAGTTCGAATATGAATACCCCTACTTCATCCGCAGTCCCGACGGCATGTATCACCTGGTGTATTCCTGGAACAACACCTTCATCAAACACGTCACATTCAACGATGCCTGGCTGTCCGAGCGTCTCCAATGATTAACCTGTGGCAGGCCCATGCCAGCTTCGCGATGATCATCTTCCTGTTACTGCCGTCTTTTGGCCTGAACAGGGGCTGGCGCATCGTACTGCTGCTTGCCTTGCTGGCCGCCAGCTTCATACCGCTGGGCGGGTTGTCGCTGGCCGCTTACCTGCGCAGCCATATCGATGACCTTGCGATCACCTCATTGGTGTTCATGGCATGGGGGTGTTTGCGCAGGCTGGGTGTGTTGCCGCCTGAGCGGCAGGGTCAAACCAGCGTATTGATCCTCTTCGCCGCGCTGGCGCTGGTGCTTTACCCGGCAACCCTGGGCCTGAGTGACCTGGACCCTTACCGGAGAGGCTACAGCCCGCGCCCCCTGTTGTTGTTCGTCGCACTGATGACGCTGGGCCTGTTCTACCTGCGCCATTACCTGGCCGTGGTGATGCTGACCTGTGCGACCCTGGCCTTCATCGTCGGAATCAAGCCTTCCCACAACTATTGGGATTACCTGGTCGATCCGTTGCTGGGGCTGTATTGCTGTCTGACGCTGCTGATACTAGGGGCGCGTTGGGCGTATCGCCGGCTCACCGCCCTGCGCGGCGCTTGAAATTCAACAAAATCTTATTAAGGAAACTGGCATGGGCTGGCTGAAGTCGAGACGTCTGCATTACTGGCTGGGCGCAACAGCGATCGCCTTTGTGCTGATTGCACTGCTGCGGGTGGTGTTCTTTTTCGGCTTTTCCGGTTTCGACGCCAAAGCCCTGGGCGACGAACATGTGCTGACAACCCTGGGCATCGGCTTTCGGTTCGACTTGCGCCTGGCCATCCTGGTGATGCTGCCGCTGGCGTTGCTAGCCTGGATCCCGCGCTGGAACCTTGTCGGCAGCCGCTTCCTGCGCGGCATCGCCCGCCTGTACCTGGTCGCCGCCCTCAGCGCTGTGCTGCTGATCTACATCATCGATTTTGGCCACTACGCCTACCTCGGGGTGAGGATCAACGCCACGGTGTTGCGCTTCATCGAGGATGCGCAAATATCCCGTGACATGGTCTGGCAAACCTACCCGGTCATCTGGATCTCACTGGGCTGGCTGGCCACCGTCGCGTTGGTGACACTGGCCCTGGTGCGTCTGGAACGCGTCACGCTGGACCGCCCGCGCCAAACCACTCACCCGCTCTCCGCGACATGGGGCGGTGCGGTGATGGTGGTGCTGGTGCTGCTGGGTATCCTGGGTCGTGTCGAACACCTGAACCTGGAAAATCCCGTGCCGCTGCGCTGGAGCGATGCGTTCTTCTCGGGCAATAACCAGATCGCCGCGCTGGGCCTGAACCCGGTGATTTTTTTCTACGACACCGTCAAGGTCGGCCAGTCGCGCTATGACGAAGCACAGGTGCGCGAACATTACGCGGTCATGGCCCACTATCTGGGCGTCGACAAACCTGATCCGCAAACCCTCGACTTCGTCCGCCACCAGGCGCCACAACCCTACAAGATCAACGGCTCGCGGCCACCGAACGTGATGTTCGTCATGCTTGAGTCGCTGGGCACCAGCGCTGTCGGGGCCTATGGCAACCCGATCAATCCAACGCCCAATATCGATCGCCTGGCCACGCAGAGCTGGTTCTTCAAGCACTTCTATGTGCCGGTTACGGGGACGGCCAAAACCGTCTGGGCCAGCATTACCGGGGTACCTGACGTCACCCGACAGGAAACCGCGACGCGCAACCCATTGATCACCCGGCAGAACACGCTGATCAATGCCTTCACCGGCTACGACAAGATCTACACCATTGGCGGCAACTCCGGCTGGGCCAACATGAATGCCCTGATCCGGCAAAGCATCGACGGCGTTCGCCTGTTCGACGAGCGCGACTGGAAATCACCGGTGGTGGATGTGTGGGGCATCTCGGACCTGGACCTGTTCAAGGAAACCGACCAGATCCTGCAAGCGCTGCCCAAGGACAAACCGTTCTTCGCCTACGTGCAAACGGCCGGCAACCATCGCCCCTTCACGATTCCAAAGAGCAATGACGGTTTCGAGGTCAAGCACCCTACCCTGGAACAGGTCCAGGCCGCAGGCTCGCGCAGTGTCGAGCAATACAACGCCGTGCGCCTGCTGGACTTCAACATCGGACGCCTGATGGAAATTGCCAAGGCCGGCGGCTGGTACGAAAACACCATTTTCGTGCTGTTTGGCGACCACAACACCCGTATCGCCCAGATCCCCTTCCTCGCACCGGCCTACGAGCAACTGGGCCTGGAAAGCAACGCGGTACCGATGATCATCCACGCGCCAGGCCTGATCGGAACGCGCAAGGTCGAGGAAGCCGTCGGCCTGGTGGACCTGCTGCCAACCGTAGCGGGAATGGCCGGCCTGGAGTTTCGCAACAGCGGCATGGGCCGCGATATCCAGCAGCCCGCGCCCGAAGGCGAACGTGTGGTGCCACTGGTGTTGCGTGAAGGCACCTTCCCGCTGATTGCCGGTGTGACGCAACACTACATGGTGCAGATGGAGCACGACGGCAGCTCGCCAACCCTGCATGACCTGGCCTCTGCGACGCCGCTGGACAACGTCGCCGAGCAAAACCCCGAGGAGTTCAAGCGACTGTCACGGTTGACCCGCGCCATGCATGAAACCTCGCGGTTGATGCTGTACCAGAACGTACGCGAGTAACCCGTCGACGATTACGGTTTTACCGCATGACCATCGTCAGTGTGAGGGGTGGCAGCGAGTTGCTTGTCCGGAACCGTAAAACTCACTGTCGTGCTGGTGAGGATCTTGTGCGTCGGGTCAGCCACTTCGAGCAGTACCTTGTGGGTGCCGGGCGTCAGTCCGACCAGGATGATCGGGTCTTCACTGGTGTGCGCCCATGTACCCTTCCAGTCGTCGACGGTCACGTGAAGGTGACCCAGGCGTGGGGACACATCGGCAGCTGCCTTACCGAATACCGGCATGATCCTGGCGTGCTCTGTTCGATACTGGATAATGACGACGCCGCGGGCGAGCGGCTCGGCAAGCGGCGCATAGGCAATGAGTCTTGGGGCCGTCTCGGATTCCAGTGGCAGTATTGCCGGTGGGTGATCGGTGTCTGCCGCCCCTTGGCCGAACGCTGTCGTGCAAAAGAACACTCCCCAGGCAAGGGCCAACAGGTTTGCGGGAGCCATGGTGTTTCCTCCTAAGGGTCCAGCCTGCGCTTGAGTTCGTCTTCGTTCCAAAGGCCGCTGAGCGGGCCGCCCGGTAAACCTTCATTGGCTCGCGCCAGCGGGAAAATAACCGGTAAAAACCCGGCGTCGCGCACCAACCGTGCGCCGATGTCCCGGGCCTGGGCGTCGTCAGCGAAAACCGCAATCGCCTGGTCTTTACCGGACTGGTCTTTCATCGATGCATAGCCTATGGCGTTGAACGCCCGCACCAGGCGTATGCCGGGCAGATATTGCTGGTCCGCCGAGGCGACGCCCATCTCCAGCGCCTTGCGCCCGACCTCTGCGTCACGGCCGCTGAACGGGTTGCTGGTACTCAACACCACCTTGCCGTCCAGCTTGCCCTGGAGCTGCTCGGACAACTCTGGCATCGCGCCATAGGGAACACTCAACACGATCACATCGCCCCATGCCGCGGCATCAATCACCGAGCCCGCCTGGGCGTTGGGGCCGGCGCTCTTGACCAGATCCGTCAGCTCCTCGGGGTGGCGTGAGGAAAACATGACCGAGTGCCCGGCCTTTACCCAGAGCGTACCCAGCGTACCGCCGACGTTACCGGAGCCGATGACGCCGATCTTGAGGGTGTCCGCCATTGCCTGGCTGGCGCAAATGACCATGCCGGCGAACATCAAAATGAGGATTCTGGACATACGCTGCGCTCCTGCGTTGGAAAGCAGCCTCCTGTCCACACGACAGGAGCCTGCAACACCAAGGTGAAGACTAGCTGCTTATTGCTGATCCTCGAGGACGCTGGGTAAAACGCTTACCGATCTGCATTACAAAAAAAAATCCCGGAAACAGACGTCTCCGGGATTTTTTTGGAAAGCCTGGCCGCTAAAAAGTCGCTTGCCTGGCCGTTTCCGCTCAATGGGATTTTTTTGGCGCGCCGGCTTTACTCAATCCCTTCGAGTTGTGATCGCCCGGCGTCGACGTTGAAATAGCCCTGGCCTTATCCAGGCCGCGCGTATCTTTGGACTGGGCAATGCCTGAAGTCGTGGTGCCGTGACCCTTGTCACTATTACGATCACTGCCGTAATGGTTGCCACTTATGCCGTGGTCGCGAACCGACTTGCCGGCATGATCACTGCTCAAACCCTCGCCGCGGCCGTTACTGCCAGAGTGACCGGAACCGCTGTGACCGCCACCATTACCGCCGCCATGACCACCACCGCTTCCGCCGCCATGGCCACCGCCATTTCCGCCACCACCACCACCACCACCACCACCACCTTCTTTCGCATAGGCGGCGTTCATGATGGACAGGTCAGCAGGGAGTAACGGGGCGGCTGCAAGCATCATGGCAAATGACATTACAGCTACGAGACTCTTGTTTTTAAAAAGCATGATAGCTTCCGTGAGGGTTGATTTCGCATTCCTTACGACGCGTAACCCCCCTGACAGTTCAACTCCGACGACGGACGGAATGCCCCCAGTCATCATCAATCGAAAGCGCCGTTGAGCACTTCATAGATAAGACCGGTAGCGATCGCCACCAATATCAAGTCGGTGCCCGCCTGCTGCCATTCATACCCGTCATAATGAGGCAGACTGCCGATCAGCCGGCCATCGAGCTTTTTGGCAATCCCCGGCGGAAGCGGTTTACCTCGGGCAAGGTTCTTTTGAATACCGGGTGGTAACGCAGGTCCGGGGCTCCAGTAGTCCCGATGCCCATCGACAATGCCAATAATGCTTCCCCGATTGATGCTTGGACCATTATCCCAATCACCGCCTCCTGAATGCTTTCCTTTGCTGCCCTGGTTGCCATGCTCCTGGCTGTTTGGCGAATTGCCCTTTGCATTTCCCTGCCCCTTGCCATTACCTGGATCGGCCAATGCCGGCGCGGAGCCAGAAACCAATGCAACACAGGCAATAGCGGCAATCAACGAGCGTTTTCTGAACATATCCGTTCTCTCAGAAAGGGAGTATCCCTTGGAATGTAGACGCTTCGAGGCGAAGCCATGGCAACATTTCAAGAAACATCTGTGACATGGGCCACACCCCTGGCGCATGCTTAAGCGGTGATCGACCAGTAACAAAAGCAACGCCTTCTGCCGTACCGGAGTGCCCCATGATCGCAACCATCGAGGTGCCGCGCATCCAGCGCTTCGCTGCAAACACCGCTGGTCGGGATTTCGCGGTAGGTGACATTCACGGTCACTTCACCCGATTGCAGGCCGCACTGGATGCGGCCGGTTTCGATCCTGTCGTCGACCGCCTGTTCAGTGTCGGAGATCTGATCGATCGTGGACCCGAGTGCCGAGGCACCCTGGGCTGGCTTGCCAAGTCATGGTTTCACCCGGTGTGCGGCAACCATGACGACTTCGTGGTCCACTTCGACACGTGCGACATCGTCAGCTGGATCTGCAACGGCGGGTCATGGTTCACCCAACTTTCGCCGTTCGAGCAACAAGCGTTCGCGCTGCAGTTCACTGAGCTGCCGATTGCCATCGAGATCGAGACGCCTGGCGGATTGGTCGGGATCATCCACGCCGATTGCCCCGTGCCATCATGGGATCAACTGCGCACCGAACTCCAATCACCTGAAAGCGACAAGCAGCTGCGACTCGTGCAGCTGCGCTGCATGTGGTCACGCACCCGGATTCTCGCCGGTGATACCGGCGGCGTCGAAGGACTTCGCGCCCTGGTGGTCGGCCATACACCACTTAAGCAAGCTGTAGTGCTGGGCAACGTGTACCACATCGACACAGGCGGCTGGATGGACGGTCATTTCACACTGCTGGATCTCGCAACCCTGCAGTGCTACCCGCCGATTGATCCTGAGCCGGGTTTCGATTGGGAGCGTTGAAAGCCTTCCGGTCTAGACCAGACTCGCCGTTCGTCCAAAGCCCGGCACTCGCAATGCGCCGCGATCTCTCATGTACAGGCACGGACATCCCGCGCATCAGAACGGAGAACCAGCATGGACATTGACGAGAATGCACTGGGCAACAGGTCGCAACAGGACGTGACGCGAACAACGGACAACGAAACCGGCCATGACCCAAGGAAGGATGAGCCCGAGGTGCCATTGCCGCCGGACGATGAAGCGCCTGTCGATGAAGAGATGACAGATGTGAATGCCAATGACTCAGTGTCGAGTGAGCATCCGGTCGCAGGACAAAGCGGTCGCGTCGACGATCCTGACGCCGCCCCACAAATGAACGATCAGGACGAAAATGACAAGGAGGCTCGCGGCTTGCCCGCGAGCGATCCTGAATCAGGTGCCTGAATCGGTTCGGAACATTCAGATGCCCGCTCAGCGCGGGCTTTTTTAAATCCCGGATTCATCAAACTGTTAGATATTGTCGTCCTGGTCTTCTTGATCAATCGAATCAAGGTAGTCCAGGTCATCATCTTCTTCGTCTTCATCGTCAAGAATGCCTTGAGCGTCTACTTCAACCCAGGGTTCCTCATCGTGGAATTCGTGATCGAGCAGATGGTCGTGCTCGGGCTCTGGAATATCAATCTCATCGCTCATTTACATTTCCTGCATTGACTAAATTGCGCATAGGGCACCGGAGCGCCTTTTGCCAAACTCTACAAACCGAATCACCCCTTATCTTGCTAGCAACTATGCCACGTGGCGGCCTTGCAAGGCATCATGAAGATTCAAAGATGAATTCGGCAACACCAGACAGCAACCCAGCTTATCCTTATGGGATGTGCGCCGAAAATTCCGGATCGTCGGCGTTGTCGATCCCTTACTACAGAAATTTTGACTATGTCAAAGAAGCGCCAGGCAGAAACTCCAACAGCAACCGCTGCGGACATTGAACGAGCTATCCAGGCCCTGAACAAAATGGCTGAACGACTATGGGGGGATGACAGGGAAGCTGAGGCCAAAGCCCTCCTCGATGCCTTGGACGCATTAAACCGGGCGCTTGACCGGATCAGGATTGGAGAGAGTCGCAAGACTCTCCATTGAGACAAAATCGGGCCTGCACGTGATGTGCGCACTCCCGTCACGCCTTCGTCACACTGGCCATGCACACTGCAGTCAGCCAAAGGGATTTGGCTACGTGATTGGAAAGCCCGACCCAGTGTCGGGCTTTTTCTTTTGCGGTCAGATCCACCCATGCACTGCACAGTGCTGTTTGCGTTGGATCCTTCGCCCAGGTTATGCGAGACATTTGCCTGCTAAGCTTTCTTCACTAAAGCAGACCCCACCCGCTGGAGGAACGGCCATGCCTGACGATCCCACCCCCGCCCTGCTCTATCGCCTCAACCAGAACATCATGGCCTTAAGCTGCGCCGTTGAGGAGATCAGCATCTGGATTGATCAGCGCGGCGCTTCGCAAGTGTCCAACCGTATTGAGGAACATCTGGCGGTGATTACCGGAAACGCGGACTTCATTGCCGAAACCCTCGCAGAGCTGATTGCCCGGTGTAAACCTGAAGAAGAGACTGACCCTGAAGACTGAAGCCCATGCTCGCGGCAATCGATGATCTGATCAGTGAAATCAAACTTTTGACGTGGCCGATCTCACTTGGCAATCGTTCCAGACCCCACGCATCAGCGCCTTCAACATCAATGCCTCTGCCCAGCGATCCGTGATGTCATGCCCATCAGCCCCCGTGATCGCATAAGGCGGCGGACCGAGTTCGCAGGTGAAGGACAGGCTGGCGGGTGTATCCGGGCGGGCCAGCCAATGTTCGATCCCGTAGCGCCACCAGCCCAGGAACCGGTCCAGCCAGGGTCGATGCTGGGCGAAGCTCAAGGGCACCTGGACCTGCTCGCCGTTGGCGACCCGACCGTGAAAACCCCAACTGTGGTGCAAGATGGCAAGGATCTGTTCCTCGTCTTCAGGGGTAGCCGACTCAGGCAATTCCCGGCCCACGACGTAGTGGGACAAGTCGGCCAACAGCTTGAGATCAGGCATTTGCGCGAGAATGTCGAGGGTGAACAACAGGTCGCTGGTGAGGCGATAACGGTGGGTCTCCAACAGGATTGGAAAGTCCACCTGCTCGGCCAGACGTTGCCAGCCTTCGATCAGCTCGATGGCTTGGTCCAGCGAACGCGGCCGGACGTCTGCCTGTAACGTGAGGTGGTGACAGCCGTAGCGGGAGGCGACATCGAGCGCGGCTGCCAGATCATCCACGGTCCGGGGGAACAGCTGACCTTCGATTTGCAGGCCTTGCGCCTTGGCCGCGGCGCTCAGGCGTGCCACCTGTGGTGCCACCCAGAAATGGTCGGTGATCCCGTCGAAACCGGCGGCGGCGATTTTCTCCAGTTGCGTTTCAAGGGAAAGGTCGCATTGGCCACGGTGATCCTGCATGGCCCACAGGGACTGAAATACCAGGAATTCGCGCATGTCAGTTCCTCAACAAATGCTTGAGCGAAACATCGGCATCGGCTAAAGCGACCACGGAGAGCGCGGTTTGGCTGGCGATCAGCCGTTCGCACAATTTGATGTCCTTGGCCACGCTATTGCCCTGACCCCAGCCGCAAGCCCCTAGCAGGCGTTGTTCGGCATCGAGGTAGAACAACAGGAAACCACCACCCGGGGTTTCCCGGCTCGCCGTCGGTTCAGTGTTGGCGATGGCGCCTACGGTTTGCAGCCCCCAGTCGTACTGATCGGACCAAAAGCCGGGAATGACGTCGAAGGGCCGCTCGCCCCCCAGCAGGTTCAGCGCGGCGTGACGGCCCTGGATTTCGGCGTTACGCCAGGTTTCCTGACGCTGGAACCCCCCTTGCGGGTGCAGAGGAAATTCACAGACATCGCCTGCCGCAAAGATGTCCGGCGCACTGGTGCGCAGCTGCGCATCGACGCGAATGCCCTGACCCACTTGCAGCCCGGCGGCCACGGCCAACTCGGTGTTGGGTTGCATGCCGATGCCCACCACGACCAGGTCGCAGGGCAACAACTGGCCGTCGACCAGCTGCACCGCTTCAGCGCGGATTGCGCCCTGCACCGTTTCAATCGCCACGTTCAGCCGGACATCCACGCCCTGACGGCGATGCAGTTCCAGCAGGACATTGGACAATCGCTCCGGCAGGACGCGACCTGCCAGGCGCGGCCCGGCTTCGAGCAAGGTCACCGTGCAACCCAGGGCACGGGCCGTCGCGGCGACCTCGAGGCCGATAAAGCCACCGCCGATGACCACCAATCGGGCGCCTGGCCGCAGCGAATCGCGCAGTGCGATGGCCTCGTCATGGGTGCGCAGATAAAGTACGTTGGGCAGATGCCCGGGCACCGAGGGCAGCAGCCGCGCCCTGCCCCCGGTCGCGAGCAACAGGCGGGCGTAATGCAACCAACTGCCGTCGGCCAACTGCAATCGATGTCGCTGCGGGTCGAGGTTTTTCACCGGGTTGCCGGCCAGGTGCTCGATGCCCAGTTCGGGCAACTGGCAGCAATTGATCGACGACCCCAAGGTCACCTTGATCGCCATCACCACCCCCAACCACCTGCACTACCCCATGGCCATGGCCGCCATTGCCGCTGGCAAGGGGGTGTACTGCGAAAAACCGCTGGCGGTGAGCCTTGAACAGGCCAACGCCATGCACCTGGCAGCCAAGGATGCCGGTGTGGTCACCCGTGTGGGCTACAACTACCAGCACAACCCGATCATCGGCTTGGCGCGGGAGTTGATTCAGAGCGGCAGTCTCGGTGAGATCATCAGCTTTCAAGGCGAATTCAGCGAAGACTTCATGGCCGATCCAGCGTCCCCCTGGTCATGGCGCTGTGAGGCCGAACATGCCGGTGGCGCGCTGGCGGACCTGGGCAGCCACTTGCTGGGCATGGCGCGCTATCTGCTCGGTAATGTCGAAGCGGTATGCGCCGATTCCCAGACCGTACACCGCCAGCGCCCGGCCACCGCCGGTAGCCAGGAACAACGCAGCATTGGCGTCGACGATCAGGTCCATGCGTTGCTGCGCTTCGCCAGCGGCGCGCGCGGCACCTTCAGCAGCAGTTGGCTCAAGCACGGCTACAAGAATCATCTGAGTTTCGAGATCAGTGGCACCCAAGGGACCCTGTCATTCGATCAGGAGCGTCTGAATGAGTTACGCCTGTGCCGCGTTGGCCAGGATGGTTTCCAGCGTTTACTGGCCGGGCCGAACCTGCCCGGGTATGCCGCGTTCAGTCCAGCGCCGGGGCATCAGCTGGGCTACAACGAGTTGAAGACGCTGGAAGTGCATGAGTTGATCATGGCCCTGGCCGGCCGCGGACAAGCCGGCACCGATTTCGAGCAAGCCCTGGAAGTGGAGCGGCTGGCGACGGCGATTCGATTGGCGGCGCGGGAACAGCGCTGGGTCAACGTCAGCGAGGTGAGTACGGCAGATTGAACGGTGTGACGGCCTGACCTTCCACAGCCGATGAAATAGCAGGCTATGCAGGAACACGTGGCGAGCATCGATCAGCAGGTTGTGATCGATGCGCGGCGTATTCACTTCACAACCTGGCGGCGGGTGATGTAGAAGCGGATTACTCGATCGCTTCGTAGGGCAGCCCCACGTAGTTTTCGGCAATGTTGACCAAACCTGCATGCGAGTTGAAGAAATATTCGCGGTCGGCTCGCTGCATCTTCTGGTCCCACGCGTCCTTGTGCTCGCCGAAGTCGTGTAGCAGGTTGGTCATGAACCAACTGAAACGCTCACCCTTCCAGACACGGCGCAATGCCAGTTCGGAGTATTTCTCCAACAAGTCGGTACGACCCTCCTGGTAAACCTTGACCAGGATGCGATACAGGTAGCACACGTCCGAGGCGGCCAGGTTCAAGCCCTTGGCGCCGGTTGGCGGTACGATGTGGGCGGCGTCGCCGAGCAGGAACAATTTTCCGTACTGCATCGGCTCGACCACGTAGCTGCGCAGCGGCGCGATGCTCTTCTCCAGCGAAGGACCGGTCACCAGTTTGTCCACCACCTCGTGTGGCAGGCGTGCCTTGAGTTCTCCCCAGAAACGCTCATCGGACCACTCCTCGACCTTGTCGGTCAGCGGCACTTGCAGGTAGTAACGGCTACGGGTCAGCGAGCGCTGGCTGCACAACACGAAACCACGGTCGTGGTGGGCATAGATCAATTCGTGGTTGACCGGAGGAGTGTCGGACAGCAAGCCCAGCCAGCCGAATGGATACACGCGCTCGTAGTGGGTGAGAACCTCGTCGGGAATGCTCTTGCGGGCGACACCGTGGAAGCCGTCGCACCCGGCGATGTAATCGCAGTCGATCCGGTGGGTCTGGCCATCTTTCTCGTAGGTGACGTAGGGGTTGGCGCCCTTCATGTCGTGGGGCTGCACGTTTTCGACCGAATAGATGATCGGCGCACCCTGGGCGCTGCGGGCTTCCATCAAATCGCGTGTGACTTCGGTCTGCCCATAGACCATGACGGTCTTGCCACCGGTCAGCGCCTTGAGGTCGACATGAATACGCTTGCCGGCCACCAGCAACTCGACGCCCTCGTGGACCAGGCCTTCGGCATCCATGCGTTCAGATACACCTGCTTCGCGCAGCAGGTCTACGGTGCCTTGCTCCAGCACCCCGGCACGAATGCGGCTGAGGACGTAATCGGGTGTCTGGCGTTCGAGGATGACGTTGTCGATGCCGGCGTTATGCAGCAATTGGCCGAGCAGGAGTCCGGAAGGGCCGGCGCCGATAATAGCAACCTGAGTTTTCATTATTTTTAATCTCTGATGTGCGCTCCAACCGCTGGCAAACCGCGACCGGATTTAGTTGTTATATTTCTCTCCTGCATTTTTACTGACAAAATCTGGAATAAAAGGTGATTTTCCAGAGGAAAATTGCACTTTTACAAATCCGGTTCGATTATCGAACGACTCGACACACGATGCATTTCCACTCTCAAGGTCGCCGAGCACGATGAAAACCAGCGTCAATAACATCCCGGTCTTCAAGCTGTATGGTGAAAACAAGGCGTGGTCCACCCCGGACTTGCTGCACTGTGAATCCATACCCAAACGCAGCAGCCTGCACCATTGGGAGATCAAGCCTCACCGTCACGCCGACCTGTTCCAGCTGCTCTATGTGCAACGCGGCCAGGCGGTGGTCGAGATCGAGGGCAAGCGCAGTGACGTGCTGGAAGCGGCCATCCAGGTCATTCCCCCGCTGACCGTGCATGGTTTTCAGTTCTCGGAAAAAATCGAGGGTTATGTGCTCACCCTCGCCGCGCCGCTGGTGGCCCGGCTGGAGTCGCAACTGGGCGCACCGCTGACCGTCCTGGCGTCTTGCGGGTGCTACCCGGTCGGGCGTGATCGCCGCTATATCAACACCCTGTTTGCCGCTCTGCTTCAGGAATACGAAAGCAGCGCACCGGCGCGCGACGTGCTCATGCACTCGCTGGTCAGTGTGCTGATGGTCTGGACCAGTCGCCATCGTCAACTCAGCACGCCGCCGAGCAATCGGGGCGAACGCGACCAGCACTTGCTCAGCCACTTCATCAAGTTGGTAGAGCAACACTACCGCGAACACCTGTCGGTGGAAGTGTTCGCCCAGCGCATCGGTGTTTCCAGCGTGCACCTGAATACCCTGTGCCGCGAACTGGCCGGGCAGACCGCGCTGCAGATCATTCACCAACGCCTGCTGCTGGAAGCCAAGCGCAATCTGACTTACACCAACATGAGCATCAACCAGTTGTCCGACAGCCTGGGCTTCAGCGACCCGACTTATTTTTCACGTTTCTTTCGCCGCCTCGCTGGCCAGTCACCGAATGCCTTTCGCAGCGTCGGGCAAAGCGGCACGTGAGTCTTCAGCTTCACCAGCGAGGCCCTTGCCGCTGTGTCGTTTCCCGCTGACTCGAAGCGACCGGGAAACCACCGACTGACTATGTACATGGCTGGCAACGCATGCCGCCGTTAGCCGGGCAACGGATCATCGAGGCAGTGATGGCGACAGCTTAAACCTGGATCAGAACGCTCGCCTGCTGCGAGTCAATAGTCGGGATCAGCCCCGAGCCCTGTTGATGTGCGAGCCATTCCCGAGTCAACTTCACGTTGAATCGCCAGCCATGGGTATCCATCCACACTAGTGCTGTATGAGTAATTCGATAGTGGCCGCACTTCGCGCAGGCTCTTTCCTGGTAATCATCACCCACATCGACGTTCGAAGCAGGCTCATCGCAAATCAGGCACTCCATATCGACCTCCATTGGCTCAACACCTAACTTTAGACGATTCCCCCCCCCCCTCCACCGCCGAGGCTTGACCCCGTCTTTCGCCAAACCGCCGCAGCACCATGAAACGCTAAACGTCGATCAAGCGAGCCGCCTGGTGCGAATCGATGGTTGGAATCATTACAGAACCTCGTTGATCCGCGAGCCACTTGCGAGTCAGTGCTACGTCGAAGCGCCAGCCATGGGCTTTCATTAAAACAATTGCCGCACCGGTGATCCGATAGTGTCCGCAGTTTTGGCACACCCTTTCCAGATAGTCAGCATCCACATCAATTGCCACTGCGGGGTCGTTGCAAATCAAGCAAGTCATGAACCTCCCCCTTTTTGGCTGATTGCTCAACTGTAGATGATACCAACAGTCCCTTCACTGAACAGGAAAGCGGCCAGCGTATCCACGAACCGCAAAAAAACGTGGCCCGTGTCAGCGGGTTCAGGCCCACTCCGCCCGAGTGGCCAGCCCAAACAATTCACGCAGGCCATTGATGCCCAGCTTGCGGTACAGGCGTTTGGCATAGGTCGCGGCGCTGACGGGACGAACGCCCAGTTGTTCGGCGATGTCTTCCACAGCGAGACCGCTCAACATCAGGCGCAGCAACTCCTGCTCACGAACGGTCAGCGCCACGTGCTGCTGCCTGATCACCCGCTCGGCCAACAACAGGGGCATTTCGTTGGCCTGGAGGTACGCGTGGTAATGCAGGCGCACGGACTGAATCAATAGCGGTGCGATGGTTTCCAGGTAGTTCATTTCCCGTTCGGAAAAACGTCCATGCTCACGGCCACGGTAGAAGTTCACCGACAGCCAGCGGTTACTTTCGCAGTGCGTCAGCAAGGCCACCCGCTCGGAAATCTGCGGCTGCTCGTAACAGATGCGCCGGTACTCGCCATGGGTGATGTCATCGATGGACTGGCGCTGCACGATGGTGCTGTGCCCGCCGTTGCTCTGGCTCATGGCCAGCTGGTTGCCATCCTGGCCAAAGAAGCGCTGCACATATTTGTTGGAAATCACTGGCAGCGACACTTCCCGCGCCCGATCCGCGAACGAGAACACCTGCGGGTTACGGCGCTTGGGATAAGCGAAGATGGTGCACTGGGCCAACGGTACAGCGGGGCCGATGACCTGCAGCAGATCAGCCGCCAGGAATCTGCTGCGGTTCAGGCCAATCCTGGCGAGCAGATTGGCCGTGTGGCCAATATTGAGGCTGTGTTCACTGCTGCCGGGGCGTAACGGCCAGTACTGCATGACGAATACTCTCTGAGTGTCGGGCACAGGTTTTGTCGTGATTGCCAAAAGCTCGTGCCCGGTACTTTATCATCCTTCAGCGTTCAGGCTCTGGCGCCTCTGGCGTTGCAATGGGCAGGCGCAAGGCCAGCAGCGCCCCGAGTATCATCAGAATAGCCGCATAGGCAAAGCCTGAGCCGAAACTCTGGGTCAGGTCTTTCAACCAGCCCACCACCAGCGGATTGACCGCCGAGCCAATATTGCCCACGGCATTGATGACGGCGATGCCCACGGCACGGGCACGGAAACTCAACGCCTGGTCGGGCGTGGTCCAGAATATCGACATGGCGCTGTATGAGCCGCTGGCGGCCATGCACACACCCAGCAGTTGCAAGGGCGCTGCGCTCGACAGCGCCGTGAGTATCCAGCCGGCCCCGGCCAGCAGCATGGGCAGCACCAGGTGCCAGCGTCGCTCACGGGTACGGTCCGAATGCAGGCCCCAGACGATCATCAGGATGATGGTGCAGACTTGTGGGATCGCCGCCAGAAAGCCAATCAGCTCGTTGCTGTTGGCGGTGTTGAAGCTTTTTACGATCAACGGCGTCCATACCGCAATCATTGCCAGGGTGTTGACCAGGCAAAAATAGACCAGGCAGAACAGCAGGATTGGCGGTGAAACCAGTTCGGCCCACACACTGCGAGTATCTCCCGAGACGGCGGCCGGTGCAGCGTTACGATCCGCCTCCAGTGCGTGGTGCAGCAGTTTTTGTTCTTCGCTATCGAGCCACTTCGCCTGTTGCGGACGGTCATCCAGGTAACTGAACACCACGCACCCCATCAGCACCGAGGGCAGGCCTTCGAGCAGAAACAGCCATTGCCAGCCCTTCAACCCCCATGTGCCATCCAACCCCAGGATCAGCCCCGACAATGCCGCGCTGAAACCCGCGGTAAACGGCATCGCGATCATGAAAAGCGCATTGGCGCGGGCCCGATAGGCGGCGGGAAACCAGAAGGTCAGGTACAGCAACACGCCAGGCAGGAAACCCGCTTCGGTCACCCCGACCAGAATGCGCAGCAGGTAGAGCGAGGTGGCGTCCGTGGCGAACAGGGTGCAAGTGGACGCCAGCCCCCAGGCAATCATCAGGCTGCCGATCCAGCGGCGCGCACCGATGCGCGCCAGGGCGATGTTGCTGGGGATGCCACAGGCAATGTAAGCGATGTAGAAGAAGGTGGAGGCCAGGCCGAACTGAGTGCCACTCAGGCCCAGGTCGCCCATCATGGTCAGGCCGGCGAAACCGATATTGATGCGATCCAGAAACGACAGCACGAAGCAGACGAATAAAAAGCCGATCAGTCTTTTCGAGACCTTTTTACAGACCTGCTGGTAGCGGTCTTGAGCACTCGCAACCGCCGAGGGGGTCGCGCTGACACTATGACTGCGAGTCATTGGGGGACTTCCCGATTTTTGTTATAGGAAGGCTCGCCGGCTTGAACAGACAAGCCGGCGGCAATTGCACGAATGCAAGGATGCTGATTACAGGTCCTGCAACGCCGTGCGAGTCAGCGCCAGGAATTGCTCGGCATCCCCGAGCGCGTGAGCACTCAGCAGCGCCAGTTTCACCAGGAACATTTCGCGCTTGCCCAAAGCGGCTTGATCAAGGGCATCGGCGAGCTGGTCGTAGATGTTTTCAATCTCGGTAATGCTCAGTTGCTTGTGTTCCATGCTCTTGTCCTCACTCATTGCCCAAGGCCGTTTCGATGGCCTCGCGCAGGGCCTGGCCGTTGAGTTGATGCCAGCGGGCGCAAACGTGTTGATCCGGACGCACCAGATACGCACTGCCCGCCATTGCGCCATATTTGTTGCGCAGGTGCGCGCTGTGATCGTCGATCAGCCCGTCCGCCCCGCGGATCCCGGTTTGCCGATTGCCGGCAACGGCCAGTATTTGCAGCGGTACACCTTGCTCGCGCAGCGATTGCGCCTGGGCCTGGATATCGCTCGGTATCTCAGTGGCATCGGTGAAGTACAACAGGTAGAACGACGCGCCCAGCTTGTCGAACAGGAACTGGTCATCACCGAGTCGAATGTTCAGCAGCGGTGCGCCCTGGTGTGGACCGCTTGTGTAGCGACCGTTGTCGTCGACCTTGCAGTTGAGCGCCGAATCAACGTAGTCATGGGGCCGCGAGGTGCGCCAGTGGTAAAGCGGGCGGACGAATTCCTGCGTCAGCGACAGTGACAATACCGCATCCCGGACGAGGCAATGGCCCGGGGTTGGCGGGGTCATGAAACGCGTGCTTTTCCCTGCTTCGGCGATGATCTCGCGCGCGGCCCCCACCCGTTCCGCGCTGTAGGAGGCGAGCAGGCCAGGGCCGGCCACGCCCTTGATGGTCAGGGCCAGTTTCCAGCCCAGATCGTGGCAGTCCTGGAAACCGGTGTTGGCACCGCGAACACCAAAGATGGGCAGCAGGTGCGCGGCATCGCCGGTGAAGATCACGCGATCATGGATGTACTCGGGCAGGGTCAGGGCTCGCGCCGAATACACCGAGCACCAATCCATTTCCCATTGCGGGTCTTGCACCCCGACGATGCCCAGCTGTGCATTGATGCGCTCGCGCAGGGAGTCGGCGGACAAGGCCTGCTCTGGCGTTTCGTCGCGCGGCAACTGATAGTCGATGCGCCAGATATTGCCCGGCTCGCGGTGCATGAGCACGGTGTTGCCGGGGTTCCAGTGCGGGTCGAAATAGGCCAGGCGCTCGGTGGGCAGGTCGAGGTCGATCTTGATATCGGCAATCACGAAGCGCCCTTCATAGGACGCCCCTTCGAGTTGCAGGCCGAGCAGACTGCGAATGGCCGAGCGCGCACCATCGGCGGCAATCACCCAGTTGGCTTCCAGTACGTATTCACCGGCCGGCGTATCGATATCCAGGGTCGCGTAGCCCTCGGCCTGAAGCAGTGCATTGACCTTGTTGCCCCAGCGCAATTCGATCAGCGGGTTGGCTTGACAGGCATCGACCAGAAACTGCTCCAGGCAAGGCTGTTGCAGGTTGGTCATTGGTGGGAAGCGGTCGTCCGGATCCTGTGGCGCCTCCATGCGAAACACCCGCTGGTTGCGGTAGAACGAGTTGCCAAAGCGCCAGCCCAGTCCCGCTGCCGTGACACGTTCGGCGACACCGACTTGCTGCAGGATCTCCAGGGAACGGCGAGTGAACACGATGGCGCGGCTGCCTTCGCTGACCTGGCGCTCTGACTCCAGCACGATCGACGGGATGCCGTATCGCGCCAGGTCCAGGGCCGTGGTCAGGCCGATGGGCCCGGCGCCGACAATGACCACGGGGCGACGCTCGACTCCGTCGGCATTCACACTGGCGGTGTGGGCAGGGAAAACCTGGTAATCGAAATAAATTGAGCGGCGAGGCTCGGCGAGTGGTGTGTGCATCGCAATGCATCTCCGGTTTTTTATGTTTATTGGCGTGAGCCGGTTCGCAATTGCAGAGGACTTTAAGGGGTGTCGCACCAAAGGCATGTCCCCTTGAGGAGACAACTTTTCGCCAGGGCCAATCGTGGCCAACACTTCGCACCCCCGCGGTTGAATCGAGCACTGAATTCTGCCGCCCATGCGTCACTCGAGTGATTGAGCGCGCTGCGCATCGGATATGATTCCAACCATTCCCACCAATGGAGGTGACATTCGATGCCCCTGACCGTAGATCAACTCGCTGAGTATCAAGCCTTTGCTGAACAACTGGCCGATGCCGCCGCGTCGGCCATTGCCCCCTATTTCCGCGCATCGCTGGAAGTCGAGGACAAAGGCGGTCGGCGTTTCGACCCGGTGACTGTCGCCGACAAGGCCGCCGAACGGGCCATGCGCGAGTTGATCCGCAACCATTACCCCACCCACGGCATTCTCGGCGAAGAAGAAGCGGCAACCCTTGGCAGCAGCGAACTGACCTGGGTGCTGGATCCCATCGACGGCACTCGCGCCTTCATCACCGGCTTGCCGCTGTGGGGAACACTGATTGCCCTCAACGATGGCCAACGCCCGGTGCTGGGGGTGATGAACCAGCCCTTCACCGGTGAACGCTACATCGGCACGCCGGTAGGCGCATGGCGCAATGGCACGCCGCTCAAGACCCGACCTTGCACCGGACTCTCCTCGGCCAGGTTGATGTGCACCACGCCCGACATGTTCGATATACCTGAGCAGCGCAAGGCTTTCGAGGCCGTGGCGTCTCAAGCGCAATTGCTGCGTTACGGCGGCGATTGCTATGCCTACTGCATGCTGGCCTCGGGGTTCGTGGATGTAATTGTCGAAGCCAGCTTGCAACCTTACGACGTACAGGCGCTGATCCCGATCATCGAAGGTGCGGGTGGTGTGATGACCTCCTGGGACGGCGGGCCCGCCCACAATGGCGGTGCCGTGGTGGCCTGCGGTGATCCTGCCCTGCATGCGCAATTGATCGAATTGTTGCGCCACGCCGCGTAACGAAGTGATGCCGCTCGCGTCACCTGTTCGGGGTACGGTGACGGACTCAAAGGCATGCCAGACTGATCCGCGGGCCGGCAAAACCGTCGGCTGGCTGGCCGTTACCCCCTACCAGAGCGTAACGGAAGCAGGGGGCGAACGGTTTCAGCTCGTTACTGATCCGCCGCATAGATGATGGTTTGCGTGCTGTCTGACGCAGCAGGCGGGCGGGTGAAGTAGGTGTCGCCTTCGTCCGTCTGGATCTCGTAATGCGCTTTGCTGGCGACTCGGCCCGACGCACCGATATGCTTGATGATTTTCAGCACCCGCTGGAACTTCACGCCCTGGGTGCCGTTGTGGGCTGGCCCGGTGAGTACATTGACCTTTTGAAACCAGCCGATATTTTTTTTGTTCGACACCAGCGTGCTGGTCAACGCCTCGAAACGCTCCAGACGGGTAAAGCCCCAGAGCGTCTGTTCTTCGACCGCGTTGCCCTGCGTGGCAGAGCCGGTAAACACGAACAGGTTGATGGCCGGGTTGTCTTCGCAAAAAAAATCATAAGGCACCAGCCCATCGACCATTTTCTTGCCGGACACGAATCCCTTTTTATGGACCAGAAACATCACCACCTCCGCTCAATGACTTCACTAGAACATCAGCAAACGCTGAGTACGTTTGAGCGCGAAGTCTACTGAGGTGATACGTACAGGGCCGTCAAGCCAATGTAATTTCGTGTAAAGACCAGGTCAGGCCGGGCAAGCTGATTTCCACAGTCAGGCCCCCGGATGGCTCGTTACGCGCCTTGATCGTGCCGCCATGCATTTCCACGGCTCTTGCGGCGATCGCCAGGCCCAGTCCGAAACCGGCACACGCTTCGTTCACACCGCGCTCGAACGGATGGAAAATGCTCTGCAGCCGTTCGCTTTCGACACCCGGCCCCTGATCGGTGATCCAGACCCTCAGGCAGTGTGCGTTGGGATTGACCTCAGCCGACACGACAACCGTCGTTCCGGGCCGGGTATAGCGCACCGCGTTTCGGATGACGTTCTCGAAACACCGGTACAACAGCTCGCCGCTGACTCGACTGACAAAGGCTGGACACGCTTGCAGGCTGACCCGGCAGCCTTTCATGGCGGCCTCGAATTGAGCGTCCTCGACAATCACCACCAGCAGTTCAATGATATCGAGTGGCTTGCGCTCGATACTGTCGGGGCGACCCTGCACGCGTGCCAGGGTCAGCAATGCCTCGATCAACGTGTCCATGCGCACCAACTCACGCTCGATACGCTCCACCATTTCCTGGCGTGCAGGGTCTTGCTGTAGCAGCCCGATGGCCGCTTGCATGCGCGTCAACGGTGAACGCAGTTCGTGAGAGATGTCGTGCAACAGGTGTTGCTGGGCCGCCACCAGCAGTTTCAGCTGATTGGCCATTCGGTCGCAGTCCTCGGCCAGATCGACGATTTCATCGCGCCGCCCACCCATCATCGGCTTGACCCGGGTTTCGAAACGCCCCTGCGCCACGTCGCTCATCGCCCGCCTCAGATAGGCCAGCGGCCACGCCAGGTAGTACGCCAGGTACCCGCTGAACAGGGCACTCATCACCGTGCCGATGATCAACGGGATCGAGCGCCCGGGCCCTCTGCCACCGTCATTGCCGGGAGACTGTGAGGATCTGAGCGACAGCGCGAAACCCTCCTTGCTGATGACCGATCGTTCATAGGCCGGATGCGGAACCAGCGATCCCGCCAGCAGTTGACCTGCCGGGTCGTACACGCCGATCGCCTGGTCATCCGGATGTTCCCACACCGTCAGCAACTGTCGGCCCGACTCGACACCAAATTGCTCAAGCACCTGTTTTTCGCTGGCCAGGATCGCCTCCAGATGAGGATCCCCGGGCCCGAAACTCCCCAGCACCAGAATGCCCAGCCCGACCAAAAACGTCAGGCTGGTAGCCAGCCAGAACGCCAGGAACAGTTTCCAGAACAGGCGACCAGGCTTCATCATTCTGCAATCAACAGATAACCGAGGCCACGTACGCTCTGAATCCAGGCCTTGGCGTCGGGGCGCGGGCCCAGCTTCTGGCGAATGCTGCTGATGTGCACGTCAATGCGCCGGTCGTAGCGGGTCAAGGGACAGCCCAGCGCATTGAGCGACAGATCCTGTTTACTCACTACCTGCCCGGCGTTTCGCGCCAGCTCTTCAAGCAAGCTGAATTCGGTGCTGGTCACGCCCAACTCGCCCCCCTGCCAAAGGGCCTGTCGCTTGCCGGGCCACAACACCAGCGGGCCGGTCCTGATCACTTGCGTGACGGGCTGGTCCGCCGGTTGCACCCTGCGCATGATCGCCCGCAAACGCGCCACCAGTTCACCCGGCGAGCTGGGCTTGGGCACATAGTCATCGGCGCCCAGTTCCAGGCCGGTGATCTTGTCGATGTTGTCGCCACGGGCCGTCAGCAGCACCACCGGCACCTGGCTGACGGCCCGAATGCGCCTGAGCACCTCGATGCCCGACAGACGTGGCAACATCACGTCCAGCACCACGATGCTGTAGCGCCCGGAAAGCGCATGAATTTCACCCTCCTCGCCCGAGTGCACCGCCGTCGCCTCGAAGCCTTCGCGCTCCAGGTATTGGCTGAGCATTCCAGTCAGTTCCTGGTCGTCGTCAACTAGCAATACGCAAATCATGGAGAGCTCTTGGGTGGGTATCGGCCCATTATCGCCCGCGTACCGCGCAGCGTCATTGCCTTACACAAACCTTTACCTAACTTGACACTTGGTTAACCGCACCAAACGCACCGAGCTTTTATGCTTGCGCTCCACCAGCCTGCCCGCTCAGCGGTACCTCGTCTTGTCTTGAGATATCCGCGCCCGCCTACGCTGCTTGTCGATGTGTCCTGGAAAAAGATCTTGATGAATTTTTCGCGTCTGCTCTGCTCGGTTGCCCTCTTGCTAAATGCCACACTTGCGCACGCCCAAGGCTTCAAAATCTCCGATATTCGCATCAACGGCCTGCAACGGGTCTCCGCTGGCAGCGTGTTCGGCGCATTGCCGTTGAACGTCGGTGATGACGCAGACGATCAGCGATTGGTGGAGTCCACCCGCGCACTGTTCAAAACCGGTTTCTTCCAGGATATCCAGCTGGGCCGTGACGGTGATGTCCTGATCATCACCGTGGTCGAACGTCCATCGGTCGCCAGTATCGAGATCGAGGGCAACAAGGCGATCTCCACCGAAGACCTGATGAAGGGGCTCAAGCAATCCGGCCTGGCCGAAGGCGAGATCTTCCAGCGCGCCACCCTCGAAGGCGTACGTAACGAACTGCAACGCCAGTACGTCGCCCAGGGCCGCTACTCGGCATCGGTCGACGCCGAGGTCATCACACAACCGCGCAACCGTGTGGGCCTGAAAATCAACATAGATGAAGGCTCTGTCGCGGCCATCCAGCACATCAACGTGGTGGGCAATACCGTCTTCAGCGAAGAGCAATTGACCGATCAGTTCACCCTCAAGACCAGCAACTGGTTGTCGTTCTTCAAGAACGACGACAAGTACGCCCGCGAAAAACTCTCCGGCGACCTGGAACGCCTGCGCTCCTACTACCTGGACCGCGGCTACATCAACATGGACATTACTTCGACCCAGGTATCCATTACCCCGGACAGGAAACACGTCTTCATCTCCGTCAACATCAACGAAGGCCATAAGTACAGGGTGGGCGACATCAAGCTCAGCGGCGACCTGAAAGTCCCTGAAGAGCAGGTCAAGTCCCTGCTGCTGGTGCAGAAAGGCCAGGTGTTCTCGCGCAAGCTGATGACCACCACGTCCGAGCTGATCAGCCGTCGCCTGGGCAACGAGGGTTACACCTTCGCCAACGTCAACGGCGAGCCTCAACCCCACGATGACGACCAAACGGTTGATATCACCTTCGCCATCGATCCAGGCAAGCGCGCCTACGTCAACCGCATCAACTTCCGTGGCAACACCAAGACCGACGACAAGGTACTGCGCCGCGAGATGCGCCAGATGGAAGGTGGCTGGGCATCGACCTACCTGATCGACCAGTCCAAGACCCGTCTGGAGCGCCTGGGCTTCTTCAAGGACGTCAACGTCGAAACGCCGGCGGTGGCGGGTGTCGATGACCAGGTGGACGTGAACTACGGCGTTGAAGAACAGGCGTCCGGCTCGATCACCGCCAGCGTCGGTTTCGCCCAGAGCGCGGGCCTGATCCTCGGCGGTTCGATTACCCAGAACAACTTCCTGGGGACCGGTAACTATGCCAGCGTAGGCATTACCCGTTCGCAATACCAAAGCAAGTACAACTTCGGTTTTACCAACCCCTACTTCACGCCCGACGGGGTGAGCCTGGGCTACAACGTGTTCTACAGCGCGACCGATTACAGCGACTACTACGATAACGGCGTTTCGTACTACGCCATCAACAGCTATGGTGCCGGTACCACATTCGGTTACCCCATCAATGAAACTTCACGGATGAGTTTCGGCCTGACCGCGCAACATGACAGTATCGAGCCAGGGACCTACAGCGCCGATGAGATCTACGATTTCATCGAACGTGAGGGCAAGCAATTCACTAACTTCAAGGCCAGCCTCGGCTGGTCGGAGTCGACCCTGAACCGCGGCGTACTGGCCACCCGCGGACATTCACAGAACTTGAACCTCATGGTGACGCTGCCCGGCAGTGACCTGAGTTTCTACAAGATCGATTACACCGGGCAGGCTTTCCTGCCAGTCAGCGATTCCACCTCGCTACGTTTCCATACCAAGCTCGGCTATGGCAGCAGCTACGGTTCAACCGACGGCCTGCCCTTCTATGAAAACTACACCGCCGGTGGCGAGGGTTCGGTGCGCGGCTTTACCAGCGGCACCCTCGGCCCGCGCAACACCCCGGCCACCGGTACCTATGCCAGTGCCGGGCAGACTTATTACTCAGACCGGGACACCGACGCCCTGGGCGGCAACATTCTCATCACCGGCGGATTGGAATACCTGTTCCCGATGCCCTTCATCAAAGACAACAAATCCCTGCGCACCTCGGTGTTCTGGGACGTCGGCAGCGTCTATTCCAACAAGTGCTACCTGAGCACCACCCAGGGGTGCGACGGTGTCGACCTCGACCAGATGGCCAGCTCCGTAGGTATTGGCGTTACCTGGTACAGCCCGTTGGGTCCCTTGAGCGCCAACCTGGCGTTCCCGATTCGAACGCCCGAGGACGCCGACACGCAAGTGTTCCAGTTCTCCATGGGCCAAACCTTTTGACTCCATGCTTACCTTGCGCCACGCCTCGCTACGCACCGAAGTGTCCACGCAACGGGACAGCGATGGGCATAGAGCAATCATCAGCTACCCGTTGAACATCCTGTAGAAGTCGGACGCACTGGATGATGCGCATCGTCACCCAGTGCACTCAGGCGATACAGTTGTCCGCACAACAGGAGTGATCGAAATTGGCGTCAGTCGTTATGTCGCCGCCGGTGATCATAAATTCGAATGCCTGTTAGCCGTCGCCGATGACTGGGACGCCGAGATGTTGATCAAGGACGTGCGCCCCTCCCGGCCGGACAGCTGGGAACACCAATTTCTCAAGGCTGGCGTTCCGGCGTCGTTGACCGACTGGCGGGATAGGGAATCCTCCTCAGGCCATTACACCCTTTCGTTTCGTCATATCAGGGCCCTGTCCGCTCTAGACCGCCAAAATACTGCAAGGAGCCTGATACAGGATGTGTTCGGTCGTGCTGCCCAGGAGCTTGTCCAGGCCACGAGACTGGATTCGTCCCATCACGATCACATCCACACTGTGCGCATGGGCGAACTCACTCAGCACCGAAACAGGGTGCCCGTCAATGAAATGCCAGCGGTCGGCGGGCACACCGTATTGATCAGCCAGGTCGAGGAACGATTTTTCCAGTTCCTCGCGCAACTGATTGCCAAGGTCCGCAAGCGTCAAGCCACCACCGCCCATGTCGCCCAGATAGGCCGACGAAATGTCGCAGGCGAACAGCAAATGCAATTCGGCCTGGCACTGCAAGGCCAGCCCAGACGCCTGTTTGATGATCCGCTCATTGAGCTCGCTGCCCTCTGGCTCCGTGTTGGCAGCGTCAACGGCTGCCAACACCTTGCGCGGCAAGGCAAGTCCGCCTTCACCCACCAGATAAACCGGGATCGGGCAATGGCGCAGCAAGCGCCAGTCCAGTGGAGTGAAAAACGCACGCTTGAGCACCGGCTCATGCTGCACTTGCTTGATTAACAAATCGGGCTGCATTTCCGTGACGTGATCAAGAATGTCTTGCTGAATGTCATCGACCCAGGTCACCTCCGTCGTCACCTCGATCCCCCTGCCGCGCAGGTTTTTTGCCTGGTCCTTCAACCAATCGCGATGGTCCTGCAGGAAGCACTCGCGAGCCTTTTCCCGGTCGCCCTCTTCGAGCAGCGACAACAGCTTCCACGACGCAATCAAGGCAGCAATATGCAAACTCGCACCACTGGCCTTGGCCAGGGCCGCCGCGTGGTTGATGGCCTGCGAAAGGCGCAGGGCCGGGTTGATGATCAGTAATAAGCGTTGATATTGGCTCATGATCCGACTCCAGATGGGGCTTGCCGCCTTCAGATACCCTCGACGGGAACAGTTGATGTCTCTCTGCGTAACAGACACCGGCGTTTTCATTTCAGCGTCCTCCGTTGAGGCCACCCTGGCGTTGATTTATATCAAGTGCCCGCGCAAGACCGCCCAATGACCCCACATCTACCGGTCTCTGGAGCACGTTCTGCGCAGGCGAACGTGGGATTGGCGCTCCCTGGATAGGTCCGTATTTCATTTCATCGTGGTTGATCCAGATCAATCGAGCCAGGGTCAATGGGGTTACCTTGACCAAACCGTACTCGCACGGGGTGCAGTGCACAGGGCTCACAGGAGGTTGCTATGTCGACCGTGTTGCCGAGTCAGCGGTTGCGCTTGTACGACAGCGATGAACTCGATGACGTGCTACAGGCGATGGCACGACAGGCCGCGGCGCTGCTGCCACCCAGCCAAGCAGCATTGATTGGCATCCAGCGCCGTGGCGAGCCGCTGGCTGAGCGCTTGCGCCTGCATCTTTCACATCAAACCGGTCAGCCGGAACTGCCCCTCTACCCCCTCAAGGTCAAGCGCTATGCCGATGACCTCCAGGTGCTGCACGCGCAAACGCAATTAACCGAGAATCCGCTTTTGGGTGAATTGGACCTTGCCAACACCACTCTTCTGGTGGTCGATGACGTGCTTTACGAAGGCCATTCACTCCTGCGCACCTGCGCGTATCTGGCACAACTCGGGGCGCGTCGGGTCTACACTGCGGTATTGGTCGACCGCCATGTTTGCCAACAGCCGATTCATGCCGACATTGTCGGGGTGCATCTGCAAGTGGCGGCCGGTGACATCGTCGAATGCAACGTACCTCCCTACGAAACGGAGTTTTGCATTGACGTTGTTCGTCATGGGGCCGCCCGCTGACCCAGCGACCGTTCGAGGGTCGTCCCGTCACTCAGGCTCTCTCACGGCAATGCGGTATAGATGATGGATACGTGGCATTTCAGGTGAGGCGAATTTCAAATCCGGCCTCCAAGGAGCCCATGCATGCTGACCCGGCCCCCGCTTCTTTTTGCCCTCAAAGGCACCGAATGTTATGCAAGTCGCGTCGCTCAGCGGCTTGGCTGTCAACTGGCGCGCCACGAAGAGCGCGACTATGAAGACGGCGAACATAAATGCCGACCGCTGGACCCGGTCAGCGGTCGTGACGTGGTGGTGTTCCACTCCTTGTATGGGGATGGTCAGCAGAGCGCGAACGATAAGCTGTGTCGCCTGCTGTTCTTCTGCGGCGCACTCAAGGATGCCGACGCTCGTCGTGTGCAAGTGGTGGCTCCCTACTTGTGCTACGGACGCAAGGATCGCCGCAACCAGCCTCAGGACCCGACCATTACACGATATGTCGCCGCCTTTTTTGAAGCCAGTGGCGTGGATCGCCTGATCGCCCTGGACGTGCATAATCCGGCAGCGTTCGACAACGCCTTTCGCATTCCGGCCTGGAATCTGCAGTGCAGCGAACTGTTCGCCGGGCATTTCGCCGGGCTCGTCGGCGATGCCGAAGTGGTTGCCGTTTCCCCGGACTCAGGGGGTACCAAGCGCGCCGAGCAGTTTCGTCAGGCCCTGGAACGGCAACTGGGACGTCCGGTCGGCAGTGCCGTGATGGAAAAGCACCGCGATCATGCCACGCTGACGGGTACTCTCTTGATCGGCGAAGTCTCAGGTAAGACAGCCATCGTTTTCGACGACCTGATCAGCACGGGTGAAACGCTGACCCATGCCGGCCTCGCCTGCCAAAAGGCCGGTGCCGCCCGACTGTTCGCAGCCGCCACCCACGGTTTGTTTACCGCAGGCAGTCGGCTGTTCGACCAGCCTCTTTTTGAACACATTGCGATCACTGATTCCGTGCCGCCGTTTCGCCTTCCGCCAGACTGTGTCACGCGTCACCTGCAGGTACTCGACAGCACGGCCCTGACCGCCACCTTGCTGGCGGAAAATGGCGCCTTTGATCATGTCTGAGCTTTGCCCGTGCCAATGTGCGGCCGGGACCTCTCTAGACCGCCAGTACACTGCAGGGCACCTGATACAGGATATGTTCGGTCGTACTGCCCAAAGGGTGCTCCAGGCCCTGGTACTGGGCTCTACCCATCACAATCACATCTACATGATGCTCGCTGGCAAATTCACTGAGTGCCGTGACGGGGTGACCCAAAACGAAATGCCGGCGGTCGGCGGGAACACCGTACTGGCTGGCAAATGCCAGAAACGACTTTTCCAACTCTTTGCGCACCCCTTTGCTCAGCGCTGACAGTTTGAAGCTATCGCTCAACTCTGCCAGATAGTCCTCTGAAATGTCGTGGGCATAGAGCAGGTGCAACTCGGCGTCACACTGTATGGCCAGGCTGGAGGCCTGTTGGATGATGCGATCATTGAGTTCGCTGTGTTCAGACTCGCCAGCCGACGCGTCAACGGCCGCCACCACCTTGCGGGGCAAGGCGTGACCGGACCCGCCCACCAGATAAACCGGTACCGGACACTGGCGCAGCAAGCGCCAATCCAGCGGGGTAAAGAGCGCGCGCTTGAGCGCCGATTCATGTTGAATTTCCTTGATCAACAGGTCGGGCTGCAATTGTGCGACGTAATCCAGAATGTCTTGCCTCATGTCATCAGCCCAGGCCACCTCGGTGGTCACGTCGACCCCTGTGCCGCGCAGCAGTTTTTCCTGATCCTTGAGCCAATCGCGATGGTCCTGCAGGTAGCGCTCCCTTGCTTTTTCCCGGTCGCCATTTTCGAGCAGCGACAACAAGTTCAACGATGGAATCAGGGCGGCGATATGCAAACTCGCGCCGCTGGCCCGGGCCAGCGCTGCTGCATGGCTGATGGCCGGAGAATGGCCCAGGGCAAGGTGGATGATGAGTAACAACCGTCGATACTGGCTCATGATTCGACTCCAGACAGATGGGGCTCAACGCCGGATTCAGCACCCGCGTTGAATCAGACTGCGCCGGCGCAATGTCGCTGGCGTTGATAAATATCAAACGGGCCGGGACTTCCCTTTTCCACACGGCCCAAAGGTCGGTGGATCGCCTGCATCGACGTGTTCTAAGGTTCAACGCTGCCCCCCTTCAACGACGACCTTTTTCAGCGCGACGGGCGAGACAAGTACCAACAAGCCTGGCGGCAATGGTTATGCACCCAGGATACGAAGGATCGATAATCACTCGATTGCTGGCCGATCAGCCCCCGTCTCGACACTGGCCGGGGGCTGTTTTTTTGTCAGCGTAGCGAGTTTTCAGGGGAGTTGATTTGGCTCAGGTCGACGCTATCGCGATACTCCGGCACCGAAACCGACCACCCAAGCTCCAGGCTGATACGACGGCGCAGCACATCCGATGCGTTTGGCTCGCCATGCACCACAAATGTGTGTTTGGGTGCTCGCTTGAACCCACGCAACCACTGCATGATTTCATCGGCGTCAGCATGCGCCGACAGGGTTTGTATCGGCACCACCTCAGCGTTTATCGGCACGTCCCTGCCATGGATGCGAACGGATGGACTGCCTGCGATAATTTGTGCCCCACGGGTGCCACCGGCCTGAAAACCCGGCATCAGCAGCGTATTGACCGGGTTGGGGGCCAGCGCCTTGAGGTGATGGACCACCCGCCCTCCGGTCGCCATGCCGCTGGCGGCGATTATCACCGCCGGTGTGCGTTGCTGATCGAGTGCTCTGGAGTCCTGTACGGTTCGCACGAATTGCGCCACATGGCACATACCTTCGCACTCCTCCAGGGACAATCTGTGCTCGCTGCGAAATCGTTGATACAGACACGTGACATCAGTGGCCATGGGGCTGTTCAGGTAGATGGGAATATCGGGAATGGCCCCTTTTCGTTTCAACTGATACAGGTGATACATCAACAACTGGGCACGTCCCACCGCGAACGACGGCACCAGCGTAATGCCTCGGCGCAACGCGGTACGGGTGATGACCTCAGCCAATTGCTCCTGTGGCGAGTCGACTGGATGTTTGCGGTCACCGTAAGTCGACTCCACCAGCAGGTAGTCCGCCTGCTCGACGGTTTCCGGAGCGAACATCAAAGGATCGTCGGGCCGCCCCAGATCCCCGGAAAACACCAGGTCCATGCCATTGGCGCTCACTTGCACCGTTGCCGCACCCAGGATATGCCCGGCGCATCGAAACTCGATGGCCATGTCCGAGACAATATTAACCTTGTGGTGCAACTCCACTGGCCGCAACAGTTTCAGGGCTTGCTCGGCATCCTGCTCGGTGTAAAGCGGCAGCGCCGGGCTGTGTTTTGAAAAGCCATGCCGGTTGGCGAACTCAGCCTCTTCTTCCTGCAACCGACCACTGTCCAGCAGCAGGATTTTCACCAGCTCACAGGTCGCCGGCGTGGCATAAACCGGGCCGCGATAACCATTGCGCACCAGTACGGGCAGATAGCCGCTGTGATCAAGATGGGCATGTGTCAGCACAATCGCATCCAGGTCGCTGACCGGAAGCTGGAACGGGTCGCGATTGTGCATTCGCAGTTGCTTGTAGCCCTGGAACAGACCGCAATCGATCAGCACATGTTGGTCACGATGCTCCAGCAAATACTTGCTGCCCGTGACCGTGCCCGCGGCACCCAGAAATGTGATTCGCATGGCCGTTTCCTTGATCATTCAGGGGAGCGCTATTGATTGCGCCTTTTGGCGCAAGGCCAGTTGATTTTTATCAACTGCAAGCTCGACAGTGTTCCTTTCAATCAGGCGCAGGCGAAGGTTTTACGATCATCAAACTGCACGGTGCCCGGTTCAACACGTTCTCGACGGTACTGCCGATAAACCCGTTTTTACCATCGGGATACCTCGTACCCAACACCACCATGTCAAAGGCATTTTGTTGAGCAAAAAGGCCAATAACCTTATGGGGGGTGCCGGCCAGTGAATGTCGGCATGAAGCCTGGATGCAATAGCGTTCAGCAAGTACATCGAAGGCTTCTTGCTGGGCATCCTCGATCGCGCCCCTCAAACTGTCGGTCAGACTGCCTGTCGGCACGCTTCTGGACGCATCGTTCATCACTGACCAACGACTGACATTGAGCAGGTGCAGTGCGGCACCGCAACTGGCCGCCAGCGTGGAAGCAAGGTCGAGTATTCGATCATTCACCCCCTGAGTCAGTTCTTCCAAATGGGACAGATCGATCGTCGCGAGAATTTTCAACGGCTTGGGGTTCGTGGCGCTGGTCACCAGGTGCAAGTGCGCCGGACATTCGTACAGCAAATGCCAGTCCAGGGGGCGATGAAAGGCCCGCTCGAGTGCCGGCACGTAATGAGTGTCCTTGATCACCAGATCCGGATAAAAGTCATTCACGTACTCAAGCACATGCGTCACGCTCGATCGGGCCCAGACCACTTCAGTCGTCACCTGCAGGCCGATGCAACGTTTAAAGCGGGCTTGCTGTTCCAGCCACTGCCGATGCACCTGTAAATACCCTTCCCGCGCCTGGGCCATCGCATCATGGTCAAGCAGACCCGCCACCGCCAGAGCCGGGACATAATCGAACGCGACAATATGCAAAAACGCACCGGTTGCACAGGCCAGTGCATACGCACGTTCAAATGCCGGAGTAAGGGTCATTTCGCCAGGGGCTATCAATAGAATGCGCTTGAGTTTGAGCATCACGTGCCTCTCCCTGAAACGTTTACCTGAATGATTGCAATTCTAAAATCTCCTGCCGGGGGGATTGAGGCTGTCGCTTGTCAATTTCGACTTGCCTTCTCCAGCATCCGCTTCAGGCGTTCATGGGCCTGCTGATGACTGCAACCGGCTGTCATCGCCAGCAAAATGCCAAGTAATGCGATGGACAAGCACTTGTTCATGATCTTCGCCTCGGCGCGTGCAACTGCAAATGCAAATGCAAATGCAGAGGTTCAAGTATCTGGCGGTATCCGTTGGTAGCACTGACTTTTATCAACTAAATCGGTGGCCGTACGTCCCTTGCGTGCTCATCGGGGGATTGTTGATTTACCTCAACGATTTTCCTGTGCCCAGGCGTAGAAACACAGTGACCGGCAATCATCGTTCGCCCCTGGTCGGCGCCACGACCCAGAGCCACGACCATGAAAAAAAATCACCAATGGAACCTGTCTTACTTCGCGATTGCGTTTGTAGTGCTGACCCTGGTTCAAATACTGTTTTTCGAACGCAATGCCGTGCAAAGCATTCCGTACAGTCAGTTTGTGCAACTGCTCAACGAGCAGAAGGTCAGCGATTTACGGGTCGAGAAGGATCAGATCAGCGGCAAACTGCAAGAACCCATCAATGGGCATCAGCAGTTTTCCACGGCGCGGGTGGATCCGGCGCTGGCGGCTGAGCTGGGTCGGTCGGGCGTCGGCTTCACCGGGGTCAACGAAAACACGGTGCTTAATGGCCTGCTGGGCGTGCTGCTGCCTTTTGTCCTGATCATGGTGATCTGGCATTTCCTGTTTCGCGGGCTGGCGGAAAAACAAGGTGTCGGTGGGTTGATGAGCATCGGCAAGTCCCGGGCCAAGGTGTTTGTGCAGCGCGAAACCGGCGTGACCTTTGCCGATGTCGCGGGCATCGATGAGGCCAAAGCCGAACTGGTGGAAATCGTCTCTTTCCTCAAGGACAAAGCCAAATACTCACGCCTGGGGGCGCACATACCCAAGGGCACCTTGTTGGTTGGCCCTCCGGGAACCGGCAAGACCCTGGTGGCCAAAGCCATCGCCGGTGAAGCCGGCGTGCCTTTTTTTTCGATATCGGGATCCGAGTTTGTCGAAATGTTCGTGGGGGTGGGAGCCGCCCGGGTGCATGACCTGTTCGAACAGGCGCGGCAGGCGGCACCTTGCATCATTTTCATCGACGAACTGGATGCACTGGGCAAAATGCGCGGCGTCGGTGCATTTGGCGGCAATGACGAAAAAGAGCAAACGCTCAACCAGCTATTGTCAGAGCTGGACGGATTCGATCCCCGTGAGGGCGTGGTGCTGCTCGCCGCGACCAACCGGCCAGAGATTCTGGACCCGGCGCTGCTTCGGGCGGGTCGAATCGACCGGCAGGTATTGATCGACCGCCCCGACCGAAAAGGTCGTCAAGCGATCCTCAAGGTTCACCTGCAAAAAATCACCACGGAACCTGCCCTCAATGCCGACCCTATCGCCGACATCACCACTGGTTTCACCGGCGCTGACCTGGCCAATCTGGTCAATGAAGCGGCCATCGTCGCCACCCGTCGTGGGGCCGAAGCGGTCAGCCTCGATGATTTCACCGCCGCTGTGGAGCGTATCGTCGCCGGGATTGAACGCAAAAGCAGTGTGCTACGCCCCGAAGAACGCCAGGTGGTGGCCTATCACGAAATGGGGCATGCCCTGGCCGCCAGCAGTCTGCCGGCCATGGATCCCGTGCACAAAGTCTCCATCGTGCCCCGTGCCATTGGTTCGCTGGGCTATACCCTGCAGCGTCCGACCGAAGATCACTTCCTGATCAGTTGCCAAATGCTCAAGGATCGAATCGTCGTCCTGATGGCCGGACGCGCTGCCGAATTCCTCGCCTATGGCCAGATT
This sequence comes from Pseudomonas sp. NPDC087336, assembly GCF_044744285.1. NCBI lineage: Bacteria > Pseudomonadati > Pseudomonadota > Gammaproteobacteria > Pseudomonadales > Pseudomonadaceae > Pseudomonas > Pseudomonas sp. NPDC087336. The sequence goes on along the minus strand of NZ_JBIUYA010000027.1, from coordinate 23,672 downwards.
TCCACCGGAGCTGCCGATGACCTGGCCCACGCAACGGATATCGCCCGCCAATTGATCACCCGGTTTGGCATGAGCACCGAGCTCGGTCAGTCCGTGCTGGAGCGACAAAACATGACTTACCTGGGCGAACGCATGCCGGGGCCTGGTGAGAAAGACTACTCGGAACAGACCGCCAGGGAAGTCGACCTGTGCATTCGTGCCCTGCTCGATGAAGCCTATGGGCGGGCCAGGGCTTTGCTAGAGAGTCGCCGGGCCGATCTGGACGCCGGCGCACATCTGTTGCTTGAGAAAGAAACCCTGACACCCGAAGACTTTCCAGCGCTCATACCGTATCGCACTTGAGTGTTACCAGGGCGCAACAGGGTCTAGACCGCCAGCACACAACAGGGCACCTGGTACCATGGGGGTGCTGGAAGGATGGCTGAAGCACCATCAAGTCGACAACATTGATCACCCTCACCCGCAAGTCCGGTATGTACTCGCGCAACAGGGTCACGGCGGCCAGGGTTTCCAGGGTCGGCACGTCACCGGCGCAGGCCATCACCACGTCCGGGTCGTCATCCTCGCGGCAGGCTGACATCATAAACAGCGTCGAGGCGGTCCGAGGCGGTTTCATCCGGGCCGAACAACCGAAAGTTGCTGGCGCTCAGGTCGTTCTTCATGACATCGCGCAGGTATGTGCCCATGACCCGAGTCGCTTCGGCACGCACAGTAGCGGGGATGTCGCATTTGACGGCATAGTCGGTGAAACGCGGCAAATCCAGAGGGCGCAACAGCAAGCCGCCAATGGCACAGCGTTTTTCGAGGCGTTGCAGCACACGCCTGTACACTGCGACGTCACGCGCTTTGCCTTGGACGATGCCAACGCGGCACTGGAACGGCTGCGGACCGGGCAGTTCAACGGCGCGATCGTGCTTATTCCCTGACGCGCTGCCTGACCGCCAGAATACTCCCCGGCACCGAGTACAGCGCCCGTTCGGTATTGCTGCCGATCAGCCGGTCGATTCCCACCCGATGCACAGCGCCCATGACCACCACGTCGGTCAAATATTCCTCGACGAATCCACTGATCACCGGTACCGGCAACCCCATGACGAAATGACGTCGTTCAGGCGGCACACCGTAGCGCTCGGCCAATGTCACAAACGCCTGGTGCAAGGACTGGCGCAGCTCCTCGATGAGGTCCATGCCCCACCCACCCCCGGCCAGTGGCGCATCGCTGTTGAAGACGGGCGTCAAGTCATAGGCGTACAGCAGGTGTAACGGCGCATCACATTGCAGGGCCAGGGCATTGGCAGTCTGGATGATGGTGTCATTCAAGCCGCTGATTTGCGTGGTCGGATCGAACGGGTCCACTGCCGCCACGATCCGGTGAGGCAAACTGTAGCGGACGTGGTTGACCAAGTGCATGGGTATCGGGCATTCACGCAACAAATGACAATCGAGTGGGGTAATGAACACGCGTTTCAGCACAGGTTCAAGGGTGACATCCTTGATCAACATATCGGGCTTGAGATCTTCGACCGTCCGCAAAATGTCCAGCAGCGCATGGGTGGTGAAGACGGCCTTGACCGTCACCTCCAGATCCAGGTCGCTGAGCCGGTCGAGTTCTTCGGCCTCCCAGCGGCGGTAGCGACGCAAATAGCGCTGTTGCTCAGCGTCGTCGACTTTTTCGTCCCACAAATGCACCACGGGTGCCGGTTCGACAAAGGCCCGTACATCCAGGATGGCGCCGGCGGCCTTGGCCAGCGCGACGGCACGCTGCATGGCGGGAGACTGCTGCAAGCTTTGATCGACGATCAACAGCAACCGTTGATATTGACTCATCACACACCTCCGTTCGACCCCGGTCTTCACGTGCCGGCACGCTATAACACTGCGCTCTGAGCCCTCATGCGATTTGATTTACATCAAACACGCGTGAATTGACGGAGCTGACACCGGTCTCTGGTCCAGATCAAATTTCAGTGCGGACAGCTTGCGTACAAAGGAGTCAAACACGGTTGTCTTTACCGCCCTTCACCCTGCAATAACGCACCGGAGGAATACCCCATGCTCACTGTCAAAGACCATAATGATCGGGCCGCGGCCGCCTACGCCGCCGTCGACGGCCAATACTGGGTCGAAGCGCTCAGGGACGGCCGCCACGTGCTGATCCGGCCAACGGTCCATCGCGGGGCGTTCCAGCCCTCAGGGTTGCAGCATTCGTCCCGGCTTGATCGCCAGCACACTGCATGGCGCCCGATGCAAGAGTTGCTCAGCCGTGGTCCCTAGAAGCTTTCTCAAACCCTTGTGCTGCACAGTACCCATGACGATGACATCGGTTTTGTGGTCCGAGACGAACTCACAAATGCGCGGCACAGGTGCCCCCTCGTAAAAGTGACGACGCTGCGCAGGCACGCCATGGCGTTCAGCGATGGCCGCAAACGCGTCATGCTGAGCCGTTCCCAACATTTCATGTAGGCCGGTGGCCAGCGGTAAGGCGCCAAAGCCCATGTCCTGAGCGTATACAACCGTCCAGTCATACACATGCAACAGCTCCAGGCTGGCATCACAGACAGCCGCCAGTTTCGCCGCGGCGTCGATAATCTGGTCATTGAACACAGGGGCCTGATCTTCATCACGCGACAAATCGATGATGGCCAGTACGTTGCGCGGACGGGGGTTCAGAGGCGTGGTCACCAGATGCACCGGCACCGGACAATCACGCAGCAGCTGCCAATCCAGCGGCGTGAAAAACACCCGTTTCAACGCCGATTCTTCCTGGGCGTCCTTGATGATCAGCGTCAGCGGCATCTCGTTGATGAAGTGCAGGATCTCGGCATAAGGATCCTGTACCCATACCACCTCGCTGGTGACCTCGACGCCATGCTTGCTTATCAAGCCGGCCTGTTCCGCGAGCCATTGCCGATGGGTTTGCAGATAGCCGTCCCGAGCCCGATCGAACTGTTCCGGGTCGAACAGTCCGGCTACCGCCAGGGCCTGTGAATAGTCGAACGCCACAATGTGCAATGGCAAATGCATCGCCAGCGCCAAGGCCGCGGCGCGGTCGAACGCCGGGGTACGGGTCATGGCGCAGGGAGCGATCAAGAGTAAGCGTTGAGTCTGCGACATGGGGAACCTCGGCACGCGCCATTTCAATCCAGTAGAGCTACAGATTGATTGCTCGGTGTTCTGACCACTTGATTTTTGTCAGTTACCCGCGCGATGTCTGTCAGGACACCCACATGCCCGCCCACATCGCCAGCGTCAGCAACACCTGGCCCGGAATCACGTAGGCGGCGAACCGCCGTCCACCGCTGACCCACGCCACCACGCACTTGCTGATGGAGTTGCTGCTGATTGCAATCAGCACAGGGCCGACAATGGCATCGAACGGCAACTGACCGGATTTGGCCAGCGTGGCAATCGACGCCGTCGAGGCATGCACATCCGCAAGACCGGCGAACGTGGCCGTCAACATGACCCCCACCTGACCGAAATGGCTGAGCATCATGGACGAAACAAAGGTGATTGCCGTCATGGCCAACGTGACGATCAGGGCCAGTTTGAGGTTGAACGCACCACCGACCTTAATTGGCTGGCTGGCGCCGGTCGCCTGCCTGGGGAACATTAGACACACGCCATATAGCGCTGCCGCGACGGTGCCGGCTATCAGAGGCCCCCACATGTGGCGCAGCAAGCCGGCGTCAACCGCCCCCAGGATCATCGCCACCTGAAAGAGGGTGGCCATGTTCGACAGGATCGCGGCCGCGCTCAGGACCTTCAGGTTGTCGAGCTGGCGTGTGACGAGATGGCCCATGACGGCAATCGTCACAGTACTGGAGGCAAACCCGGAGGCAATGGCGCTGATGGCATAACCATAACGGGGACCGAGCGTACGAACAGCGATATGCCCAATCGCCCCCACTGCCATCAGCAAAACCGTCAGGGTGCAAATGGTGCGCAAATTGATGCCACCGTAGGGGCCGATAAAGCGGTCCGGCGCCAGGGGAAGCACGACCAGCGCGGCAGTCAACAGGATCAGGCCGTCACCCAGCTCGGCATCGGTCAATTGACTGCGGGCGAAGTAGTGCAGCTTCTGTCGATAGGCCAGCAGCCCCGCGATCGCTACGCCGATGGCAATCGCCAACGCAGGCCTGGAACCACACAGCCCTCCCAGCACCAAGACACTGAGCAACGCCACTTCACTGGTCACACCGGGGTCATCGCCCAGGCTCCGCCAGTACGCTACGGTGACCAGCACCCCCAGGATGATCGCGACGATGCTTATCAGCAGGTTGCCACCGAGCTGCATCGCCACATAACCCAACAATGCCGTGATCGCGTACGTCCGCAAACCGGCACAAGCACGGGTCTCCTCCTGCCCCTTGTGTCGTTCGCGTTCAAGGCCGATGAGCATGCCAATCCCCAGCGCAGCCGCTGCACCCGCCATCCCGAAGGTTTCGTTCATTGGGCTGTCATCCGCCTGAGCCTCGTCCGATGCCGACCCAACGCATTACTCCACGAGGTCGGCGCGAACCTCTTTACCCTTGGGGCTGGCCGTTCGAAGGGCGGACATCGGTCTGGCAAGGGCTGCCGAACCAGGGGGTATGGGCCAGGCATGCGGTGCATCGATACGTGCCTTGAGTTGGCCAACGAAAGCCTGTGCCTGGCCAAGGCTTTTGAAGTTCACTTCCAAAGCATCCATGCGCACGACCCAGCAATGGCTTGTCGGTTTCTGCGTGATATCAATGATCATAGATACCTCCGTTCGACATCGAGATTCGCCCCGCATACCTTCACGGCGTAATGGCGACCTTCATTACACCGTCCCGTTGGTGAGCAAACAACTCATAAGCCGCCTCGATATCATCAAGTTTGAAACGGTGAGTCACCAGCGGCGACAGGTCCACACCACCGCCCTGCACCACCGCCATCAAGCGACGCATGCGCTCTTTTCCACCGGGGCACAGTGTGGTGACGATGCTATAGTCGCCCAACCCTGCGGCAAAGGCGTCGAGGGGAATATGCAGATCGCTGGAGTAAACGCCGAGGCTGGACAGTCGACCACCCGGACGCAGTACCCGCAGTGCGGATTCGAATGTCCCCTGAGTTCCCAGTGCCTCGATGGACACATCGACACCCCGACCGTCGGTCAGGGCCATGATCTGCTCGACCACGTTACCGTCCTTGAAGTTGACGACATGGGTCGCGCCCAATTGTCGCGCGACGTCCATCCGCTCAGCCACGGCATCGACGCCAATAATCGTCGTCGCGCCTTTAAGTCGAGCCCCCGCCACCGCACAGAGGCCTATGGGCCCAAGGGCAAACACGGCAACCGTATCGCCAATGGTCACTTCGCCGCGCTCTGCCCCGGAAAACCCGGTGGACATGATGTCCGGGCACATCAACACCTGCTCGTCACTGAGCCCGTCGGGAATCGGGCACAAATTGGCAATGGCATCCGGTACCAGCACGTACTCGGCCTGGCAGCCGTCGATAATGTTGCCAAACTTCCACCCCCCGATGGCACGGAAACCATGACGGGTGTCCGGACCGTCCTGTGAGCCGCAACCACACAGGCAGGCATAACTCTGTCCGCTGGGCGTGATAGCACCGACGATCACCCGCTGGCCTTCGACAAAACCTCGCACCTGCGAACCCAGCCGCTCAATGATGCCCACCGGCTCGTGGCCCACGGTCAGGCCTTTGGCTACTGGATACTCACCGCGCAGGATGTGCACGTCGGTGCCACAAATGGTCGTGGTGGTGATACGGATCAATGCATCCAGCGGCCCGACTTCAGGGATGGGCTTGTCTTCCAGCACAATCCGGTTTCGTTCAACGAACACAGCCGCTTTCATGGTTGCCATTGTGTTCCCTCCTTTGTCTCGCGTAAGCCAACGTTCTGCACGAACCCAAAGACTGCGCCGCGATGACAGGCGATAGTTTGATCATGGTCAACAAATCCATCACTCGACGAGACCTGGGCAACCGCATGTCGGGCGACATCGTTCCTCCACTATCTCAATTGACAAAGATCAAACCCGTCGCCCGGTCCTGCGCAGTATAAATGCAAGGCTTTACTGCCCAATGCCCCAGCCATGGGTACAGCCCATTGCGCGAATACCTACCGGAGATCTGTCATGTCTGATCAATCACGTTTCATGCTGATCGTTTCACCGTTGATGGAAAACAGCCCTGCCTTCGACCGGGCTGCCGCTCTGGCCAAGGCTTCGGATGCGGCACTGCACATCGTGGCGTTCGATTACCTCGAAGGGCTTGCGACGGCTGGAATGGTCAACGAACAAGCGCTGGAACAGATGCGGCTGGGCTATGTCGAGCGCCATCGCCAATGGCTTGAAGACCAAGCCAGACCGTTGCGTAAAATCGGGGTTCACGTCACCACTGAAGTGGTGTGGGTGGAGCGGCCGCTGCAAGAAATTCTCATTCATCTGAAAGAACAGCAGATGGCTGTTGTGATCAAGGCGCTGGAACACGAATCCCTGCTGTCACGCCTGATGTTTACTCCACTGGATATCCATCTGCTGCGCAAATGCCCGCTACCGCTGCATTTTGTCAGCCATGTGCACCACGCTTTGCCGCGCAAAATCGTCGCCGCCGTCGACCCTTTTCATCGTGATGACGAATATGAAGGCTTCAACGACAGGATCTTGCGCGAGGCGTCGAAACTGGCCACTACCTGCAACGCCGAGCTCGACGTGATCTACGCCCATGATCTCTCATCCATCAGCGCAGATGAATTCGGCTTCAGTAATGGTTCGGCATTCTTTTCTTCGAGCAAAGCCAAGACCCTGTTCGAGGCACAGGCTGATGCGTTCCGCAACCTCTCGCAGCGCAACGGAATCCCGCCGGAGCGCCAACACATGATCATGGGCAATCCGGCCAAGGTGCTTTCCAGCTATGCCGCGACTTATGACACTGATGTCATCGTTATGGGGCGCGTCGGTCATCGCGCCATGGAGCGGTTAATCGGCAGCACTGTGGAACATCTGCTGTACAAGATGCCATGCAGCGTGTGGGTGGTTTCACCAGAAGTAATTTGAACGATGGACAATCACCGCTCAAAAGAAATACGTGACGGGGCATGTTCCGCAACTGCGATTGGGTGTTTACACGGATACTTCAAGTTCGCATACAGACTGAGCAATCATGCCAAGCAAATCGCGCCAATAGTTAAACTTCGTCGCATAAATCGCGCGGAGCCAACCCGATGCGCATTTGTTCAGCCGGTGTCTTTTCTGACTGTGGACCTTGCGTCGGCAATCCTTTCGCAAACGGACTGATCGGCCGCAACGTGCACCGAGCCGCAGTCGTTTCCCGCCGGGACAACAACGACATATGGGCCATGGCCGAAAGCCTCGAAGCGATCGCCGAACGCATCAGCAAAAGCTACCACTGAACGTTTACTTCTACGATGTAACCGCCCCGTCAGCCGGTCGACCATCAAGAGCAGGCATCGGATCTGTTTGAACGCCGCTGAGGATTGACGTCCACGCGTCATAGGCAAGTTTCTGGCGTGCTACAGCTTCATCCCAACGACTTCCAGCAACCTCCCTCGCAACCACCAACATCATTAGATGATTAGTAGTTGCGTCGAGATCGAGTAAGAGGTGGTGGGCATTGAAGCGAAAATCATCAATCGAAGACATGAAATCACGCATATAGTCATAGTGAGTACTACAGGATCGTTTTCCCGACTCACATGAGATTATTGTGACACTACTGCATTACTAGTGCGCACGGCCTGACGGTCGGTTGCACATTTGCAGGATGCCTCTATTTCGAGGACGTTTTTTGAGTCTTCGCACCTGCAGCAGAAGCTAATTGGCGAGCTCGACCAACACCCCAAGCCAAAGCTCTGGTCATCGACTCACCACGACGTGGATCAACAGCTTCTTCATGCAACGCCATGCCATCGGCAGCATAAACACCGATGAACATTTGAGTCTCTCCGGCGCGGGATAGCCTGACCTCCACGTCAATGTGGGTTCCATCACTGAGCGTTTCAACGTGCGTCCTGTGGTGAAGCGAGGGGTCTGCCCACGCCCAGAAGATGTCGCCTCTAAATCTCATAGAGCCCTCCCGCTTGTTCATTGTGAGGGTCATTAAAGTCCAAAAATAGACCTATTCGAACGAAGTGAAACCGTGCCGAAACGGTATCGGACAACTGGTCGTAACAGCTGTACGAAATCAATTTCTCCGTACAACTTTAAGCCGCTATAGCGGCAAGGACGAAGTCATGCCTGAAGAAAAAAACAGGACGCGGCGGCAGATGATCGTGCGCTGCTCATCCTCGAAGCCAGGTCTGCCCGGATCGATATCGAGCCGTGCACCTGTAGCGATCTGAAGTGGCCATTTCGTCTGGTCGGGAACACTGGCGTCCGCGCTCACTGGAACCCTCTCATCAACGACGGCGACGCGCTGAGGCTGGCACTTCTGGAATGAATCCCGCGCTGCTGTGGTGATCGAGTTCCCGCTTCGCACACCGTACGTGGAGTACTTCGAGGATGTGGAAGGAGGCTGCTTCGACTATCCGAAATACCTGCCGAGATGAATTCAACAAAACGGTTCGGCCCAACGTGCGCGAATGCCATAGGAAGTGGCGAGATGCAGAGAAACGGCCGTGGTTGGATAGCGTGCACCACCATGTCTTCCTCTCCCCCTTCGCCCTGCATTTCTTTCAGGAACTGAAGACCCTGACGGGCGACTCAGAATGGTGCTTTCCGAACAATCAGGATGATGGGCATGTGGGTTACACCCGCTCCGCGGAATTTAACATCCGCGACAACCGATGTTGTGACCTTACATTCGCGATGAGCAAAGGTGACAGACTGCATGTACACATTCGTAAGCTTCACCGTTGCGGAACTAGGTCATTGATTTCCGGAATCCTGGGTCAAAACCCCATCAGCGCCAACATCTCTGATTCATCACTGCTCTCCCGTAACCCGTGTTTTGCCCTTCGTCAAAGTCAGGCTCAACAGTACCGAAATCAATATGATGCCGCCGACTGTGGTCAGCGACCATTGGATCGGCACGTGCCACCACGGCGAGACCAGCATCTTGCCGCCGATGAACACCAATACGATGGCCAGGCCATATTTGAGCAAGTGAAAGCGGTCGGCCATGTCGGCAAGCAGAAAATACAGTGCGCGCAGGCCCATGATGGCGAAGATGTTGGAGGTGAACACGATGAAGGGGTCGGTGGTGACGGCGAAGATAGCCGGGATGCTATCGACCGCGAACACCAGGTCGCTGGCCTCGATCAGTACCAGCACCAGGAACATCGGCGTCGCCCAGAGCAGGCCGTTTTGACGCACGAAGAAGCGCTCGCCGTGAAAGCCGTCGGTGATGCGAAGATGGCTACGCAGCCAGCGCAGCAAAGGGTTCTTTTCGAGGTCTGGCTGCTGGTTGGCGAAGATCAGCATCTTGATGCCGGTGATGACGAGGAAAGCACCAAAGACATAGAGTAGCCAGGCAAACTCATGCACCAGCCAGACACCGGCGAAAATCATACCGGCGCGCATAATGATGGCGCCGAGCACGCCATAAAGCAGGACGCGGCGCTGCAACTCTGGCGGCACGGCGAAGTAGCCGAAGATCATGACGAAAACGAACATGTTGTCGATCGACAGCGACTGTTCGATCAGGTAGCCGGTGAGAAATTCGAGCGTTGTACGCTGGGCCACTTCGGCACCAACATGGCTGTGCAGATACCACCAGAGCAGAGCGGCGAAGACCAGTGCCAGGCTGACCCAGGTGATGACCCAGGCCAGCGCTTCGCGGACCGAAACACGATGCGCCTTGCGCCCGCCGAAGACGAACAGATCGAGCGCCAGCATGGCAAGGACGAACACGATGAAGGCGGCCCACATCCAGGATTGGCCGACGCTGATGGCGGTCATTTACTGTCTCCGTATGAAGCAGCAATAGGCTGGAGGAGTCATGCTAGCGAGCCTGTTACCACAACAAAAATCGTTTATTCGTTGCGAATAGCTCGTTTTTTACGAAGTATTAATTCAGGTGCTCAACTACCAGCAACCGCATTGGTTATGCTCCGTGGTCAAGGCGCGTGGCGTGGCGCGCGTTTCCAGCAGTCCCGTCTCTTGCTCGATCGTGATGGAAAGGTCTGCTACACCCTTCGACAGTCTTGGCAACTGGTAAGCCGGTGATGCAGGCGTATATTGATAGTGTCGATCCAGGTAGTTGAGGCGATAAAGATCGCCAATGGTGGGACAAGCGAGAGTGCTGGGGGCGCTAGCGGATAACCCGGAACGTTGGAGGTGTCACATGAGGCAGTATCAACGACTCTTTCTGATCGCAGGTCCCACCATGCGTCACTCGCCGGCGATGGAGCGGGCAATCGCACTGGCCGACGCTACAGGCGCAGCGCTGCATATCGCGGTGTTCATCGAAGACTTCGACCTTATGCGGTTAATGAGCAACAGCGAACAACTTCGTGAGAGTTGCCGGCAGGAGAACCTGCAGTGGTTGACGGATGAGGCCGAACTCATGCGCAGGAAGGGCATCACCGTGACCACCGAAGTTGCATTGACCCGTGACCCGCTGCAAGCGATCCTTGGGCATGTGGCTGAAATGCAGCCGGACCTGATCATCAAGGACGTACATCATGAATCAGCGCTCAAACGCGTATTCGTCACGCCTTTGGATTGGCAGTTGTTGCGTGAATGTCCGAGCGCTGTACATCTGGTCAGCGAAGTCAGGTGTCCGCTTCCTCGAGTGATAGTGGCGGCGGTTGATCCATCGCATCCAGAGGGTCAGATCAGCGGAATCAACGACAGCATCATTCAGGCGGCGAGCGAAATGGCCACGCAATGTGATGCTGAATTGCACATGCTGTATGCCTATGAACTGACCCACACACATTTCTCTGATGCAGGTGCTGGCGCCGTGACGATGCCAGGCTTCAGCAACGACGTGCGCCGGTCACTTGAAAAGTGCTTCATTGCCTTGGCTGGACGCCACGGCGTGCCGCCTGAGCGACAACACTTCATTGCAGGGCCGCCAACCAAAGCGATGGCCAACTTTGCCACTCATACTCGAGCGGATATCTTCGTAATGGGAAATACCCATCACAAAGGGGTGGACAAGCTTATTGGCAGTACTACGGAGCATGTTCTGTATCAGGTACCCTGCAGCGTTTTGGCCATCAAGGGAGAAGCGGATCAATGAACGAAAAAACCGCCACTATCGCAGCCGGCTGTTGGTACTGATGAGGTTTTGACCCAAGCTGCTGACTTCCGCTGCCCCTTAGGCGGTCTGTGAAGACACGCATAAGTCCATCGATTACCGAGTATTCAGGTAGGTCAAGATCTCCAATAGCCTGGAGAATCAAAACCGCATCAGCGCCAACAACCGTCGTTATCAGGGAAAAATGCTTGGCGACTGGATCGTTGATTTGGCCCGTTCGAGGGCAAGAAGGTGTTGGTGGTGGGTGCGGTAATTCAGGGGCACAGATTTTGGCCGAGGTTTCCAAGGTCGCCGAGACCACCTGGGTGACCCCTGTCGAACCATTGTTTTTACCGGATGAAGTGGATGGGCGGGTACTGTTCGAGCGCGCAACCGAGCGCTGGAAAGCCCAACTGGAGGGGCGCGTCATTGAGCAGCCCGTTGGTGGACTGGGTGACATTGTCATGGTGCCGCCAGTTGTCGAAGCCCGTGAGCGCGACGTCCTCAAGTCTGTACGCCCTCCCATTTCGGAGGCGATGGTCGCAGCGATTCCGGTTGATCGTGATAGCCACCTTGGAGGCGCCCCTGAATCGGGCTTTCATCACCACACCCTTGACTCCAGCTCAGTGGGTGATCTGCTTTGCAGTGGGCAGCGCCGTGCTGTGGTCCAGCGAATTACGTAAAGTTTTACTGCGTGCAACTGATCGAAGTCAAACCCGGTCAACGCACAGCGGATACCATAAAAGCTGACCTTAACGCTAAGGATTGAGGGCCCTCCATGGACCTCGCACTTAAGCTATTCAATGGCGGAGCCGGCAGTCTGGCTTCCTACTTGGCGGCCCACGTCCTTCTTTGCCTGTTGCCGGCGTTTTTTATTGCCGGGGCCATGACAGCACTTATTCCGAAAGCCAGTATCACTCACTGGCTAGGTCGACATGCACCTGTCTACGTTTCCTACCCGGCGGCGGCACTTGCTGGATCGCTGATTGCCGTCTGTTCATGCACGATTGTTCCTTTGTTCGCGGGCGTTTACTGCAAAGGAGCAGGTATCGGCCCGGCGATCACCTTTCTGTTTTTTGCTCCCGCAGGAAACATCATGGCCCTGGCCTATACCGGCAGTATTCTGGGAGCGGAGTTTGCAATCGCCCGTCTGAGCCTCTGCCTGATCTTCGGCATCGGTATTGGCTTGCTGATGGCTACTCTATTCTGCAAAGACGACCTGGCCCACGACGCACAGGCGGATGCCCTGTTCGCAGAGAAGGCCAGCGTTTCCGGGCCTGCACTGGGCGTACTGCTATCTTTGGTGGCCTTGCTGATTGCGGGCACCTTGAAACTGTGGCCCCTGACCGCGGATCTGATCAGTTTCAAAGTCTCGTTTTTCTGGCCCCAGGCGTGGCAGGACACCTTGTTTGACTGGGTTCCATACGACGCCAGTAAGGGAGAAGAAGGCGTGAGCTTCCAAGGATCTGTTCTCATCGCCCTACTCCTGATGATTGCCGCCACGGCCAAGCGTGGTCTGGATAACATCACCGAAGGAGCCAACAACTGGACATGGGTTGCGCTGGGTCTGACCGCTAGTACCTTGCTGATCGCTTCGATGCGACTGACACCAGAACCTGGCACATTAGCCTTTACCTTCACGGGTCGTGTATTCGGTGTCGCATTGACCATACTGTCTGTTTGGTACTTTGCCCGAAAACTGCCAACCGAAGACTGGCAAGGCTGGCTGTGGGAAGCCTGGCGCTTCGTCAAGCAGATATTTGTTGTGCTGGTGGTGGGTGTATTCATTGTCGGCATGGTTCGCCAGGTTATTCAACCCGAGTGGATTGAAAGCCTTGCAGGCAGCAACACAGTGCTCGCCAATGCCATCGCGGTAGGGTTCGGCGTGTTCATGTACTTCCCAACCTTGGTAGAAGTGCCCGTCGCCCGCATGTTCCTTGATCTCGGTATGCATCCTGGCCCGCTCCTGGCCTACCTGATGGCGGATCCTGAACTTAGCTTGCAGAGCATGCTCATGGTGACGGCGGTGATTGGTCGCAAGAAAACCGCAGCCTACGTTGGGTTAGTCGCTTCGTTCAGCATCGTGGCAGGCCTTCTCTATGGTGCCTGGATCGATGGTACCAACTGGCTGACCCTTGGTGCAGGAATGGCGGCCTCGCTGGCCATAACTGGCGCAATTTACCAACTGATCCGTTATCAACGTAAACAGACAGCAAGCTGACTTACACACCAAGGAGCTTCCAATGCTGAACATCAAAATCCTGGGTTCGGGGTGCGCCAACTGCAAGAAGCTGGAGGCCGTAGCCCGTCAAGCCACGCAGAATCTAAATATCCATGCCGAATTCGAAAAGATCACCGATATGGGCAAGATGATGACTTATGACATCCTCGCCACGCCGGCTCTGGTGATCAACGAGAAGGTTGTAAGCAGCGGGAAGATTCCGACTGTTGCGGATATCCAGGGCTGGATTTCGACTGCGCAATGATATTGTCAAAGCCGAAACAGCTGAACGATCTCTACACTTCCACTATGTAGTGTTGACTGGACAGTCGCTGCCCTCTTTCACCACCAAGGATGCTCGCTTCTCCTCGCGGCTAATCAGGCTGCCAAACTCCGCCGTACAATCACCCCATTGCAGCGTGTCGGCGGAAAGCCGAATTGACGGTAGCGCCGAAGCATCCCCCTGGTTATTGCGCCATTCACCTATAAACCATGTCCCTTCAATCGTCTTGTCCATCGGTTTCATATCGACTCAGCATGCCTGGGTAAGGCGAGAGAAATCAGGGCGGCCAACAACACGAACGCGCTCGATATCCATAAGCACGCTTCCAGCCCATACACCTGATAAACCCAGCCGGAAAGCACTGTGCCGATCAACCGCCCCATGGCGTTGGACATGTAATAGAAACCCACATCCAGCGACACGCCGTCTTCCTTGGCGTAGGACACGATCAGGTAGCTGTGCAGCGACGAATTCACCGCGAACAGCGCGCCAAAAAACATCAATCCGCCGAGCAGCACCACCTGTTGCGACAGCCCGGTGTTCAGCCCTAGAGCGATTGCCGCAGGTAGCCCCGCCAGTGCCAGTGCCCACAGAAACGCCGCGCGACCATCCGGTACGTGCCCTCGTTTCTTACCGGTGATGTTGGGCGCGAAGGACTGCACGATGCCGTAGCCAATCACCCAGGCCGCCAGGAAGCCGCCAACCTGCCAGAAGTCCCAGCCGAAGACGCTGCTCAGGTAGACCGGCAAGGCCACCACGAACCAGACATCCCGGGCACCGAACAGGAACATCCGCGCCGCCGAGAGGATGTTGATCGCCGGGCTTTTGGACAGGATGTCGCGAAACTTGGGCTTGGCTTTCGCTTTGCCCAGGTCCTTTTTCAACAGGATCAAGCTGCTGACCCAGATCAGCGCCAGGACAGCCGCCATGGCCAGCAAGGCGCCTTTGAAGCCGATCAAGGCCAGCAAGGCTCCGCCCAGAAAGAAGCCAACGCCCTTGAGTGCGTTCTTCGAGCCGGTGAGAATCGCCACCCACTGGTAGAGCTTGCCTTGCTGCCCATCCGGAACCAAAAGCTTGATGGAGCTTTTTGCACTCATCTTGTTCAGGTCTTTGGCAATCCCCGACAGCGCCTGAGCGCCCATCACCCAAGGGATGGTCAGCCAAGCCACCGGAACCGTCAGCATCAGCAGCGCCGCGACCTGGAGGCCCAGCCCGATGTTCATGGTTCGGTTCAGCCCCAGCCGGGCGCCCAGGTAGCCACCCACCAGGTTGGTGATCACGCCAAAAAGCTCGTAGAAGAGGAACAATGCGGCGATTTGCAGTGGGCTGTAGCCCAACGCGTGAAAGTGCAGCACCACCAACATGCGCAAGGCGCCGTCGGTGAGGGTGAAGGCCCAGTAGTTGCCCGTGACGAGCAGGTACTGCCGCACTTGCGGAGCGAGGGCTGACAACGCTTTCATGACCGCTCCTTAGTCCGCCAGACTGACCAGTTTGGCCAGTTCGACGGCGCGATTGGCATAGCCCCATTCGTTGTCGTACCAGGCATAGATCTTCACTTGAGTGCCATTGATCACCATCGTCGACAGTGCATCGATGATCGATGAGCGCGGGTCGGTGCGGTAGTCGATGGACACCAATGGACGCTCCTCGAAGCCGAGAATGTCTTTCAGTTCGTTCTCGGAAGCGTCCTTGAGGAACTGATTGACCTCCTCGACAGTGGTGGCCCGCTCGACTTCAAAGACACAGTCAGTCAGCGAAGCGTTGGCCAGCGGTACGCGCACGGCGTGACCATTGAGGCGCCCACGCAGTTCCGGGAAGATTTCGGCGATAGCGGTGGCTGAGCCAGTACTGGTTGGAATCAGGCTCATGCCCGAAGCACGTGCCCGACGCAGATCCTTGTGCGGCTGATCGAGGATGCTTTGGGTGTTGGTCAGGTCATGGATGGTGGTGATCGAGCCGTGACGAATGCCCAATTTCTCGTGGATGACTTTCACCACGGGCGCCAGACAGTTGGTGGTGCACGAAGCGGCGGTAACGATGCGATGTTCCGCCGGTTTGAAAAGCTGATGATTGACGCCCATAACGACGTTCAATGCGCCTTTTTCCTTCACCGGAGCGCAGACCACCACACGCTTCACGCCCTGATCCAGGTAGGCCTGCAACACCGCCACGGTTTTCATCTTGCCGCTGGCTTCGATCACCAGATCGCAACCCGACCAGTCGGTGTCGGCAATCGCTTTGTTCGCGGTCACATTGATGTGCTTGCCGCCAATCACCACCTGATTGCCTTCAGCGCTGGCTTCGTGGTGCCAACGACCATGCACGGAGTCGAAGTTGATCAGGTGCGCATGGGTTACCGCATCGCCTGCCGGATCGTTGATCTGCACGAACTCAAATTCTGGCCAGCTCCAGGCTGCTCGCAGCGCGAGGCGACCGATCCGACCAAAACCATTGATACCCACTTTGATAGTCATGTTGTTGTGCTCTGTATCTGCTGTCAGTGGGAGTTCGACTGGGTGTCAAACTGGCCGATGTATTCAATATGGGCAGGATGCTGAATGGCGCGTGGGCGCAGCGACTGAACATCGCGGATGGCATCGCTGAATGGCACACCGCTCTCGATCAACAGTTGAGCCGCGATCAAACCGGTACGGCCCGAGCCGCCCTTGCAATGGATGGCAATGGTTTTTCCTTCGGCCAGCAGCTGCTTAAGTCGTGGATGGTGTTGTTCCCATGCGGCTTTAAATGCTTCGCCAGGCGCTTTGCCATTGAACTGAGCCAGCGGCAGTACGGAATAAGGGTGTTGTTGCACGGTGAAAAATCCTCAAATGGAGCGCTGATTGACACGTTTCATGAGTTCATCCGCCGACTCCTTGCGCTCGGAATAACGATCCACCAGATAGTCCTGACGGTCGCGAAGCAGCAGCGTGAACTTCACCAACTCTTCCATCACATCAACGACACGGTCATAGAACGGAGAAGGCTTCATCCGACCGTTATCGTCGAATTCCATATAAGCCTTCGGCACGGAGGATTGGTTGGGGATGGTGAACATGCGCATCCAACGTCCCAGCACGCGCAGCTGATTAACCACGTTGAACGACTGCGAGCCACCGCACACCTGCATGACAGCGAGGGTTTTGCCCTGGGTCGGGCGTACCGCGCCCATCGCGAGTGGCACCCAGTCGATCTGCGCCTTGAAGACCGCGCTCATCGAGCCGTGACGTTCCGGGGAACACCAGACCTGCCCTTCCGACCACAGCATCAGCTCGCGTAACGCCTTCACGCGCGGATGGTTGTCGGGGGCGTCATCTGGCAGCGGCAAACCGGACGGATTGAAAATCCGCGCCTCGGCGCCGAAGTGCTCCAGCAGTCGAGCGGCCTCTTCTACCATCAGACGACTGAAGGAGCGCTCACGGGTCGATCCGTACAGCAGCAAAATGCGCGGCTTGTGGATCGAGGTCTTCTCAATGCCCAGCTTGTCAGCCGATGGAAGATCAACCAGGTCGGTATCGAGTTGGGGGATGCGGTCATCAAACATAGTCTTTGTCCTGCGCAACAGCGCTCTTGGATTCATCGAACCAGCGGCGTTTCAACCAGAGGGCCACACCGACCAGAGAAATCAGTACCGGTACTTCCACCAGCGGACCCATCACCGTGGCAAAGGCGACCGGGGAAGCCAGGCCGAAGGTGGCAATGGCCACGGCAATCGCCAGTTCGAAGTTGTTGCTCGCAGCTGTGAAAGCCAGTGCGGTGGTGCGTGGATAGTCAGCCTTGAGCAATTTGCCCATCCAGAAGCTGATGAAGAACATCACCACGAAGTAGATCGTCAGTGGTATCGCGATGCGCAAAACATCCAATGGCAAATTCAGTACCACGTCACCCTTGAGGCTGAACATGGCCACGATGGTCAACAGCAGCGCCACCAGCGTCAGCGGGCTGATCTTGGGAATGAAGCGCTCCTGAAACCAGGTTTCGCCTTTACGGGCGATGAGGATCTTGCGGGTAAAGAAGCCCGCCAGGAACGGCACACCCAGATAGATCAGAACCGACTCGGCAATGGTGACAAAGCTGGTCTCGATTACACTGCCTTCCAGCCCGAACAGCGGTGGCAACAGCCCAAGAAAGACCCAGGCGTACAGGCTGAAAAACAGGATCTGGAAGATGCTGTTGAACGCCACCAACCCGGCGACGTACTGATTGTTGCCACCTGCGATCTGATTCCAGACCAACACCATCGCGATGCAACGAGCCAAGCCGATCAGGATCAGGCCCGTCATGTATTCCGGCTGGTCCCGCAAGAAAATGATCGCCAGTGCGAACATCAACACCGGGCCGATGACCCAGTTCTGGACCAGTGACAAGACGAGGATGCGCTTGTCCTTGAAGACTTCCGGCAGTTCCTCATAACGCACCTTGGCCAGAGGCGGATACATCATCACGATCAAGCCGATAGCGATGGGGATGTTGGTTGTGCCCACAGAAAGACTGTTGAGCCACTGTGGCCAGCCTTCGAACAGGCTTCCCAAGCCGATACCCAACGCCATGGCGAGGAAAATCCACAGGGTCAGGTATCGGTCCAGGAAGGAAAGGCGGCTTTTACTCATGATCATTGCTCCTGTGGTTACAGCGTGCCAATCAGGGCCAGCTCAGCCTTGAGCTGTTCGGCACTCAGTTGGGAAAGCGGTATTGCCAGGAAGACTTCAATACGGGTTCTGATCTGCTCCAAGGTGGCTTCAAAAGCCGCCTCAATCTCTTCTTGAGTTCCGTGGTATTCCGAAGGGTCAGCCAATCCCCAGTGGGCCTTGGTGGCCGGCCCGAAAAATACCGGACAGGCCTCACCGGCAGCCTTGTCGCACACCGTGATGACGAAATCAGGTGCCAGGTTCACGTGGACATCGCTGGACTTACTGAACAGCCCGAGCGTCGACATACCAGCGTTTTCCAGAGTCTTGAGACTCAGCGGATGCACTTCACCTTTGGGCTGACTGCCCGCGCTGTAGGCTTTCATGCCTTCCGGTGCCAAGTGATTGAAGACCGCTTCACAGAGGATGCTGCGACAGCTATTGGCAGTGCAGTGGAACAGGATTTTCATCGAGCGATCTCGTAGTCGAAGGCGGAATCAGGCTATCTAGCGTTCACAGCAGGCGAGTGCCCGTTCAGGACGGTCGCCCATTTCATCAAGGCGTTTGGCGTCAGGACTCAACCAATGCTTGTTGCTTTCGAGCACAGTGGTCAGCACTTGATGGACCCAATCAGGAAGATTTGGGTGCAGTCGGTAATACACCCATTGGCCTTGTCGACGGTCCGACAGCAAACCACAACTGCGCAGCTGCGCCAGGTGTCTGGAGACTTTTGGCTGACTCTCATTCAACGCGCAGGTCAGCTCGCAAACACAAAGTTCTCCTTCACGGGTGATGAGCATCATCGTGCGCACCCGAGTGTCGTCAGCCAGGCATTTGAAAAAAGTGGTCGGTGTCAGATGGTCAGCCATATCGTTTCTCAGTGTTTGTTTTTGACCAAGACGAACATCTTGATGCGCTCATGAATTTCGTGAAGGGTGTGACGGAACGCATTGTGTTTGATGCTGGTGACCGGATCTTCAAAACTCCAGGCCAATGCCTCACCGGCTGCAGGTAAAGACAGGCATTGCGCTGCGGCTTTATCACACAAGGTGATGACGTAATCGAAACGCTCACCACGGAACTCGTCTATCGACTTGCTACGTAATCCTTCGGTGCTCACACCGATGTGTGAAAGCGCCTCAAAGGTGCGTGGATCGACCTCAGTCGGAGTTGCGCCGGCGCTGAACGCCTCGAAATGCTCTGAGTCGGTATGCATCAGCAACGCTTGCGCCAACTGAGAGCGTGCAGCGTTGGCGGTACAGACGAACAGGACACGGGCTTTGCTGGTCATTGTGAAGCCTCAGCTCACATGCGGTTTAAAGAATATATGTTTTTTCATATATAAGGTAAAGAGCCAGCGCCACATTAATCCATCAAAACGATTGGACTGTGCCGCTAACCTTCAATGAAAGCCCTGTATTATGGCGTAAGCTACGTAAATCGCTTACCGAGCCTCTTCAAATATCTGCGGGAGCGTATATATGGTTTCTGGAGGTCGGGTTCGGCGACTGAGCACTAGACTTTGCAACAACCCGGCGAGGTACGAGGTGCGACCTCAGGGATTGTCCCTCCAGTGCCGCAACAAGACGCCTGACTTGCCGAAGCTTTCAAGCCATCATCGACTTCATCGAAATCCGAGTTGCAAATGCCAGTCTCCGGGAGAACCAGCTCAACCCTTTTGGCCGCATCCCAATCGCCCGCCAGCGCAGCGACGACAGACCGTACTTGCTCATACCCAGTCATCAACAAAAACGTAGGCGCTCGGCCATAGCTCTTCATCCCCACAATGAACAAGCCTTCCTCAGGATGGGCCAGCTCTACCGCGCCATGGGGCCTGACCGTACCGCAGCTGTGCTCGTTGGGATCAATCATGGGTGCGAGCAACACTGCGCTTTGGGTCGCGGGATCAAGTGCAATACGTAGCTCGCTGAGCAAGCTCAGGTCTGGGCGGAATCCAGTCGCCACGATGAGTTCGTCCACTGGTGGAAGTAGCTGCTCTCCCGCCTTCACGACCAGCCCTTGGCCATTGCTTGCAACATGATCGATAGCAACGTTTTTGAACAGCTCGATCACGCCGTCATTCAGCAACTGGCGAATCTTCAGGCCGAGCTTTGCGCGCTCTTCCAATTGGTCATTCGCACCACCACCCAGAATGCGCTCAAGAGAATTACCCCGGATCGCCCAGAGCACTTTGGTTTGTGGCGCCTGCGGAGTCAGTCGCACCAGATCCCGGAGGGCGTTAAACGCTGAGTGACCAGCACCCACTACCAGCACTCTTTTGTTGGCATAGCGATTCCGCGCACGACCCAGCACCTGCGGAATGCCGTACGCAATGTGCGCTGCATGCTCGATTTCGCCCAATGCAGGGATGCCATGGGCGCCCATCCAGTTTGGTGTCAGGTAGGTGCCCGAGGCATCAATGACAGCGCTGGCCAGCACATCTCGTTCACCCGATGGCCCTCTGACACGCAGCAAGAAAGGAGCTGCGGATCTGCCCTGAGTCTTCATCACATCCTGACCGACGCGGCTGACTGCCAGAACACGGGTATTGAGCTGCAAGTGACGCTTGATCTGTTCGAGGTCCGCGAGAGGTCGAACAAACCGGTCCAGTAGTTCACGACCCGTTGGATACTCGTTCTCCGGTGGTGGAGACCAACCATCGGCCAGCAGAAGTTTGGCCGCCTCCTTGTCCACATTGAACTGCCACGGAGAGAACATCTTCACATGCGCCCATTCTTCAATGCTGGCCCCAGCTTCCGGACCAGCTTCCAGGATCAGTGGAGTGATACCTCTGGCCAGGAGGTGAGCGGCTGCGGCGAGGCCCACCGGGCCCGCACCGATCATGGCGACGGGAAGGTGAGTGTTATCCATGATCGACTCCTTCAGGTTGGCTGATTGTTCGGGAACAGGCGCTCGACAATCGCGCAGTCGACCCAGCGTCCTTCTAGGCTGGCGTGTTTTTCATACACCCCCACTTGGCGGAAACCGCAGGCTTTGCACAATGCGAGGCTGGAGTGATTGAAGGTAAAAATGCGTGAAAGGACTTTCCAGAATCCGCGAGCTTCGGCTTCTGTCAGCAGTGACTGAAGTAACTGCTTGCCGAGCCCCTGGCCGCGAACACTGCGGTCCAGATAAATGGAAAAATCCGCAATGCCGTCGTAACAGGCACGAGCGCGATAGCTACTGAGTCCTGCCCATCCAACAACCTGATCCGTCTCATCGACCATAACCAACACTGGATAACGCTTCATTGAGTTGATGCGTTCAAGCATGTCTGCCGGGCTTCGAGGAGTCGTTTCAAACGTAGAGCTACGCTCCTCGATCCCCTGGTTGTAGATGGCGGCTATTGAAACAGTGTCGTTAGGTTCAGCTAAACGAACTCGCATTTTTGGAGCCCCATTACGTTGGTAGTAACAACATTATTGGCAAAAAAAGGGAATATCTTCCCTTTTCAATCCTTGCTCTTCTCGGCTGGGCAGCACTCACTCACGAGCCCGCAGCGAATCTCCGTGGCCCGCGTAATCTGCCTGAGTAAACTCAGCGCTCCCTGCCTGGCTTCTGCTGACAGGTTCTCAATCATCGCTCGCTCCTCAGCAATCAGATCAGCTCTGATTTTCGCGTATAGCTCACGTCCAGCATCCGTTACCTGGATTCGCACCGCACGTCGATCTTCATCATCTTCAACTCGGGACACATACCGTTTGCGCTCCAGGGTATCGATCACTCGACTCGCCGTGCTCTTGTCCAAGAACATTTCTTCAGCCAAGACCTGAAGGCGCAGTGCGCCCCTTTTGACCAGCGTTTCGACGGCATAGCACTGGGTTACAGATACGTCGTAACAGCAGATCCGATCTCGATCACGGAACTGATGAACGCGAACAAGCTGGTTCAATGCCTCATACAAGTCCTCGGAATCCTGAGTCAGTTGATCGTTTTTACGCTTCGTCATAACCGTCACAAATTAGTTGTTAGCTGCAACAGTAATCCTGATATCCCGAAATCGTCAACACCGATCTCCGATTGACGGTAGCCAGCAGAAGGCGCTAGGTTGTTGTTACTCACAACTAAAAAATGAGTGCGCCGGTCGTGACACTTCCAGAGCAGATTCATCCTCCGATCAATCGCTCCAGGCTCGTATGGGCCATGGGTTTTACCCAGATTCTTGCCTGGGGTACGACCTATTACTTGCCGGCAGTGCTTGCGGCCCCGATAGCCAAAGAAACAGGGTGGTCCATCACCAGTGTAGTGGGCGGCCTGTCCTGGGGAATGCTGGTAGCCGGAGCTTCCTCACCGGCAGTTGGTCGCCATATTGATCGTCATGGCGGACGCTCTGTCCTTGCCGCCAGTTCACTCCTACTGGCTCTTGGCATGCTGCTGATGGGGCTGGCGGGCAGTACTGCCACTTACTATCTCGCCTGGACCCTGATCGGCGTTGCCATGGCAGCGGGTTTATACGACGCAGCCTTCTCAACCCTGGGACGTCTTTTCGGCGAGGGGGCTCGAACGTCAATTACCGGACTGACCCTGTTAGGAGGGTTCGCCAGCACCATAGGCTGGCCGGTGATAGCGGGACTGGAGAGTTGGATCGGTTGGCGAAGCGCGTGCTTTGCCATCGCAACTGCTCACTTGCTAACAGGATTCCCTATTCATGCCCTGTTAATTCCCGGAAGCACAAAACAACCGCCTCACCCCGGCATTCCAGAAGCACCAAATGCATCAGAGCTTCGCCCCGACACCACCAACCATCTGTTCTTGCTGATTGGCGCGATGCTGACGATTCTGGCGCTGGTGGTATCAGGTATCTCAGTGCACCTGCTCAATGTCCTCAAGCAACTGGGGGTCGCGACTGCTGTGGCCTTGGCCATCGGCATGGTAATTGGTCCCTCGCAAGTCGTGGCAAGGGGCGCGGAGTTTTCCATAGGCAGGAACCTCCACCCAACCTGGTCCGCACGAGTTGGCGTGTTGCTTTGTTTGATTGGACTCGGACTGCTGATCTCAGGCCTGCCTTGGCTGGCCTTCGTGGCGATTGCACTCTATGGCGCTGGTAACGGCATCCTCACTATCGCTCGCGGCACTCTTCCATTGGCGTTGTTTGGGCCTCAAGGCTACGGAGCGAGAATGGGGCTTCTCGCCAGGCCGGTACTCGTGGCTCAGGCCTGCGGCCCGATAGCCGCTGCATTTGTTTTGCAAAACTTTGGAGCCTCGGCACTGCTTGTCGTTATGTGCGGTTTTGTTTTGCTGTGCTTCATCGCTGGGGATTCCATGCGCACTTGGACACCCATTCCACGAACACTTGGACAGCGATTCCACGCTGACTTGGACACTCATTCCACGGCCACTTGGACAC
>NZ_JBIUYA010000026.1:0-97338 GCF_044744285.1 Pseudomonas sp. NPDC087336 | reverse complement strand
ATTTTGGCAATTTTGTGCCACAAGTAGAGAAGTCGGGAGCATAGCTTCGGGCATCAGATGGCGGCTTGGAATGTGGGGTTCATGGAGCGGATACGTTTGAGCTGTACGAGAACCTCGGTTTTTCAGTCTTCATGGGACAACACCTGCATGCGCTGGTAGCTAAATCGCTCCCAAGGCCCAGTCCAGAATTGGTTGCCGCGCATTTGTCGTTGCGCGAAATCGACGTTCTGAAACTCGCCGCCGATGGCAAGACGGCTTACGAAAGCGCCAGGATTCTCAATCTCAGTGCGCGCACCATCAATTTTCATGTCAGTAGTGCGATTGCGAAACTGGGCGTCACCAACAAGCTTTCAGCAGTCATTGCCGCCGTCAAGGCCGGCTATCTCAACAGCGACGCGCTACGTTGATCACAAAACCTGCGAGTAATCCAGAAGAAAAAACCGTACCATTTGCATCCCTCTTGAGTGATGACGTGTAAAACATCATGCCGCAGTTCACTCAGACGGTCCCATCCGCAACAACGCCCCAGGGCAGCGGAACATCCTCGACCATCTATCAGAGCCTCCTGCCCGATGCCCTTGCTTGAAACCCCGTTCGCCCAGCTCGACCTGATACGCCAGCCCGAACAGCAGAACGAACCCTTGCAAGCCTTTGACGCCGCAGACGAGTACCTGCTCAATCACCTGGCTGAACAGCTGCCGACGGCGAATACGCGGGTGCTGGTGCTGAACGACAGTTTTGGCGCATTGGCCGTCAGCCTGGCAGGCAAGGTCAATGTGACCAGCAGCGGCGATTCGTTCCTGGCCTTGCAGGGGTTGGAAAAGAATCTGGCCCGCAATGGCCAGGCGTTCGATGCCGTGCCCCACGTACCGGCCAGCGAACCCTTCACGGGGCCGTTCGACCGCGTACTGATCCGGGTGCCGAAGACACTGGCATTACTGGAAGAGCAACTGATCCGCCTGCAAGGCCAATTGGCTCCCGGCGCCCAAGTGATCGCCGGGGCAATGATCAAACATCTACCGCGCGCGGCCGGCGATCTGCTTGAGCGCTATATTGGCCCGGTGCAGGCCTCGCTGGCGGTAAAAAAAGCCCGTCTGTTGATCGCCACGGCTCAAGCCAAAGCTGCCATCGTTTCGCCCTACCCGACCCGCTATCGACTCGATGAACCGGCGATCGAACTGCTCAATCACGCCAACGTGTTCTGCCGTGAGGGCCTGGACATCGGCACGCGAGCCTTCTTGCCGCACCTGCCGAAGAATCTCGGCAGCGCAAGGGTCGCCGACCTCGGTTGCGGTAACGGCGTGCTGGCCATCGCCAGTGCCCTGCAAAACCCCGAAGCCCGCTACACGCTGGTCGATGAATCCTTCATGGCTGTGCAATCGGCCGCCGAAAACTGGCGCGCCACGCTGGGTGAGCGGGAAGTGATCGTGCGGGCCGGCGATGGCTTGGCCGGGCAGGAACCCCAGTCGCTGGATGTGGTGCTCTGCAACCCACCGTTTCACCAACAACAGGTCGTCGGCGATTTCCTCGCCTGGCGGATGTTCCAGCAAGCCCGCGAGGCACTGGTGGTGGGCGGTGCGCTGTACATCGTCGGCAATCGTCATCTGGGATACCACAGCAAGTTGGCGCGGTTGTTCCGCGGTGTCGAGCAAGTGGCGGCCACCCCGAAATTCGTGATCCTCAAGGCTCGCAAGTAACGCGCAAAAAAAACCCTCCAGCTCAGGAGGGTTGTAGATCCGCGCCCGAGGTCTGCGCGATGGGATGTCGATTGTTTCAGTGAGTGCTCAGGCCTGCGGCGTTCATGAACATACGCATCAGGCTGGCCACAATGAACAGCGCACCGACGCTGCCAGCCCAGATCATGGCCAACCAGCCGAGCCGCTGCCACAGCGGTTTTTTTTCGGCTTCTTCAATGTCGTGCAGGGAATGTTTACCGGCCATTTCTTAGTACTCCTGGGAAAAATGGCGCCTGTAAGGACGCCATCGCGAGCAAGCTTTGCTCCTACAGGTTTGATGCGTGCTCTAGTGGTAACCGTCTTCATGGGTGACCTTGCCGCGGAACACGTAATAGCTCCAGAAGGTGTAACCCAGGATGAACGGGATGATGAACAGCGTGCCTACCAGCATGAAGCCTTGGCTTTGCGGTGGTGCCGCGGCGTCCCAGATCGAGATCGACGGCGGCACGATGTTCGGCCACAGGCTGATACCCAAGCCGCTGTAACCGAGGAAGATCAGCACCAGTGTCAGCAAAAAGGGCGTGTAGTGCGCGTTGCGCGCCACGGCGCGGATCAAGCCATAGAGCGTCACCAGCACCAGGATCGGCACGGGCAGGAACCAGAACAGGTTCGGCAGGGTGAACCAGCGGGCTGCGATCTCGGCGTGGGCCAGCGGGGTCCAGATGCTGACGATACCGATCACCGCCAACAACACGAACGCCAGGGGTCGCGCGAGGTCGTGCATCTGTTCTTGCAACTTGCCTTCGGTCTTCATGATCAGCCAGGTGCAACCCAGTAGCGCATACGCCACCACCAGCGCCGCGCCGCAGAACAGGGTGAAGGGCGTCAGCCAATCCAGCGAACCGCCGGCAAACTGCCGATCGACCACCGGCAAGCCATCGATGAACGCCCCCAGCGCAACGCCCTGGAAGAACGTCGCAACAATCGAGCCACCGATGAACGCCTTGTCCCACAGGTGACGCTTGTCATCCTTGGCCTTGAAGCGGAACTCGAACGCCACGCCGCGGAAAATCAGCCCGATCAGCATGAAAATCAGCGGAAGATACAACGCCGAGAGCACCACCGAATAGGCCAGCGGGAAAGCCCCGAACAATGCCGCACCGCCCAGTACCAACCAGGTTTCGTTGCCGTCCCAGACCGGGGCGACGGTGTTCATCATGACGTCGCGGTCGGTTTTGCCGGGAATGAACGGGAAGAGGATGCCAATGCCCAGGTCAAACCCATCCATGACCACGTACATCATGATGCCGAAGATGATGATCACGGCCCAGATCAGCGGAAGATCAATACCCATGATTCAAATCTCCTTGGTCACGATGTGGTCGGCATCGGCATGATCGTCGTCGGCTGCGGAGAGCGGACGTGCCGGCGTGCGTTTCTGCCCGGGACCACCCTCGTTGGTTTCCTTGCCTTCGTCGATCTTCGGCCCCTTGCGCACCAGGCGCATCATGTAGCCGAGGCCGGCACCGAACAGGGCGAAATACACCACGACGAACAGGATCAGGGTGATGCTCATCTGCATCACGCTATGGTTGGAAGACGCGTCCGCCGTGCGCATCAGCCCGTAGACCACCCACGGCTGACGGCCGATTTCGGTGGTGAACCAGCCCGCGAGAATCGCAATCAGGCCGGACGGTCCCATCCACAACGCCATGTACAGGAACGGCCGTGAGGTATAGAGCGTGTCGCGTTTACGCAGCCACAGGCTCCACAGACCGGTGAAGATCATCAGCAAACCCAGGCCGACCATGATCCGGAATGACCAGAACACGATGGTTGAATTCGGCCGGTCTTCGGGCGGGAATTCCTTGAGCGCCGGCACCTGCTTGTCCAGCGAGTGAGTCAGGATCAGGCTGCCCAGATACGGAATCTCGACGGCGAATTTGGTCTTCTCTTCTTTCATGTCCGGCCAGCCGAACAGGATCAGCGGCGTCGGCTCGTTGCCGTGGTTCTCCCAGTGACCTTCGATCGCGGCGATTTTTGCCGGCTGATGCTTCAGTGTGTTGAGACCATGGAAGTCTCCGATAACGGCCTGGATCGGTGCGACGATCAGCGCCATCCACATCGCCATGGAAAGCATCTTGCGGATGGCCGGGTTGTCCTTGCCGCGCAGCAAGTGCCAGGCTGCCGAGGAGCCGACGAAGAACGCTGTCGCGACGAACGCCGCCGTGGCCATGTGCATCAGGCGATAAGGGAACGATGGGTTGAAGATCACCGCCAGCCAGTCGGTCGGTATGACCTGGCCATTGACGATTTCGAAGCCCTGCGGGGTCTGCATCCAGCTGTTGGAGGCGAGAATCCAGAAGGTCGAGATCAGCGTGCCGATAGCGACCATGACCGTGGCGAAGAAGTGCAGGCCGCGCCCTACCTTGTTCCAGCCGAATAACATCACACCGAGGAAACCGGCTTCAAGGAAGAATGCAGTCAGCACTTCATACGTGAGCAGCGGCCCGGTCACCGAACCTGCGAAGTCCGAGAAGCGGCTCCAGTTCGTGCCGAACTGATAGGCCATGACCAGTCCCGAGACCACACCCATGCCGAAGTTGACGGCAAAGATCTTCGACCAGAAATGGTAGAGGTCGCGGTAGGTGTCGTTATGGGTTTTCAGCCACAAGCCTTCGAGCACCGCCAGGTAACTCGCCAAGCCGATGGTGATGGCTGGAAACAGGATGTGAAACGAGATAGTGAACGCGAACTGAATTCGGGCGAGATCAAGTGCCTCTAAACCGAACATAAGTCTTCCTCTGTCAGGTAGTACGGCTGCGGGCTGGAAGCCTGCACCCACGGCCCCCACGGATATGGAGTGTGGCGAATCTCTGTTTGTTCTTTTTTTTGCACGCATCACAACGCAGGGAGTCTGGCCAATCGGCCGCCGGATCAATTCCTTTTGTGGGTTTTGATCTGGATCAAGCAACGATGAAAGAGTAGTCCCATTTGCAGGGATGACCCGCGTGGTCGTTTGCCGCGTGACAAGTTGCCTCACGGTTCCAGTCACAGGCTGAAATGAATTTTCCGGAAGGCAGTGGGCAAACAGCCGGTGAAATCGATGCTTGGCTAACGAAATTTTCTTCCACAGCAACTTCCTGTTACAGGTTGGTGATAGTCTCGCTCTTTCTCTCCCCAGACTTGCCTTCAAATGCCCAGCCAAGAGCCCTTGCTGTTACGTCGCCATCGCCCGTTCATCGCCTTCTGGCTGGCTCGGGTGTTTACCGCCAGCGGCTTTCAGATGCTTACCGTGGCCATTGGCTGGAACCTCTACCAACTGACCGGTAACGTGCTTGACCTGGGCCTGGTCGGGCTCGTGGAGTTCGTTCCGCGCGTGCTGTTCATGCTGCACACCGGGCATGTCGCCGATCGCTACGACCGACGCAAGGTCGCGGCCATCTGCCAGTCGCTGCAAGCGCTGATCGCCCTGTCGCTGGCGATCGGCAGCGCAACCGACCATGTCACCCGGGAAATGATCTTCATCCTCGCCTTCCTGCTCGGCGCCGCACGCTCCTTCGAAATGCCGACCACCCAAGCCTTGCTGCCGAGCATCGTGCCCAACGCGCTGTTTCCCCGGGCCGTGGCTGCGGCGCAGTCGGCCCAGCAATCGGCGACCATAGTCGCCCCGGCCCTCGGAGGCTTGCTCTACGCCTTCGGCAGCGTCTGGGTGTATGGCCCGACGGTGATCCTGTACATCATCGCCTGCACACTGATGCTTAACCTGCCCGCCCGGCAAACGCCCCTGAACAAGGGCAAGGCCACACTGGACTCACTGTTGGCAGGCATCCGTTTCATCCGCAGCCGCCCGGATATTCTCGGGGCCATTTCCCTGGATCTGTTCGCTGTCCTGCTAGGGGGGGCGACGGCGTTGCTGCCGGTGTTTGCCAAGGACATTCTGCTGACCGGGCCCTGGGGGCTGGGCCTGTTGCGATCGGCACCGGCGGTGGGTGCGCTGCTGATGTCGCTGTTCCTGGCGCGGTTTGCCGTGGAGCGCAATGTTGGACGGGTGATGTTCACCGCCGTGGGTGTGTTCGGCGTGGCGACGATCGCCTTCGGCCTGTCGACCTCGTTCTGGTTTTCGCTGGCCGTGCTGGTGGTCCTGGGGGCGGCCGACATGATCAGCATGGTGATCCGCGCATCCTTCGTGCAACTGGAAACCCCGGACGAAATGCGCGGCCGGGTGAGCGCCGTGAACGGCCTGTTCATCGGGGCTTCAAACCAATTGGGCGAATTCGAATCCGGCCTGACCGCCCACTGGTTCGGCACCGTACCGGCAGTGGTCATGGGCGGTATCGGCACGCTGGTGGTAACCGGGACCTGGATCAAACTGTTCCCGACCCTGGCCAACCGCGACCGGATGCATGTGCCCGTGGAAGAGGTGAAGGCCTGAGGCTCTCTACACCAACAACTCCCCCGCCACCATCGCCCGCGTGGCTTTGCCGCACAGCTGTTCCACCAGCGTCAGCGCAAATGCCAAGGCGCCACCCGAGCCTTGGGCGGTGATGCAATTGCCGTCGACCACCACCGGCTGGTCAACGAAGTTGCAGCCCGACAGTTGATGGCTGGCAGACGGCAGGCAAGTCATGCGTCGCTGGCGCAGCACGCCGAAGGTTTGCAGGGTTACCGCGGGCGCTTCGGCAATGCCGGCGAACAGGCGGCCCGCCGCAGCCTGGTCCTTGACCAATTGTTGCAGGGGCTGGTGGGCGGTCAGATGTTGCGTCCCTACGGCTCCGCCAGGCAGGACGATCAGATCGAACGGCTGGGCCAGCAAATCCACCAGCATCGCATCGCACGTCAAGCGTGTGCCTCGGGCACAGGTGAGCATGCGCCGCCCCTCGATGCTGGCGACCACCACCTCGACCTTGGCGCGGCGCAATACATCGATCAAGGTCACTGTCTGCAGGTCATCGGCGCCCTCGGCGAGGGTAATCAAGGCTCGAAAGGTCATGGGAACAATCCACGGAATGGTTCCTAAAGCGTAGTCAGCTTTCCTGACGCTTGTTCGAGCCCCTGACGTTACTTGATGTAAAGCTGGGTCGACATCGTGTTACCCGGCGCGTTGATCGACGTGTTGCTGAAGGTGAACGCACCTTCCTGTTTACCCGCCAGATTGAAAATGTACAGGTTGCCGACGACCTTGGTCCTTTGCGAGCAGTCGGTCAGGTTGCCGTTGTCATAGGCGCAGACCGGCGTACGGGTGCCATCCACTTCGAAGCCATCCAGCGCGACATGGGGCTGACTGCGCCCGTAGCCCACTTCCAGCACGTAGATCCTGATGTTCGGACCCGCGTGGTTGCAGCGGGTCTGTGCCTGCCCTTCTTCAATCGTCTCGAAACCACAGCCCGGCGACTCGACCTTGAGCACCTTTACCTGGGTCAACGGCGGTGCCGATGCCGCGCAGGCGGGTTGTACCGCCAGCAACAACGCCATCAAGACACCGGACATGACCGTCAGACGCTTTTTCATCCCGTTACCACCGCAAAAAACCAGCGCGCAGTATGGCTGGTTTGGATTAAACGCAAAACATCGACGACGATCACTGCCATAAGCAGCCATAACCCCACGCTGCTGGTATGATGCGCGGCTTTTTCCGGCCCACTGTAATTTCACAGGCGCGTTCAGCGGTCTGTGCTTTGCTGTTGAGGTCGATACATTCACGGCGCCGGGCGCGCCACGGGGAGCAGACATGCTGGAAAGGCTGTTTCAACTCAAGGCACACAACACCAACGTGCGGACCGAGATTCTGGCGGGCGTCACGACCTTTTTGGCCATGGCCTACATTCTATTCGTCAACCCGAGCATCCTCGGCGAGACTGGCATGGACAAGGGCGCGGTATTCGTCGCCACCTGCCTGGCCGCAGCCATCGGCTCCACAACCATGGGCCTGATCGCCAACTACCCGATCGCACTCGCACCGGGCATGGGCCTGAACGCCTTTTTCACCTACACCGTGGTCCTGCACATGGGTCATACCTGGCAAGTGGCGCTGGGTGCGGTGTTCATCTCGGCCGTGTGCTTCTTCCTGCTGTCGATCTTCCGCATCCGTGAATGGATCATCAACAGTATCCCGCTGCCGTTGCGCTCGGCCATTGCCGCCGGTATCGGCCTGTTCCTGGCACTGATCGCCCTGCACAACGCCGGCATCGTGGTCAGCAACCCGGCGACCATGGTCGGCCTCGGTGACCTGAAACAACCGGCACCGATCCTCGCCACCCTCGGCTTCGCCCTGATTGTCGCCCTTGAAGCCCTCGCCGTGCGTGGTGCGGTGCTGATCGGCATTCTGGTGGTGACCATTGTTTCCATCGCAATGGGCTTCACTCCGTTCGGCGGCGTGATGTCGATGCCGCCGTCACTGGCCCCGACCTTCCTGCAACTGGACATCAAGGGTGCACTGGACATCGGTCTGGTCAGCGTGATCTTCGCCTTCCTGTTCGTCGACCTGTTCGACAACTCCGGCACCCTGATCGGCGTCGCCAAGCGCGCCGGGCTGATGGGCAAGGACGGCCACATGCCGAAAATGGGCCGTGCGCTGATCGCCGACAGTACCGCCGCGATGGCCGGCTCCCTGCTGGGTACCTCGACCACTACCAGCTACATCGAATCCGCCGCTGGCGTGAGTGCCGGCGGCCGCACCGGCCTGACCGCGGTCGTCGTGGCGATCCTGTTCCTGTTCGCGCTGTTCTTCTCGCCACTGGCCGCCAGCGTTCCAGCCTTCGCCACCGCACCGGCCCTGCTGTTCGTCGCCGTGCTGATGACATCCGGCCTGGCCGAAATAGACTGGGACGACATCACCGTCGCTGCCCCGGTCGTAATTACTGCGCTGGCCATGCCGTTTACTTATTCCATTGCCAATGGCATCGCCTTCGGTTTCATTGCCTGGACCGCCATCAAGCTGATGTCCGGTCGTGGCCGTGAGCTGAATCCGGCGCTGGTGATCCTGTCGATCCTGTTCGTGATCAAGCTCGGTTGGTTCAACGCATGACTTTTGATTCCCAAGCCTACGCCGTCCAGCTCGAAGACAAGGTCAAGCGCCTGCGTGACCTGCTGGCCCCGTTCGACGCACCCGAGCCGGTCGTCTTCGACTCGCCGCTGCAGAATTTCCGCCTGCGTGCCGAATTCCGCCTGTGGCGCGAAGCCGGCGAGCGCCACTACGCGATGTTTTCCCAGGAAGACAAACGCACGCCGATCCTGATCGAACAATTCCCGATCGCCAGCCAGCGCATCAATCAATTGATGCCGCAGCTCAAGGCCGCCTGGCAAGCCAGTGCAGCCCTGAGCCACAAGCTGTTCCAGGTGGAGTTCCTGACGACCCTGGCCGGCGATGCGATGATCACCCTGTGCTACCACCGCCCGCTGGACGAGCACTGGCACACAGCGGCCTCGAAACTGGCTGCCGACCTCAACGTCAGCGTGATTGGTCGGTCGAAGGGCAAGCGCGAAGTCATTGGTCACGATTACGTCGTCGAGAAACTTGAAGTCGGCGGCCGCACCTTCAGCTATCGCCAGCCCGAAGGCGCCTTCACTCAGCCAAACGGCACCGTGAACCAGAAGATGCTCAACTGGGCGTACGACGCACTTGGTGATCGCCCGGACGATTTGCTGGAACTGTATTGCGGCAACGGCAACTTCACCCTGCCACTCGCCACCCGCGTACGCAAAGTGCTGGCTACCGAAATCAGCAAGACCTCGGTCAACGCGGCGCTGAGCAACCTCAGCGAAAACGCTGTGGATAACGTCACCCTGGTGCGCCTGTCCGCCGAAGAACTGACCGAAGCGCTGAACGAAGTGCGCCCGTTCCGCCGCCTGCACGGCATCGACCTCAAGAGCTACGAGTTCGGCAGCGTCTTCGTCGATCCGCCGCGCGCCGGCATGGATCCGGATACCTGCGAGCTGACCCGACGCTTCGACAACATCCTCTACATATCCTGCAACCCGGAAACCCTGGCGGCCAACATCGCCCAACTGCACGACACCCACCGCATCACCCGATGCGCGATGTTCGACCAGTTCCCGTGGACGCATCACATGGAGTCCGGGGTGTTGTTGACCCGCCGGTAATTGCAGAAGCCACAAACAAATCAGCCGTCATCACGACGGCTTTTTTGTGCCTGTTCAAACGACATTGTCGACCTTGCGCGGACGGCCACCTTTCCTGCCGTTGGCCCTCGCAGCCTCGGCCTTGGCAGCGCTGCTCTGGCGGCCATTGCGCGAAGCAATCACCGATGCGGCCATGGCCATCAATGGCTTGCTCGCCGAGATCATGCCGGCGAGAGATACATGCAGATCCTTTCCTTCATGGCACAGCGCGGTACCCGCGAAGCCAACGGTCAGGCCTGCGAAATCCTCGACTTCGAAACTATCGAATTCAGGATAATTCACCACGGGCAGCAATACGCCGCTGCCATCTTCGAAGCTTACCGCCAGACAAGGTGCCAGGAAGGTAACTGCCGTCGCGTGCAGGCCGTTGTTCCTGCGTAATTTCCCACGCTCAATCGCTTCGTCCAGGCCATGTTCCGTTATCGGGGTGTCTGCCTGGACCTTGGTTTTTGCCGTTTTCATAACTCGATCTCCACAGCTTCCCGTGTACTTATCAGGAATAACCGCGTCGTGTTCGTTTCAGGTTCGTAGCAAGCCGAGCCAATCATGTTGGTGGTGCTGGCAATCCTGTTCACCACAACGACTTCGTTGCTTTGCCAATCCCACAATTGATTATCAAGGCAGACCGTTTTCAGCTTTCGCCACCAGATGCCACGGGCACGCAGCAAATGGACAGGTTGCTTGAGCGACTGACGTACCCCTTCCAGCACCGCCAACGGTGGCCGACGCGAGAGCGGAACAACGTCCCAGAGCTCTACGCCGTTGTGCCAGAAGCTGAACTTGAACCGAGCGCTCCAGCCTCCTCCATCGACATGCGCATGGGGCGGACAATGCTCGTCACGCAACATGATCACCACCGAGAGCCCTCTGTAGCTGCATATTTTCATGCTAACCCATCCGTTAGGTTATTGAATCGAAAGATTCGACATTCCCTGGAAAACCTGACGACCGGTGCCACGCCCTCAATCGTCAACACGCCTCTGAGACTAGCGCCCCGCAGTGCCCTGTACCGACAGCGACCCCGGTAAAATCGTAAGCATTGCTTTCACCACGCCCACAAAAAAGCCGTCGTTCAGACGGCTTTTTGTTTTTCGCTGTAATCATCCCGGCAGGTTTTTTCGATACTCAGTCGTGGTAATCCCCTTATACCCCCAGTTATCGGTATCGACTTCCTCGATCACGATGTGGGTCAGCTCCGGCGGCTTGCCGAGGACGCGCTGCAAGGTCTCGGTGATTTCGGCGATGACCTGGGCTTTCTGCTCACGGGTTACGCCGTCACGGGTGATGCGTACACTGACGAAAGGCATGCTGCTTCTCCTGCTCGCTCATTAAGTGAGGCTGACTGTATCTGCGTACGGGCATTTGATAAATACTGATTCCCAGACTTCATTTGATCCCCGGTGTAATCAATCATGCAGCGACAATTCGACGATCTTCAACTGGGCAGCATCGAGCTGTTTTGCCTGGCTGCCGAAGCCGGCAGCTTCACGGCCGCAGCGCTGGTGGCGGGGGTCACGCCGGCCGCGGTGAGCCGCTCGGTGTCGCGCATGGAAGAACGCCTTGGCGTGCGGCTGTTTGCGCGCACCACGCGCAGCGTAAAGCTGACCGACAGTGGTCGGCGTTACTACGAAGAATGCCGCCAGGCATTGGCACAACTGGTAGAAGCCCAGCGTGAAGTCATGGGCCAGCAACAGGTACCTTCAGGCACCCTGCGCATCAGTATCCCGACCACCTATGCCCACCACCGAATCCTGCCGTTGCTGCCGGCCTTTCGCGCGCGTTTTCCTGCGGTGAAGGTCGAGTCGCACATCAGTAACCGCAACATCGATTTCGTCGGCGAAGGCTATGACATGGCGATTCGCGTGCGCGCGATTCCCGATTCCGGTCTGATCGCCCGGCAGCTGGAAGACGCCGCGCTGGTGATGATTGCCAGCCCTGAATACCTCAAGCGTGCCGGTACGCCGCAAACCCTCGACGATCTGCAACAGCACGAATGCATTCAATACGAACTGCCCAGTAGTGGCCGGCGTATTGCCTGGTTGTTCAGCGACAACGGCGTGCAACGGGAGATTCTGGCCGAGGGTAACTTCGTTTGTTCCGACGATGTATTGGGTGGCGTCACCCTGGCGAAACATGGCGCGGGGTTGTTTCAGACTTATCGATTTATCGTCGAGAAGGAACTGGCCGATGGCTCGCTGGTAGAGGTGCTCAAACCTTTTGGGGGGCGGTCACGGCCGTTTACCTTGCTGTATCCGCACAGTCGGCACATGCCCCTGCGATTGCGCGCGTTTATCGACTTCCTGGTGGAGCAGTTGCCACGCTGAAGCAATACCGTCCGATCACCGCACACAAAAAGACCGTGGGCGGGCTGTCCAATTGACCATATTAACCATCTGGTACATTTTATCTCCACAGGCTGAAACCTCGGCCAATGCCAAAAATAATACGTGGAGAAAACCAATGCCCCCTATCATTCTGGTGCTCAACGGCCCGAATCTGAACCTGCTTGGCACCCGTGAACCGGCGACCTATGGCCATGAAACCCTGGCAGATATTTCCGCTCTGTGCGGCCGGGCTGCCGAGGAGTTCGGTCTGGCGGTGGAGTTTCGCCAGACCAACCATGAAGGCGAATTGCTCGACTGGATTCATGCCGCCCGCGGCCGTTGTGCCGGGATCGTGATCAACCCGGCGGCCTGGACGCACACCTCGGTGGCGATCCGCGACGCGCTGGTCGCCAGCGAACTGCCGGTGATCGAAGTGCACCTGTCCAACGTTCACGCCCGCGAGCCTTTCCGCCACCACTCCTTCGTCTCGGCTATTGCCACGGCGGTAATGGCTGGCTTCGGCAGCCATGGCTATCGCCTGGCCCTGGAACATTTCAGCCAACGTCTGAAGGGGCAAGCAGCATGAACCAGAACCGAACGGTATTGGCCGGACTGATCGGCGCCGGCATCCAGGCGTCCCGCACCCCGGCGCTGCACGAGCACGAGGGCGATGCCCAAGGCATGCGTTACCTCTATCGGCTGATCGACCTCGATCAGTTGCAACTCGACAGCAACGCCCTGCCCGACCTGTTGACGGCCGCCGAGCGCATGAACTTCACCGGACTGAACATCACCTTTCCGTGCAAGCAGGCGATCATCCCGCTGCTCGACGAGTTGTCGCCGGAAGCCCAGGGTATTGGCGCGGTGAACACCGTGGTGCTGAAGGACGGCAAACGCATCGGGCACAACACCGATTGCCTGGGGTTTGCCGAGGGTTTTCGCCGTGGCTTGCAGGGCGTTGCCGTTGAGCGCGTCGTACAAATGGGCGCCGGTGGCGCTGGCGCGGCCGTGGCCCATGCGTTGTTGAGCGAAGGCGTTCGCCAACTGAGCATTTTCGATGTGGAAATCAGCCGCGCGCAGAGCCTGGCGGACAATCTTAACCAGCATTTCGGCAGTAACCGCGCGGTGGCCGGCCATGATTTGGCACTGACCCTGGCCGAGGCTGATGGCCTGGTCAACACCACGCCCATGGGCATGAAAAAACTGCCAGGCATGCCGGTGCCGGTCGAGTTGCTTCGAGCCCAATTGTGGGTGGCGGAAATTGTTTACT
The DNA here is from genome assembly GCF_044744285.1 of Pseudomonas sp. NPDC087336. Taxonomy (NCBI): domain Bacteria; kingdom Pseudomonadati; phylum Pseudomonadota; class Gammaproteobacteria; order Pseudomonadales; family Pseudomonadaceae; genus Pseudomonas; species Pseudomonas sp. NPDC087336. The sequence goes on along the minus strand of NZ_JBIUYA010000026.1, from coordinate 83,926 downwards.
TCCCGCTGGAAACCGAACTGCTGCGCCATGCCCGTGCGCTGGGTTGCCGCACGCTCGATGGCGGGAACATGGCGGTGTTCCAGGCGGTGAAGGCGTTCGAATTGTTCAGCGGCGTGGTGCCGGATGCGCAGCGGATGCTGGAGCACTTTCAGAGCATGAATGGCTGAAAAGCTTCGCGGGCAAGCCCGCTCCTACAAAATCGCGTGATTCTGTAGGAGCGGGCTCGCTCCAGGCGGCGTTGCGACGAAGGCGTCAGGCCTGCAAATAACGCAACACCGACTCGCAAATCATCTCCCGATGACGCTGCTTGATGCTTTCGTCCGGCAAGTCGATCTGAAAGATCTCGCCGAAGGTGTGGCGGTTCGACACGCGATAGAAGCAGAACGAACTGATCAGCAAGTGCACGTCCAACGGGTCCAGGCCGGTGCGGAACAGCCCCTGTTCGACACCGCGACGCAGGATCTCGCCCAATGAATCGAGGATGGTGTTGTTCATCGCCTTGATCGCATCCGAGCGCTTCACGAATTCGGCGTTATGAATGTTCTCGATGCTGACGATGCGCACGAAATCGACGTTGCGATCATGGTGATCGAAGGTGAACTCCACCAGCCGCCGAATCGCCTCCACCGGCGTCAGCTCCGCCAGGTGCAGACGGCTTTCGGTGTTACGGATATCGCCGTAGAGTTTTTCCAGCACCTCGACGTAGAGCTGTTCCTTACTGCCAAAGTAGTAATAGATCATGCGCTTGGACGTGTGGATGCGCTCGGCGATGGCATCGACGCGAGCCCCGGAAAGCCCTTGCTGAACGAACTCGACTATCGCCTCCTGCAGGATGTTCTCCCGGGTTTTTTCCGGGTTGTTCTTGCGACTCTTGCGCGGCTCGGCAATCGCTTGTTCAGGTGCTGCGGAGAGTTCTGAAGTCATTGTCATTGCGGGCTCACGGCCATCACTGCACAGGCTGGCGATTATGAGCCGCGCCGCACAGTGAAGGAAGCTGTGCGGCAGCGGTTTGTCGGCGTAGTTACGATTTTCCTACAACTTTGCCTGACGCAAGGCTCCGCTACGGGATTTGGCCATGGCCGCCAGGCGCACCGCCACGTTGGCCGCACCGTAACCGGCATAACCGTTCTTGCGCTGAATGATCTCGAAGAAAAAACGCCCTTCGAACGGCTCGGTGTACACGTGGAACAGTTCACCGCCCTGGGCATCACGGTCGTACAGCACGTTGTAATAGGCCAGTTCGCTGAGGAATTCGTCATCGAAATCGAAGCGTGCCGCCAAGTCATCGTAGTAGTTGAGCGGAATATCCAGCAGCGGTACGCCCGCCGCTTTGGCGCGACTGACTTCGGCAAAGATATCGTCGCAATCGAACGCGATGTGGTGCACGCCGGAACCGCGATAGCTCGACAACGCATGTGAAATGGCGGTGTTGCGGTTTTCGGAAATATTCAGCGGCAGACGGATCGAACTGTCACGGCTACGCAGCGCGCGGCTCTTCACCAGACCATAGGGATCGGGCAGAACCACTTCGTCATCGGCTTCAAAATCGAGAAGGCTCTTGTAGAACAGCACCCAACTGTCGAGGCTGTCGGCGGGCAGCGCCATGGCCATGTGGTCGATGCGTTTTAGGCCGCCGCTGCTCACCGCGGCCGGCTCCAGGTTGAAGTCGGTTCCATAGACATCGGCGTCCTGATCGACGAGGTAAATCAGGCTGCCATCCGGCGCGCGCACGGCGGCCAGCTCCAGTTCATTGGGACCGACCAATCCGCGATACGGCTGGCCTTTGTAGGCCACCGCCCGGGCCAGCGCACTGGCACTGTCCTTGACGCGCACGGCAGTGGCGCACAGCGATGGACCATGCGCCTCGAAGAAACTGTGGCCGAATGAGTAGGGTTCGGAGTTGAGGATCAGGTTGATATCGCCCTGGCGCAGCAGGCTGACGCTCTTGGAGCGATGCTGCCCGGCCTTGACAAAACCCAGCCGCTCCAGCCAATGGGAGAGCTTGGCGCCGAGGCTTTCGTCCACGGCAAATTCGAGAAACTCGATGCCGTTGTATTCGCTGGCCTTCGGCGTCTCGAACAGAATTTCGGGGTTGGCGGTCGGCTTGGCCTCACAGGCCAGGCGCTCGCGGGTTTTTTCTTCCAGGTACAACAACGAGCGCAAACCGTCAGCAGCGTTGGCCCGTGGCGGCGCGGCACGGAAACCGTCGTTGAAGATCTCCAGCGACAGCGGCCCGGTGTAACCACTCTTGATGATCGGCGCGAGGAAGCCAGGCAAATCGAATTCGCCCTGGCCCGGGAAGCAACGGAAATGCCGGCTCCACTCGAGCACATCCATGGCCAGGATCGGTGCATCGGCCATTTGCACGAAGAAAATCTTGTCGCCGGGAATCTCGGCGATAGCGCTCGGGTCGCCCTTGAGCGACAACGTATGGAAACTGTCGAGCAACACGCCGAGGCTCGGATGATCGGCCTGACGAACGATGTTCCACACCTGTTGCCAAGTGTTCACATGCCGGCCCCAGGCCAGTGCTTCGTAACCGATGCGCAGACCGCGCGCGCCAGCGTGTTCAGCCAGCAGGCGCAAATCATCGACTAAAATCTGTTCATCACCGATGGAGTCGGCCGAGGCGTTGCTGCACACCAGCACCAGGTCGGTGCCCAGTTCCTGCATCAGATCGAACTTGCGCTCGGCCCGTTCCAGATTGCGCGACAAGCGGTCACGACGGCAGCCTTCAAAATCCCGGAACGGTTGGAACAGGGTGATGGCGATCCCGAGATCGGCGCACATCTGTTTAATTTCCCGCGGGCTGCCGTCGTAGTAGAGAAGGTCGTTCTCGAAAATTTCGACGCCGTCAAAACCGGCGGCGGCAATGGCTTCGAGTTTTTCCGGCAGGGTACCGCTCAAGGACACGGTGGCAATGGAACGCTGCATTTTTTCGACTCCCGGTGGTGGAGGCAATCTTGTTAGGGCATTGCACGCTAGGAGCACGGCTTGCCGGCGATGGCGATCTCAAGGCCGCCATCGCCGGCAAACCGTGCTCCTGAAAGGATCGCGTTTATCTGAGATGAATTATTGGCTGCGCGATCCCACACAGCAATTCAAAGTGTACTACCCAGTTAGTTTTTTGTGCGATTATCGAACACAATGGACTTTGGCGAATTGACGATTTTTTGCTCAATGCGCAACATCAACACCACATTGAGTCCGGTCATCAACCGACGGACTCAGTTCACAAAGACCCTGAACACCACATAAAAATTTCAAAAACCGGGTATATGCTCATGCGCTCATTTAACGCCTTGCTCACTCGAACTACCGTCATTACGCCCTGCCTGGCGTCCATCCGAACCTTGCGCACCGCCGGCACTCCCGTGCCGCTCGCTGAATAAACCGTCACACGACGAAACCAGCCGATCAGTCCTGCGCCCATCGCCATCGATTGATCACGCGCCCTTGAAGTCCCGACGAGCCTTGCTTGTCAGTCATTGAACGGATGGCACACATGAATCCTACACCTAGCTCACGCATGGCTCCGGCCATCAGCGCTGCCTCTGGCGGCATCGGCGACAAAATCCGCGGCGCCATGGCTGTCGGCAAAACCCGTTGGGGCATGCTGGCGCTGGTGTTTTTCGCCACCACCCTGAACTACATCGACCGCGCCGCCCTCGGCGTCATGCAGCCCATCCTGGCCAAGGAAATGAGCTGGACGGCGATGGACTACGCCAACATCAACTTCTGGTTCCAGGTCGGCTATGCCATCGGTTTCGTGATACAAGGCCGCTTGATCGACCGGGTTGGCGTCAAACGCGTGTTCTTCTGCGCCGTGCTGCTCTGGAGCCTGGCGACCGGCGCCCACGGCCTGGCCACTTCGGCGGTCGGCTTCATGGTCTGCCGCTTCATTCTCGGCCTGACCGAAGCCGCCAACTACCCGGCCTGCGTGAAAACCACGCGCCTGTGGTTCCCGGCCGGCGAGCGCGCCGTGGCCACCGGCATTTTCAACGCCGGCACCAACGTCGGTGCGATGTTCACCCCGATGCTGTTGCCGCTGATCCTCCACGTCTGGGGCTGGCAGGCTGCGTTCATGTGCATGTCGGCACTGGGCGGAATCTGGCTGCTGTTCTGGGGCCTGAAGTACTTCAACCCGGAAGATCACCCAAGCGTCAAACAGTCGGAACTGGACTACATCCAGAACGAAGTGGAACCGGAACAAACCCGCGTACCGTTCTCGAAAATCCTGCGCATGCGCGGCACCTGGGCCTTCGCCCTCGCCTACTCGATCACGGCGCCGGTGTTCTGGTTCTACCTGTACTGGCTGCCACCGTTCCTCAATCAGCAATACAACCTGGGCATCAACGTGACCCAGATGGGCATTCCGCTGATCATCATCTACCTCACCGCCGACTTCGGCAGTGTCGGTGGCGGGATCCTGTCCTCGTTCCTGATCGGTCGCGGCGTCAACCCGATCAAGGCGCGCCTGATATCCATGTTCCTGTTCGCCTGCTGCATCATCGGCGTGATCATGGCGGCCGGCTCCAGCAACCTGTGGGTGGCGGTAGCCGCGATCTCCCTGGCCATCGGCGCGCACCAGGCCTGGACCGCGAACATCTGGAGCCTGGTGATGGACTACACGCCCAAGCACATGATGAGTACGGTGTTCGGCTTCGGCGGCATGTGCGCTGCGATTGGCGGGATGTTCATGACCCAGTTGGTCGGCCACATCCTCACCGTCACCAACAACAACTACACCGTGCTGTTCACCCTGATCCCGGCGATGTACTTCATCGCGCTGATCTGGATGTACTTCATGGCCCCGCGCAAGATTCCGAAAGTAGAAGGCTGATGTTCCCTCGGCGCAGGCCCGGTTTCGGGCCTGCGCTTTTTTTGTGCCCGCTTTTCATGAATCCATGATTGTTCGTTCACGGCCAAGGAGGTCAAACCATGCCGTCAGGTCACCTGAGCATCGCCAAGCGCGCCGTGATCAGCTTCGGCCTCATCGCCTTGCTGGTCCTGTTGCAAGGCCTGTTCGCTCTCAAGCAAGTTGCCGAAGTCCGCGCCACCGGCCAGCACACCGAAAACGTTTCCCTGCCCAGTACCCGCTACCTGGGAGAAATCCGCGACTACGTCCTGAGCATTCGTGTACTCAGCCTGCGCATGGCGTTGAACCGTGAGCCCAAGGTGCTCGACGCCACCGTCACGCGCCTGCATCAAGTGCAGGGCTGGCTTGCCCAGGCACTGGACAAATTCACCCCGCTCGTAGGCGACTACAACCGGGTGCCGTACGAAAATTTCGTCGCGACGGTCACCCGCTACCGTGAGGCGCTGACGCGATACGAAAGCCTGTCGCAGGCAAACCGCCTCGAAGAAATGACCGCGCTGCTCAATGGCGAAATCCAGGATTACTCGACCCGTAGCGGAGACCAGTTCGCCGAACTCGTGGCGCTCACCGCCAATGAAGTCAGTCAGTCCGCAGCGCAAGCCGACACACTCTATGGCCAGGTGAAGGTCACGGTGATCGGGGCCTTGCTTGGCGTGTCGCTACTGACCGCTCTCCTCGCTTGGTTGTTGATTCGCAGCATCGTGGTGCCTATCCGCCAGGCCGTGGAAGTGGCCGAGCAAGTCGCCGCCGGCGACCTCGGCACACCGATACAGAGCCAGGGCAGCGATGAAACCGCGCGCTTGCTCACCGCCCTGTCGATCATGCAGAACAGCCTGCGCGACACCCTGCAACGGATCAGCGCCGCATCGAACCAACTGAACGCAGCTGCCGAACAAATGAACCAGAGCACTCATCAGGACTCCGGGCGACTGCAGCAGCAACACAACGAAATCGAACAAGCCGCCACCGCGGTCAACGAGATGACCGTCGCCGTGGAAGAAGTCGCACGCAATGCGGTCTCGACGTCTGACAGCACGCGCCAGTCGACACAGCAGGCCAGCCAAGGCCAGGCACGCGTCATCGAGACACTGGATTCGATTCAGGCCATGAGCGCCGATGCCGGCATAGCCCTGCAACAGGTGCAAACCCTGGCCGAGCAATCCCGGGAAATCGGCAAGGTGCTGGACGTGATTCGCGCCATCGCCGAGCAGACCAACCTGCTCGCTCTCAACGCGGCGATCGAAGCGGCCCGGGCCGGGGAAGCCGGGCGTGGTTTTGCGGTGGTCGCCGATGAAGTGCGCGCACTGGCCCATCGCACCCAGCAATCGACCCGGGAAATCGAACTGATGATCGGCCGGGTCCAGGGCGATACCGAGAGTGTGGTGCTGTCGATGCACGGCAACAGTCAGCGCGTCGCTCAGACCCTGTCGATCGCCGAACAGGCCGGCATCGCCTTGGCGCAAATCACCCGGGCCATGGAGCAGATCCACGAGCGCAACCTGGTGATCGCCAGTGCCTCGGAAGAGCAAGCCTCCGTGGCCCGCGAGGTGGACAGGAATCTGCTGAACATTCGCGACCTGTCACTGCAAAGTGCCGACGCCTCGACCCGCACCAGCGCCACCAGCCAGCAATTGTCGCAATTGGCCGCAGGCCTGCAAAACCTGGTGCTGCGCTTCAGGTTCTGAGTGAGCTCAGCGGCGGCTTTGTTGCCATGCCGCCGCCAGGCCACTGCAGCAAATGATGGCGATCCCAACGATGGTGGTCAGGGTCGGCGTGTGGGAAAACAGCAGCCAGCCCAGCAGGCCGGCAAACACGATCTGGCAATAGCTGAAGGGCGCCAGCAAGGCTGGTGCCGCATGGCGGAAGGCCTGGGTCAAGAACAGATGCGCCGTCATGCCGCAGGCGCCCAGCGCCAGCATCATTGCGCCGTGCAGCAAGGTAGGCACCTGCCAGAAGAACGGCACCAGCGCACTCATGACCAGGGTGTTGCACAGCCCGGCAAAGAAGTTGCTGGTGGTCGGGCTGTCGATCTCGCTGAGCTTGCGAGTCAGCAACTGGTAGAAGCAGAAAAACAATGCCGAGCACAGCGGCAGCAACACCGCCGGGGTGAACAAATCACCACCGGGGTGGACGATGATCAGCACCCCGATAAAACCGCAAATCACCGCCAGCCATTGGCCACGGGTGACCTTCTCCCCCAGCAACGGCACCGACAACGCAGTCACCAGCACCGGAGCGAGGAAGTTGACCGACGTTGCCTCGGCCAGCGGGATGTACATCAACCCCGTGGTGAAAAACAGGCTGGTGCCCAGCAGGCACAACGCTCGAACCAGTTGCAGCAGCGGCCGCTTGGTACGCAGCACGCGCAGCCCGGATTGCGGCAGGAATATCCCGGCCATCAGCAAGGTATGCACCACATAACGCGCCCAGACCACCATGACAATCGGATAGAACCCGGAAAGGTACTTCGACAGGGCGTCATGGCTGGAAAACAGAAAGGTTGCGACAACGATCAGCAGGATCCCTTTGAAGGGCTGATTGACGCCGGAAAGCGGGGTGCTGACGGTCATTGGGGTTCCTTGTTCAAAACAAAAACTTCGCGAGACCTAGGTCAGCCGCGCGAGCAATTCACGGGTTTTTCTCAATGCCATCTGCGCCCGGTCCAGCCCACTCACGCCCTGCTCCAGCAGTTGCACGGTGGGTATCTCCAGGCTCAATGGAATGTTAGCCGGCAAACACCGCAACAGCCCCGGCAGATCACAATCGCCATCACCGGGAAAACGCCGTTCATTACGTGCCTGCCGCAAGATCTCTGCCATGTCTTGCGGCCTGGGCCCCGCCACGTCACACAACTGCGCATACCGTAACCGTGAGGGGGCAACCCTGGCCAGATCTTCCAGCCGCGATCCAGAGCGATCGAAGTGAAAGGCGTCGACCAATACCGCCGCGTTTTCACGCTCGACCTTTTCAACGATGCGCACGGCTTGCTGCAGATCGCGCGCGTCGGTCCAGGGCATGAACTCCAGGTGCGGATGCAGTCCGTAAGGCGCCGCCAGATCACACAGCCGGGCAAAATTTTCCGTCAGCCGCTGCTCGTCCGGGTCGTTACCGGCCACCAGCAACTCACTGGCAGCGAATTCGGCACCCACTGCCAGCACCCGCTCGAAATCGGCAACCACGGTGTCGGGTTTGAGCCGCAGGATCTCGACATCCAACACTCGAATGCCGGTATCGCGCAGACGTGCCAGGGTCTGGCGCCGCAGATCATCATCGGCCACCAGTGCAAAATGGTGTTCCTCTGGCGTCGCCGGCACCAGGCGCAAACCGACATGGCTGTAACCGGCCCGCGCCGCGACCTCGACCATGTCCGGCGGTGATAACTCCAGCACGGTCAGACTGGCCAGGGAAAAGATTCGTTCACTCATGGTCAATCCTCGATCAAGGCGGGTGCGCAGGCGCGCCCGGTTTCAGCGGCTTGGCGAATGGCCTCGACCAGCGCCAGGGTGCGGGCTGCATCGGCGGCACTTACGAGCGGTGCGACCTCCCCACGTGCAACACGCACGAAGTGCTGCAACTGCAAGCGCAGCGCTTGATCGACACTGAAAGCCTCGTCAGTCGAGACCAGGGGTTGATGCCAGCCACCGTCCGCTTGCGCGTAGTGCCAGTGCTTGAGCTGCGGGATGCTAAGCGCCCCTGCGGTGCCCGCCAGCAAATAGCACGGCTGGTCGGCCTGGCGTGGATATACCGGGTTCTCCCCGGAGCCCAGCTCCCAACTCCAGGGCGCCGCCACCGCATCGGACCCGGTCAGGCTGCCCAGCGCACCGTTGTCGAATTGCAGCAGCACGGCCGCGCAATCTTCGTTGCCAAACCCGCGCACGGCGTTACTGGTGATGGCCTGCACCTGGCGAACTTCGCCGCACAGGTGCCTGAGCAGGTCGAGGTCATGGATCAGGTTGGTCAACAACATGCCTGCACCGGGCTCGCGGCGCCAGGCCGTTTCGAAATAACTATCGGGTTTGCGCAATTGCCAGAGCGCGGTGACGGTGCTTAACCGGCCCAACGCGCCGCTGTGGACAAGTTCATGGGCGCGGACGATCAAGGGATTGTGGCGCCGATGATGGCCGACCAACACCGCAACGCCGCTCGACTTCGAGGCAGCCACCAGCTCACGAGCCTCATCCAGGTGCACACCCACCGGCTTTTCCAGCAACACCGGTACGCCGGCAGCCAGGCAATCGAGCGCGGTGCTGACGTGCAACGCATTCGGGTTGGCGATAATGACGGCCTCAGGCTTCGCCCGCTCCAGCATCTGACGATGATCGGCGAAATATCCCACCCCCCATTCCATCGCGAGCCCCGGCGCTTGCGGACCGGGGTCGGCCACTGCGCACAAGGTCGCTTCAGTCAGGGTTTTCAGATGCTGGTAATGCTGCTGGCCCATGGTGCCAGTGCCGATAAGGGCTATTCGAAGGGGGGGCGAACTCATGCAGCGGTCCTCTTGTGGTTATTGTTGGAAGATGATTTTCAACAATTTAGAACCACGTTCCAGATTCTTACACAAGCGTGCATTGAAAGTGTTCGAACAGCGCACAACTTTGGCAAGCTCAACACCGCTCCCACAGGGGTTTTGTAGAGGCTTTAGCTAAATAGCTCTGAAGCCAGACTTGCGGCCGACAACTCATCGGTAAACGCCAACAACATCGGCGCCAACTCATGCAGCCGCGCGCCCGGCATCCGCGCACTCGGCCCGGCAATGCTGAGCACGCCGATCACCCGGCCATCACCGGGATGGCGCACCACCGCAGCAATCGCCGAAGTGCCTACCGCCGAACTTTCCTCGACACAGGCGTAGCCCTGCTCCCGCGCCAGACGCAAGCGTTCCAGCAATTCAATGTTGGACCTTGGGGCATTCGGGCCCAGCTCCAGCGGCCGGTCAGCCGCCTGGCGTTCCACCAGCGACAAGGCTTCGGCATCGCTCATGCTCGCCAGCCAGGCATGGCCGGAAGCGGTGTAGAACAGCGGCGCATCCCGCCCCATGTCCGGGTCATAGCGCAGGCCGGAACGAGCCCCCTGGGACTTGGCGATCCAGGTTTGGCGCTCGCTTTCTATGACCCCCAGGCGCACCAGTTCGCCGGTTTCCTGAGCCAGTCGGTCAAGCACCGGTTGCACGATATCGGCACCGCTGCTCGACAGATAACGGAAACCCATCGCCACCAGCCGGGTCGACAAGTGATAACGCAAGTTCTCCGGATTCTGCCGCACATAGCCAAGCCGGATCAGCTCGGCAAGCAGCCGGTGGGTGGCACTTTTGGGGATGCCCAGTTGCTCCGCCAATACCTGCATCGGCAAGCCACGAGGGTCGCTGGTGAGGCTTTCAAGCACACTGAAAACACGTTCGATCTGACTGCCGGCCATAGGGGTATCCACACAAAATTTGCTCGATTCTAGAAGACAACTCGAGGAATGCGAAATCTGGAACTGCCTGTCCGATAACCGCCCGCTTTACGCAGCATCGACTTGCCGGTCCTCTTCCGGCCCCATATATTTTCTGGAATCAGATTCCAAAATAATAAACACCCGGAGTTCAAGCCATGGCTGCCCAACCGTACTGCCTTCCCGACATCGACTGCGATGTGCTGATCGTCGGCTCCGGTGCGGCCGGCCTGGCAACGGCTGTCACGGCTGCATGGCATGGTCTGAAAGTGATAGTGGTGGAAAAAGACCCGGTGTTTGGCGGCGCCACCGCCTGGTCCGGCGGCTGGGCGTGGGTACCGTGCAACCCCCTGGCGCGGCGGGCCGGCATCGTCGAAGACGTTGAACAACCGCGCACTTACTTGAAACACGAACTGGGTGATCACTATGACCCAGAGATGATCGATGCCTTCCTTGAAGCCGCTCCGCGCATGGTGGCGTTCTTCGAACAGCACACCTCGCTGCAATTTGCCGATGGCAACGCGATTGCCGATATCCATGGCGACACACCGGGCGCCGGTACCGGTGGGCGTTCGGTAATCGCCGCACCGTATGACGCGCGCAACGTCGGCAAGCTGCTCAAGCGCCTGCGCAAAACCATGCGCGAAACCTCCTTCATGGGCATGCCGATCATGGCGGGCGCAGACCTTGCCGCGTTTCTCAACCTGACCCGTTCGTTGTCGGCGGCCTGGCACGTGACACAGCGCTTCACCCGCCATTTGCTCGACCTCGTCGTGCATGGCCGGGCGATGCAACTGGTCAATGGCGTGGCGCTGGTCGCGCGCCTGGCGAAATCCGCCGACGATCTTGGCGTGTTGCTGTGGGAGTCGGCACCGGTCACCGAGTTGTTGCGCGAGAACAACAAGGTGCAAGGCGCGGTGGTTCGCACCGCCAAAGGTTCGATCCGCATCAAGGCACGCCGGGCGGTGGTGCTCGCGGCCGGCGGTTTCGCCAATGACATCGAACGGCGCAAGTCCCTCTTCCCCCGTACGCCAACCGGTCACGAACACCTGGCACTGCCGCCCCTCGGCGTGTCTGGCGATGGCCTGCGGCTGGGCGAGAGTGCTGGCGCCAAAGTCGACACCGACCAGGCATCGCCGGTGGCCTGGGCACCGGTTTCGCGGGTGCCATACCGCGATGGCAGCAGCGGCCACTTCCCGCACATCATCGAGCGCGGCAAGCCTGGGATCATCGGGGTGCTGAGCAACGGTCAGCGCTTCGTCAACGAAGCCAACGGCTACTACGATTACGTGACGGCCATGGTCGCCAGCGCCCCGCCCGGCGAAGCAGTGGCCTCCTGGCTGATCTGCAGCCATAGCTTCCAGCGACGTTATGGCCTGGGTATATCCCGGCCGTTTCCGGTACCGCTGTCATCCTTTATCCGCAGTGGTTATCTGAAAAGCGGCAAGACCCTGGAGGAATTGGCACAGGCCTGCGGCATCGACCCGGTCGGCTTGCGCACCACCGTGTCGGACTACAACCGCCACGCGCGCAATGGCCAGGACCCGCAGTTCGGCCGTGGCTCAACGCCCTACAACCGCAAACAGGGAGATGCGCTGCAGCAGCCCAACCCCTGCGTCGCGCCGATCGAGCAAGGACCGTTCTATGCCGTCAAAGTCGAACCAGGCTGTTTCGGCACTTTTGCCGGACTCAAGGTCAATCAGCACGCCCAGGTCCTCGACGAATCGGGCCAGGCCATCACCGGCCTGTATGCGGCGGGAGGCGACATGGCCAGCATCATGGGCGGCCACTACCCCGCTGGCGGCATCAACCTGGGGCCGGCGCTGACGTTCGGCTACATCGCCGCGCGCCATATCGCCGGCATCACTGCTTATGAAAAGGAGATCGACCATGACGTACATCGTTAACGCACAGGGTTTGAACATGCCCAAGCTCGGCCTCGGCACCTGGCCGATGCTCGGTGAAGCGTGCACGCGAGCAGTGGAACAGGCCCTGGCGCTGGGTTATCGCCACATCGATACCGCGGCGGCCTACAACAACGAGGATGCTGTCGGCCAAGCGCTGCTGAACAGTCCGACACCCCGCGAACAGGTCCACGTCACCAGCAAGGTCTGGTGGGATCAGCTGCAACCCGACGCCATGCGCCACTCCATGGATCGCAGCCTCAAGGCCTTGCACAGCGATTACATCGATCTCTTCATGATCCATTGGCCCAGCACCGATTGGGACTTGCCGCGTACGATCGAAACCCTGATGTCATTCAAGGAGCAGGGACTGGCGCGCCATATCGGCGTGGCGAATTTCCCGCTGCCCCTGCTGCGCACCGTGGTCGAGGAACTGGGCGCGCCGCTGTCTGCCATTCAGGTGGAGTACCACGTGCTGCTCGGACAAAGCGCACTGCTGGACTACGCCCGTCAACACGATATGGCCCTGACGGCTTATTCGCCGCTGGCACGCAACATGGTTTCGGATGTTCCGGTTATCCAGCAGATCGCCGCCAAACACGGGGTATTGCCGACCCAGGTCGCACTCAAATGGCTGCTGGATCAACCGAACGTGGCTGCTATCCCCAAGGCCAGCAGCGAGGCCAACCAATTGGCCAACCTGGCAGCACTCACCGTCAACCTGGATGATCAGGACCGTGCGCTGATCGCCGGCCTGTCCAAGCGCGAGCGCCTGGTCAGTCCGGACTTTGCGCCGGTGTGGGACGCGTTCGATCGATAACGGCGAAAGGGCTACTTTCGGTGTGCGACATCCATCGCACTGACTGTGGCCTTACCAAACCTTACACATTTCACCCCCACGCCTTTGCCAGTGCGGTTATTCATAGACCCGGCGCCATGCGCCCCATCAATCTATGAGAGACCGCCAACATGCTATGGAACAAGGCAAGACGCAGCAAAAACGTGAACGACATACGCGAGGGCAAGGATGCCCGTACGCTTACAGGGACAACACTGGCCGCTGGGCTGGCCGCCGTCGCCCTGGCCAGCGCCGGGCTCTATTCGACACTGGACACGCCAGCAGACGTTACTCCGCTCGAACCCTCGTACACCCTGGATCGCCCTCTCCCTCAACCCTCGATCGAGCCTGAAGAAGATCTGCAGTTGATGTTTGTCCAGTCGGTGCTGGGCGATACGGAAGACACCTGGAACCAACTGTTCGCGCAAATGGGCCGGCAATATCCACATCCCACTCTGACACTGTTCAACAATGGTGTGGTTTCGGACTGTGGGTTCGCCAGCTCCGGCAGTGGCCCGTTCTATTGCCCGGGCAATCGGCAGGTGTACCTCGACCTCGAATTTTTCCGCACGCTTGAGCAGCAGTTTTCAGTGGTCGGTGACTTCGCGCGCGCCTACATCATCGCTCACGAAATCGGGCATCACGTGCAGCTTGAGCTGGGCCTTTCCGAACCGTTCGAAAAAGCCTTGCTCGAGCAACAACCCGTCAGTGGCGATGGCGGGCTGGAAGTGCGTTCGGAGTTGCAGGCCGATTGCCTGGCCGGTGTCTGGGCGCACCATGCGCAACAGCGCCTGGACTGGCTGGAGCCGGGGGATATTGAAGCGGCCCTGAATGCCGCCGCAATGTTCGGAGACGACCAGTTGCAAGGATCGCGAAATGCCCAGATCCGGCCGGAGACCTTCAGCCACGGTACGTCCCTGCAGCGCGTGAGCTGGTTCAAGACAGGATTTGTCACAGGCCTGCCGGAGGCCTGTGACACCTTCGCCGCGGACGCGCTGTGATACCCGCCCGTCAATGAATCCCCTGATGTCGCCGCCTGGATAGAACCGCTGCCGCTCCTGGCTGTCTGACGACCGGACTGGCGCCGGTCCTACTCAGCAGCAACACTCATCCCACGGTTCTTTACCCGCAACATCAGAGGATTCCCACATGCTATGGAAAAAAGGCCGACGCAGCGACAACGTGGTCGATGCCCGTGGCGATGAGGTCGGCGGCGGTGGTGGCGGGATGCGCTTTGGTGGCGGCAAGGGTCTGAGCCTGACGGCGATCCTGCTGATCGTGGGCATCGGCTGGATCACCGGCCAGGACCCGATGCAGATCCTCGGACAACTGACCGGGCAGATGGGTGAACAATCGGCGCCGACCACCTCCCAGACGCGCCAGGCGCCACCGGCCAACGATGAAGGGGCCGAGTTCGTCCGCTCGATCCTGGGTGATACCGAGGATACCTGGCGCCAGATTTTCCAGCAGGCGGACCGGCAATATAAGGATCCGACCCTGGTATTGTTCAGCAACCGGGTCAATTCGGCCTGCGGACTGGCGACATCGGCGACCGGCCCCTTCTATTGCCCTGCAGACCAGAAGGTTTATCTGGACATGGCCTTCTTCCAGGAGATGTCCCAGCGCTTTGCTGCCGCAGGCGATTTCGCCCAGGCCTATGTGATCGCTCACGAAGTCGGACACCACGTACAAACCTTGCTCGGTGTTTCGGCAAAGATTCAAGCCGCTCGCCAGCAAGGTCGGCAGATGGAGGGCGATGGCGGTTTGCTGGTGCGTCAGGAACTGCAAGCCGACTGCCTGGCCGGAGTCTGGGCCAACAATGCGCAGAGGCGCCTGAACTGGCTGGAGCCGGGCGATATTGAAGAAGCGCTGAACGCGGCGAACGCCATTGGCGACGATCGCTTGCAGCAACAAGGTCAGGGCCGTGTGGTGCCGGACTCGTTTACCCATGGTACGTCAGCGCAACGGGTGCGCTGGTTCAAAACCGGATTCGCTCAGGGCCAGGTTGGCCAGTGCGATACCTTTGCGGCGAAAAATTTGTAAATGAAGAAGTGGTGGTTAGTCGTACTGTTCACCTGTGCAACGTCCCAAGCGGCCGAGCACGGGGTCAAGGAAATCAGCCCCGGGCGCCTGCTGTTGAAATCCGGTGAAATAGCGGTGGGCATCAGCTCGGCCCCGGCAAAAATCGAGCGGGTATTGATCATCGTCCATGGCCGCTTGCGCAATGCGCAAACCTATCTTCAAAGCGGCAAACGCGCAGTCGAACTGGCCGGGCAAAGCGCTACGACCCTGGTGATCGCCCCGCAATTTCTCAATGAAACCGACGTTGCGCAGCACCCGGTGGCGGACACCGTCTTGCGCTGGCCGGGCAATGAGTGGATGGCTGGCGGTGAATCCAGCGCACCCTTTCGTCTGAGCTCCTTTGATGCGCTGGACGAAATCATCGCCCGCCTGGGTGATCGTCAGCAGTTTCCGGACTTGAAGCAAATCGTCATTGCCGGTCACTCGGGAGGCGCCCAGGTGGTTCAGCGCTACGCCTTGCTGGGCCACGACAAGCCGGCCCTGGAAGCCGCCGGCGTGCAGTTGCGCTATGTGATCGCCAACCCATCTTCCTACACCTACTTCGATGAGCGTCGGCCCGTGGCCTTCAGCCATGCGGGCTGTCCGCAATTCAACCGCTGGAAGTACGGGCTGGCGGATTTGCCAGCCTACGCAGAAGGACAAACCGCCGCGCTGCTGCAGGAAAAGTACCTCAAGCGCGACATCGTTTATCTGCTGGGCCAGCAGGACGTCGACCCGAACCATCCGGCGCTGGATAAAACCTGTGAGGCAAAGGCCCAGGGGCCGTATCGATTGGCCCGGGGGCGCTACTACTTCGCTTACTTGAAGCGGCTGCAACCGCAAGGGTTACAGCAGCAACTGATCGAAGTGCCCGGGGTCGGGCATAACGGGGAAGCGATGTTTACGTCGCCCCAAGGGCAGCAGGCGTTGTTCCAGTAGGAGTTGTCGAAGGCTGCGATCTTTTGCTCTTGAAAATCAAACCGACAGCATCTGCCGCAATTCGACACAATCGGCCGCATGCCAATCGGTCAACTCCGGCCAAGGATTATCCGGCAGGTTGACCAACACCGTCCGCGCTCCCGCCGCACGCCCGCAATCCAGGTCAAACCGGTAATCACCGACCATCACCATCTCGCTGGCCGACACCTTCCAGGCTTCGGCCAGTTTCAGCAATCCGCCAGGATGCGGCTTCGGCGGCGCCTCGTCGCGGCCCAGCACATCGTCTACCGCAAAGCAGTCGGCCAGGCCGATCGCTTCCAGCGTGACATGCGCCAGTTCCCGGGCATTGCGCGTAAGAATGCCCAGGCGATAACCGCGGCCAGTCAATTCACGCACCAGCTCCACAGCCCCCGGTGCCGGTTTCGAGCCCAGCGCCAGATCGCGTTCGTGCTCGAGCAACCAGGCATGTTTGGCGCTGGCTTCATCGACCGGTAGTGCCGCCAGATGCGTGAGGATGTCGGCTTCAGCCGGGATCGCCAACGCCACGCGAATCGCCGCGAAATCATGCACAGCCACCGTCAGGGTGCCGTCCATGTCGAACACCCAGTGCCGAATGTCGGCCAGGCTCATGCCCAATCCTTGCGATGGCGAATCAGGCCTTCCTGGGTGACCGAGGCCACCAGTTGCCCGGCGCGGTTGAACACGCTGCCACGGGAAAACCCGCGGGAATTGCCGGCCCATGGGCTGTCCATCGCATACAGCAACCAGTCATCGGCACGCAGGTCCGCGTGGAACCACAACGCGTGATCAAGGCTGGCGACCTGCATGTCCTTGTGCCAGACCGATTTGCCGTGGGGCAACATCGAGGTGGTCAGCAAGCCGAAGTCCGACGCGTAGGCCAGCAGATACTTGTGCAATGCCGGGGAGTCGGCCAAGGCGCCGTCGGCGCGAAACCAGACGTATTTGACCGGATCGCTGGCTTTCGGGTTGTAGGGATCTTCCTCGGTGACGGGGCGGAATTCGATCGGTTTCGGACACAGCAGTTTTTCACGCATGTGCTCGGGGATCAGGTGAGCGCGTTGCTGGGTCAGTTCCAGTTCAGACGGCAGGTTTTCCGGTCCGACCACTTGCGGCATTTGTGTCTGGTGCTGGAAACCTGCTTCGTCGTACTGGAACGAGGCGCTGCAAGTAAAGATCGGCTGGCCCTTCTGGATCGCCGTGACACGGCGCGTGCTGAAACTGCCGCCGTCGCGCACACGGTCCACGGAGTAAACCACTGGCAACTTGGCGTCGCCCGGGCGCAGGAAATAGCCATGCAGCGAATGCACGTGGCGCGTCTCTTCAACAGTCTGACTGGCCGCCGACAGCGACTGACCTAGCACCTGGCCACCGAACAGCTGACGAAACCCCAAGTCCTGGCTGCGGCCACGGAACAGGTTTTCTTCGATCGATTCCAGGCTCAGCAGGTCGACCAGATCATCCAACACTTGGCTCATTCAGCTCTCCTCACACAACGCAATGCCGCGCAGTCCTGGCTGCGTCGGTCGATTCAGTATCTGGCCCGTGCCAATATAGGGGCCATTGTAAACGTCCGTGCCAGGTTATCCATGCAAGGTTTGCAGCCATTGTTCACGGCTGATGCGATACAGCACGTGGTGGCGCAGGGGATGATCGAGGGCAAGCCTGGGGTGATCGAAGTCATCGGCCGGATCGTGATGCATGCCGATCGCCTGCATGACTTTCTGCGACGGCAGGTTGCTGACCGTGGTAAAGGACACGATTTCATTCAGTACCAGGCGATCAAAGCCGCAACGCAGAGCGGTCCATGCCGCTTCGCTGGCATATCCCAGGCCCCAGTGCTCGCGGGCCAGGCGCCAGCCGATTTCAATGGCCGGGGTGAAAGACGCGTCGAAACCAACCACGCCCAGACCGGTAAAACCGATGAACTGTCCGGTGTCTTTGCGCTCCAGCGCCCAGAGGCCAAAGCCATGTTCAGCAAAGTGCTCGCGAATCCTGCCAATCAACGACGCACTTTCCATGCGACTCAAGGGTGCGGGAAAATAGCGCATGACCTGTGGATCGGCGCACATCGCGGCAAATTCCGGCAAATCCTCATCACGCCACTGTCGCAGCAGCAATCGCGCGCTCGCCAGTTCGAGTATCGGCTCCATCGTCCCCCTCCCCCAATTCCATGCCGCCAGTCTACAACGCTGGTAGGATCCTTCACTCATTGCCCTACGAAATCATCATGCCTCTGCCGTTGATCTACCACGAAGACTACAGTCCCGAGTTCCCGGCGGATCACCGCTTCCCCATGGACAAGTTTCGCCTGCTGCGCGATCACTTGGTGGACAGTGGCCTGACACGCGACGCCGACCTGCTGCGCCCACAGTTATGCCCACCGGACATTCTCGCCCTCGCCCATGACCCTTCGTATATCGAGCGCTACATGTGTGGCGATCTGTCCCGCGAGGATCAGCGACGCCTCGGCCTGCCCTGGAGCGAAGCCCTGGCCCGGCGCACGGTGCGCGCGGTCGGCGGTTCTCTGCTGGCGGCGGAGCAGGCGCTGGAGCATGGCCTGGCCTGCCACCTGGCCGGCGGCACCCACCATGCGCATTACGATTACCCCGCCGGATTCTGCATCTTCAATGACCTGGCGGTGATTAGCCGTTTCCTGCTGGAGAGTGGTCGGGTCAATCGGGTGCTGATCTTCGACTGCGATGTGCATCAGGGCGACGGCACTGCACGCATTCTGCACAACACACCGGAAGCGGTGACCGTTTCCCTGCACTGCGAGAAGAACTTTCCTGCACGCAAAGCCGAAAGTGACTGGGACATCCCGCTGCCCAACGGCATGGGCGATGCCGATTACCTGAAAGTGGTGGACGATGCGCTCAACTACCTCTTGCCTCTCTATCAGCCGGACCTGGTGCTGTACGACGCGGGTGTCGATGTGCATAAAGATGACGCATTGGGTTACCTGAAGTTGACCGACAACGGTGTCGCCGCTCGCGATGAAAACGTGATGCGCCATTGCCTGGGCCGCGATATCCCGGTGGTCGGCGTGATCGGCGGCGGCTACAGCAAGGACCGTCAAGCCCTCGCCCGCCGTCATGGCATCCTCCATCACAGCGCTCAGCGGGTCTGGGAGTCATCAGGCTGTCACTGAGTTGTGGATGCTTTACCCACAATGCCTGTGGAGCCGCCTGTGGATAACCTGCGGGAAAGGGACTGCAGGCCATGTGCCGTATAGGCTACAGCGCAGTGGTTGTTTTTTGATCAGCGTTTGAATACACCGCTCCACGGGGTTGGGGCTGCTAGAATGCCCGCCCTCTTCCGCAGAACCGCAGCGCACGCCATGACCCAGCACTCCGCCTCCTCCCCTACTACTGTCGCCATCATCGGCGGCGGCCCCGCCGGTCTGATGGCGGCTGAGGTATTGAGCCAGGCCGGGATCAAGGTCGACCTGTACGACGGCATGCCTTCGGTGGGGCGAAAATTCCTCCTGGCCGGCGTCGGCGGCATGAACATCACCCACTCCGAGGCCTACCCGGCGTTCCTCTCGCGTTACGCCGAACGGGCCCCACAGATTGCCCCGCTATTACGCGCCTTTGGTGCCGATGCGTTATGCCAATGGATTCATGAGCTCGGCATCGACACCTTTGTCGGCAGTTCCGGGCGGGTCTTTCCCACCGACATGAAGGCTGCCCCCCTGCTGCGCGCCTGGCTCAAGCGCCTGCGCGACAGCGGTGTAGTTATCCACACCCGTCATCGATGGCTCGGTTGGGACGATCACGGCGGTTTGCGCATCGACAGCCCCGACGGCGAAAAAACCGTCCAGGCCGATGCCACCCTGCTGGCCCTCGGCGGCGGCAGTTGGTCGCGCCTGGGTTCGGATGGCGCATGGATGCTGGCACTGGAGAACAAAGGTGTAGGACTTGCGCCGCTGCAACCGAGCAATTGCGGCTTCGAGGTGCAGGCCTGGAGCGATTTGATGATCAGCAAATTCGCCGGCGCGCCGCTGAAAAACATTGCCATAGGCCTCAATGATGACGTGCCAAGGCTGGGTGAATGTGTGATCACCGCGACCGGGATTGAAGGGAGCCTGATCTACGCCTTGTCGGCACCGATCCGTGAAGCGCTCAACCAGCACGGTTCGGCGACCATTCATCTCGATCTTCTGCCCGGCCGACCTGTGGATAAAATCCAGGCTGCCTTGAGCAAGCCGCGCGGCTCACGTTCAATGGCTAAACATTTGCACAGTCAGTTGGGCATCGATGGGGTGAAAGCGGCGTTGTTGCGAGAGCTGACATCTGCCGACACCTTTACCGACATGGCATTGCTGGCCAAAGCGATCAAGGCGCTTCCAATGACACTGGTGAAAACCCGTCCGCTGGACGAAGCCATCAGCAGTGCCGGTGGTGTGTTGTTTGAAGCAATGGATGAACGGTTGATGCTCAAGCAAATGCCTGGGGTTTTCTGTGCAGGGGAAATGCTCGATTGGGAAGCGCCAACGGGTGGTTATCTGCTAACGGCTTGTTTCGCCAGTGGGCGTGCGGCCGGACTTGGAATGGTTGAGTGGTTGCAGCTCAAGGGCTGAAGACCGAGGTGCGTCAATCGCGAGCAGGCTCACTCCTACAGGAAAATGCATTCCACATGTAGGAGCGAGCCTGCTCGCGATGGCAGCCTAACAGGCGCCGCGAATATTATGGCTTACGCTTACGCGGCCCAGTGTTGAACACCGGTACCTTGCGCACAGGCTTGATCGAAGGCTCCGCTGGCGCAACTTCCCCGCTGTCGACCCACTTGCCAAGATTGCGTTTACCGCCACCACCCGACGCTTTGGGCTTCTTCGGTTTCTTCGGCTTCTTGATCACCTGACCACTGGCATCGGTGTCCGGCACGCGATGCTCTGGCTCGAAGTCCGGCTCGTTCTGACGCTTGAGCGTCTGGCGGGTCAACATCTCGATGGCCGACAGCAGATTCACTTCATCGGCGCACACCAGGGAAATCGCCTCGCCGGTCGAACCGGCACGACCGGTGCGACCGATGCGATGGATGTAATCCTCGGCCACGATCGGCAAATCGAAATTGACCACCAATGGCAGGTCTTCAATATCCAGGCCTCGGGCCGCGACGTCGGTGGCGACCAGGATCTGCACTTCGCTGGCCTTAAATCGGTCAAGTGCTCGCTGACGGGTCGCCTGGGGTTTGTCGCCGTGGATGCCATCGGCGTTGATGCCCAGGCCCTGGAGTTTTTCCACCAGCGCGTCCACGCCGTTGCGGGTCTTGGCGAACACCAGCACCTGCTTCCACTTGCCCTTACGCATCAAGTGCACGAACAGCTCCGGCTTGCGCTTCTTGTCGACCGTCACGATCCATTGCTTGACCGTATTGGCGGCGACGTTGCGCGGGCTGACTTCGATGCTCAGCGGGTCATTGAGCATCTGCCCGGCCAGCAGGCGAATGTCGTCGGAGAAAGTGGCAGAGAACAGCAGCGTCTGGCGCTTCTTCGGCAGTGCCCTATAGATATTCGCCAGTTCCTCGGAGAAACCCAGGTCGAGCATGCGATCGGCCTCGTCCAGCACCAGGGTTTGCAGCTGATTGAACTTCAGTGCGTTCTGGCGGAACAGGTCGAGCAAACGGCCCGGGGTCGCCACCAACAGGTCGACGCCGCTGCGCAGCTTCATCATTTGCGGGTTGATACTGACACCGCCGTATACGGCATAGGTGCGCAGCGGCAGGTTTTCGGCGTACTGGCGCACCGCTTCGTGAACCTGCTCGGCCAGCTCTCGGGTCGGCACCAGAATCAGTGCACGCACCGAGTTGGCAGTGACTTTCGGCCCTTCCATGGCAAGCAGTTGCAGGAGCGGCAAGGCGAAACCGGCGGTCTTGCCGGTGCCGGTCTGGGCGGCGGCCATCAGGTCGCGACCGGCCAGCACCGCTGGAATGGCTTGTGCCTGAACCGGCGTCGGAGTCTGGTAGCCGAGCGTCTCAAGGGAGCGCAGCAAGGGTTCGATCAGGCCAAGGGTGGCGAAAGTCATGGGAGTACCGTAGGAAAAATCAGCGCGGGTATGCGAAACAAGAGTGCAATGGCGCGCAGTTTACCCTAATTCACACGGGATTCTGTCGGCACGGCCTTCACCACTGACCGTTGCGGTGTGCGGCGCCACTGCGGCAAGCCAATTAGCACCACGGCGCTGATGATCACCAGCATGGCCAATGCTTCCTCGATGCCAATGGTTTCACCGACAAACACGATCCCCAACAACACGGCCACCGCCGGGTTGACGTAGGCATAACTGGTGGCCGCCGCCGGACGCACATGCTTGAGCAGATACATATAGGCGTTGAAGGCAATGATCGAACCGAACACGGTCAGGTACGCCAGCGCCGCCCAGCCCTCGATGGGCGGGACCTTCTCCAGGTGTTCGCCGCTCACTGCGCTAGCGATCAGCAACACCACGCCGCCGACCAGCATTTCCACGGCACTGGCCATTGCGCCTTGAGGCAACGGCAAGTGTTTGCTCCACACCGAGCCGAATGCCCAGGTGGCCGCGGCGAAGATCAGCAACGCCGCACCCAGCGGGCTCGATTGCAGGTTGGAGCCGAGGTTGAGCATGACAATGCCGATCATCCCGAGCGCAACGCCCGCCCATTCAAGACGGGTATTACGCGCGCCCCAGAAATAGCCACAGAGCAAGGTAAACAGTGGCACCGTCGCCACCGCCAACGCGGCCACGCCGGAAGCCACACCCGTGTGCTCGGCCACGCTGACGGCGCCGTTGCCGCACGCCAGCAGCAACACACCGATGATCCCGGCGGCTTTCCATTGTGCCCAGGTCGGTGCCGGCGCCCCGCGCCAGCGCAGGAAGGCATACATCAAGGACCCGGCGATGACGAAGCGAATCCCCGCCAGCAGCAATGGTGGCCAATACTCCACACCGATGCGAATCACCAGGTAGGTCGAGCCCCAGATCACGTACAGCGCGAAAAAGGCAGCAATTAACGGTAAGGGAAAGCGACGTAGACCAGGCATGGTGGGCAGCTCACGGGCAAGACAGGTGAACGGCTATTCTAGAAAGGCTGAAGCGATAAAATAAGTTACAAAACCTGTTTAAACCGCCGGTACACTTTTCAAAACACGGAGTTTGGCGCTATAAACCGTGTTTTCGAAAGTCCGCCATGTTCAGGAGTTGCCTCGATGGATAAGTACGACCGCATGCTGCTCGGCGCCCTGCTGGAAAATGGTCGCGCCTCCTACGCGGACCTGGCGCGCAAGGTCAACCTCTCCGCCCCGGCGGTGGCAGAACGCGTGGCCAAGCTCGAATCCAGCGGCGTGATTACCGGTTACCAGGCGAAAGTCGACATGGCCAAGCTCGGCTTGCCGATCCAGTGTGTCATCGAACTGCGCTTGAACCAGCACGGCAATCAGAAAGCCTACGACGACCTGATCAAGATCCCACAGTTAACCGAGTGCCACCGCGTGACGGGAGATCCGTGCGTGATCATGCAGGCGGCAGTGGGTTCGATGCCGGAGCTGGAAGACTTGATCAACCGGATTGCCACGTTTGGCTTCAGCAAGACGTCGATCGTGTTGTCGAGTGCCATCGAAAAGCGGGTGCCGTTGGGGCAACTGGAAGGGAATGGCAAATAGATCTTCTGCTCGATTGATGATCGTTCCAACGCTCTGCGTGGGAATGCAGCCCGGGACGCTCCGCGTCCCTTTCCAGAGCTGGAACGCGGAGCGTCCCTTGAGGCGTTCCCACGCAGAGCGTGGGAACGATCATAGATAACGCTTCAAATGCTCATTGACCTTCGCTGCCGGCACTTTCTGCAATTTGCACAACAGATCATGGGACAGCTCGCTCAAGCCATGCTTGTGCCGCAGTTCTTCGGCCAGGTGCACCGTCAGGTTGGCCGCCATTTCGGCGTCCGCCATGGCCCGGTGAGCCTTGCCGGTGTGGGGCAGGTTGGCGAAGGTGGTGAGGGTGCCGAGCTTGTGGTTCGGTGCCGCCGGCATCAGGCGCCGGGCCAGCAGCAACGAGCAGGCAAAGTTCTGCAGGCGCGTGCGTTTGATCCGCCCCAGTTCGAAATCCCAGAACTTCTGGTCGAACGCGGCGTTGTGGGCCAGCAGTGGCGTGGTGCCGACGAACTCGTTGACCTCATTCATCACCTGCTCGGCCGATGGCGCGGTGCGAAGCATGGCGTTGCTGATGCCGGTCAGTTGTTCGATGAAGGCGGGGACGCGCACGCCGGCGTTCATCAGGCTCTGGTAACGCTCGACGATGCGCCCTTGTTCAAGAATCACCACGGCAATTTCCGTGGCCCGGCAACTGCTGCTCGGAGAGATCCCGGTGGTTTCAAAGTCGATGACTGCTATGCGTTCCAAACCTGTTTGAACTCCGTAAAAATCAATTCTTGAGCAGCAACGCGCCTTCGATCGGCACGTAGCGGCTGGCGGCACGGATCAGCGAGTTGGCCGTCAGGCCGGGCACCCCGTAGGCCACCGCTTGCACGCCGTGCTTGCTGATGATGCGTTCCAGCAGCATGTCGAAATCACCGTCGCCAGAGGCCAGCACCACTTCATCGACATGGTCGGCGGCGTCCATGATGTCGAGGGTGATGCCCACATCCCAGTCGCCCTTGGCCGAGCCATCGCTGCGCTGGATATAGGGCTTGAGCTTCACGGTGAAACCGAGGTTGCGCAGGATCTGCTGGAACTGCTGCTGTTTGCTGTCACCACGATCGATTGCGTAGGCGTAGGCCTCGACGATCTCGCCTTGCTTGCTGATGTCAGCCCACAATGCGGCATAGTTGAAATGGCAACCATACGCCTGGCGCACGGTGTAATAGAGGTTCTGGACATCGGCGAACACTGCGATTTTTTTCACCGGACACCTCATTAACGCGCAGGCAGGATCAGGCACCAGGCCCGAAAAGTCGCCCAGTATGCCAGCCATAAGGTGAGTTTCGCGAATAATCGGCCCGGAGCGCCGCAGCGCCCCGGACGAATGGCGTATCAGACGAAGGAGTCGTCGTCGCCGCCGAAGAACGATGAGCTGTCGTCGCTGTAGTCGGCGTCGGCAAAACCGCCCTGGTCGTTGGCATGGGAATCGTTGTCGGCCATGCGCTGATCATCGCCCCAGCCATTGTTGCCCTGGTCGTTGACCTGGGCCGGTTCTTCCTTAATGACTTCGACGATTTCCTGAGCAGGCTGATTGTGCTGGAACAGGCTGCTGATACCTTGTGCCAGCATCACGCCACCCGCCACACCGGCCGCTGTTTTCAGCGCGCCACCGAGAAAGCCGCTGCCCGCCGCCGGGGCCTGTTGCTGGGGTGCATAGCCCTGCTGTGGAGACCCACCGAAATTCTGCTGCGGCGGCTGCGAGTTGAACGATGGACGCGCCGGTTCGCGCCAGCCCCCACCGCTAGACACCGGGGCACTTTGCGCAGGCGCTGGCTGCGGATCACGACTGCCGCCACCAAAGATGCTCGACAAAAAGCCACCACTGCTCGGCGGCGCCGCTGCCGTTTGCACCTTGGCCTGTTGCAGTTCGGCCTGCAATTGCTGGATTTGCGCAGTCAGTTGCTTGTTCTGCCCGTCAAGGCTCTTGATTGCCGCCTCTTGCACCAGGATCGCCTGGGTCATGAAATAACCCGCCGCCGGTTGGCGTGCCAGGTGCTCCTTGATCCGCGCCTCGGCCTGGGCGTCGCGCGGGGCTGAATCCGTCTCGGCCTGTTGCAGCCGGGAAAACAGTCCATCGATCAGGGTTTGTTCTTCGCTGTTCATGGCGACCTCATAGATTGCCTGGAGAATCGTTGCCTTCACCCATAAAGGATAAGGTGCCCGACCTTAATGGAGGCTGAAACAAGTTGTTTCAATGAGCTTTACCGAACGTTTACGTTTGCGCCCTTGCGCGCATCATCGGTTAAAGTGGGTCACTGATTTCAACCTGCGATATCAACTGATGAATCCGTTCGATGTACTGCGCGACTCCCTGTATTTCTTCAAACGCAATCTGGGCCAGATCGTGCAGCTGTGCCTGCCCCTGGTGATCATCGAGGCCTTGTTGCAACAAGTGGTCGACCACTCCACCGAGCCGGACAGTTTCCCCGGTATCAGTGTGATCGTCGGCTTGCTGGTCTATCCGCTGTACACCGCCGCCCTCATCCTGTTCCTCGACGCCCGCAGCCGAGGCGAGTCGCCCAGCAACCGCGAGCTACTGTCGAGGTCCGCCTATCTGTGGCCGCGTTTGGCCTTGCTCACCGCGCTGAACACCTTGCTGATCCTGCTGGGCTTGTCGCTGTACTTCCTGCCGGGCATCTGGCTGATGGTGACCCTGGCTTTCGGCGAATATTTGCTGGTACTGCGGGGTCTTGCGCCGTTGCAGGCCATGAAGGAAAGCCTGCGCCTGACCCGTGGCCACTTCATGCGCATCCTGGTGTGCATCCTGTGTGTGATGGGCCCCTTGTGGCTGCTCAAGGGCGCAACGTTGGCGGCGTACCCCGAGCCGCAAAACCCGGCGATCTCACTGCTGATCGACAGTGCCCACAGCTTCTTGCAACTGTTCACCAGCGTGGTGCTGTTCCGCCTGTTCATGCTGATCAGCGAAGTACCGGAAAAAATCGATGGCCCACGTTGACCGTGGGCGACCGCTCGTCAGTCGGGTATGCTCGGGGGCAATTTCCGTAACGCGATAAGCCGAGCCATGACCCGACTGCTGCGCTACACCTTGCTGGGATTGTTGATCGTCATCAGCTTGATCGCTGTGATGACCTACAGCCTGACCTGGCGCCCCGAGGCCAGGGAAACAGCGCCGGTCGCGTGCAGCAGTCAGGCGCCAAGCCTCGCACCCGGCCAGGCACTGAAGGTCATGACCTGGAACGTCCAGTACCTGGCGGGCAAGCGCTACGTGTTCTGGAATGACCTGGCCGCCGGCGCCGACGATTCCCCCACGCCGGAAGACATGGCCTTCAGCCTCGACGAAGTGGCGCGGGTTATCCGCGACGAGCATCCGGACGTGGTGCTGCTGCAGGAACTCGACGACGGCGCCAAGGCCAGCGACTACCAGAACCAGCTCAAACTGCTGCAGGAACGGCTCACCGACCTGTATTCGTGCAGCGCCCATGCCTTCGACTGGAAGGCTGACTTCGTGCCGAACCCGCACATTTTCGGCAGCGTCGGCCGACAACTGGCGACCCTGAGTCGCTATCAGATCGAGCACGCCGAGCGTCTGCAATTGCCAATCGCATCGGCCAACCCGATCAGTCGCCAGTTCCAACCGAAAAACGCCCTGCTGGTGACCTACCTGCCATTGAGCGACGGTGGCCAGCTCGCGGTCCTCAACACCCATCTGGACCGAGTGACCCAACCTGACGAGACGTTGCAGGCACAGGTCGCGGCCGTGGCCAAGACCCTCGACACGTTCGAAAGCCGCGGTACGCCCTGGCTGATCGGTGGCGATTTCAACCTGCTGCCACTGGGGCAATACCAGCGCCTGCCCAGCGAACAGCGCACCCCTTACTCCGCCGATAGCGCCCTGCATCTGTTGTGGGATAAGTACCCGATGATCCCCACCAACAACGAATCCAGCGGCATCGACCGCGCGCGCTGGCTGACCCATTACCCGAACGATGCCGGCTTGAACGGCCCGGACCGGACCGTCGACTATCTGTTCTACAGCCCGCGGATCAAACGGGTCGAAGCGACGGTCCGGCAAGACGATACCCTGCGCATATCCGATCACCTGCCGGTGATTGCGCGGTTTCTGCTGCCCGCCGCGCCGTAGATTACGGCGTCATTGCTTGCGCGGCTTGATCCGCGCCGTGGCTTCGGCTACCAGCGGGTCATCCGGCCAGTAATGTTTCGGGTAGCGTCCCTTCAGGTCTTTTTTCACCTCGGCGTAGGTGCTGCGCCAGAAGTTCGCCAGGTCTTGGGTTACCTGCACGGGCCGCCGCGCCGGTGACAGCAAATGCAGCTTGACTACTTGCCGGCCACCAGCGATGCGAGGGGTTTCGGCCAGGCCGAACAGCTCCTGCAAGCGCACGGCCAGAATCGGCGGCTGTTCGCTGTAATCCAGACGAATCGATGAACCCGATGGCACGCTCAAGTGGTGGGGCGCCAACTCGTCCAACCTTTGCGGCAGAGGCCATGGCAACAGGTTGTGAACGATGCTTGAGAGGTCGAGATTGGCGAAGTGACTGAGTCGCGAAACCTTGCCCAGATACGGCATCAGCCAGTTCTCAAGGGTGTTCAGCAGCGCCGCATCGCTGACATCTGGCCAATCGCTTTCGCCCTTTCCACCCAGGTCCAGCTGGCGCAACAGCGCTACACGCGCTTGCCACTGGCGCAACTCGGGGGTCCACGGCAACAGTTCCAGGCCTTTGCGCCGTACCAGGTTGACCAACGCCTGGCTGCGGGCGGTTTCATCGAGGCCGGTCAGCGGTTCGCGGCTGAGGATGAGCTCGCCCACCTTGCGTTGGCGCTCGGCCCGCAGCACACCTTCGCGCTCATCCCAATCCAGTTGATCGACGCATCGCACCTGTTCGGCCAATACCGAGTCGAACAACGCCGGATCGAAATCCGCCGCCAGATAAATCCGCTCTTCACGCTGGCCCTGACGGCTGCCGAGATCGGCGATCACCAGCCACGGCTGCTTCATCAGGCTGTCGGCTTCGGCAAACAGCGCGGCGCGACCGTTGGCCAGGCGATATTCGGCGCCACCGGCACGGCGTTGTTGGGCGACACGGTCGGGATAGGCCAAGGCCAGCAGCGCACCGAGCCAGCGTGGATGATCGGGATCGTTGACCGGCTCCGACGCCTTGGCGCGCAGATAGCCGCGATATTGCCTCGCCAGTTGCCGGGCTCGTTGTACGCCACCCTGGGCACCGCGAGCGCCGCGCGCTTCGCCAGACAACAGCGCCAACCGGCTGTGCAAGTCGGCGCCGGCGCCACGCAGGATATCGCGCTCGCCGAGCAGGGCCGCGACATCGCAAGCCATGTCGGCCAGGCCGAGCGACTGTCCACGTAACAACAGGTGCGCGATACGGGGATGCGCCGGCAGTTCGGCCATGGCCTGACCGTGACGGGTCAGCGCTTCGCCATCCAGCGCGCCAAGACGAACCAGCAAGTCCTGAGCCTGTGCATAAGCGGCTGCCGGAGGTACATCCAGCCAAACCAGCTGGCCCGGTGTCACGCCCCATCGACCCAGTTGCAGCGCCAACCCGGCGAGATCCGCCGAAAGAATTTCCGCACTGCCATAAGCCGCTAATTGTTCGTGCTGATCCTGCGACCACAAGCGATAGCACACACCCGGTTCCAGTCGCCCTGCCCGGCCCGCTCGCTGGGTCGCACTGGCCTTGGAAATACGCTGGGTGTCGAGGCGGGTCATGCCGCTGCCGGGATCGAAACGCGGCACCCGCGCCAACCCGGCGTCGATCACCACGCGCACGCCGTCGATGGTCAGGCTGGTCTCGGCGATGTTGGTGGCCAGTACCACTTTACGTTTACCCGGCGGCGCCGGATCGATCGCCGCCCGTTGCGCGGCGAGGTCAAGCTCACCGTGCAACGGGCAGAGCAGAATTTTCGTGTTATCGCCCAGCGCATCGGCCAGTTGTTGATGCACCCGACGGATCTCGGCCTGCCCCGGCAGGAACACCAGCACGCTGCCGGACTCATCGTTCAAGGCTTCGAGGAGGGTCTGCACCAGCCTTGGCTCGATGAATTCGCCAGCCTGGAATGGCCGGCCCCAGCGCATCGCCACTGGGTACATGCGTCCTTCGCTGCGCAGGATCGGCGCATCGTCGAGCAACCCGGCCAGCCGTTCGCCTTCCAGGGTGGCCGACATCAAGAGGATTTTCAGCGGCTGATCGTCACGGAACAGTTCCCGGCCATTGAGGCTCAAGGCTAGCGCCAGATCAGCGTCGAGGCTGCGTTCGTGGAACTCGTCGAAGATCAACAGGCCAACGCCTTCAAGCGCCGGATCGTCCTGCAAACGCCGGGTGAGGATGCCCTCGGTGACCACTTCGATACGGGTGTTGGGGCCGACCTTGCTGTCGAGCCGAATGCGATAACCCACGGTTTCGCCGACCTTCTCGCCCAGCTCACTGGCCAGGCGCTCCGCTGCCGCCCGCGCGGCCAGGCGGCGCGGTTCGAGCATCAGGATGGTCTGCCCGGCCAGCCACGGCTCGTCAAGCAAGGCCAAGGGCACGCGGGTGGTCTTACCGGCACCGGGCGGTGCTTCGAGCACGGCTTCGTGACGTGTCGCCAAGGCTTCACGCAGGGCGGGTAAAACTTCATCAATCGGCAAAGAAATCATGCTGGCTCCCAAACAGAGCGGCGAGTATAACGGCGAACTGCTTGGCGTTAATCACGGTCCTAATTCATATCGACGACGCTTCGTTTTGAAATTACCCAGGAGATTTCATATGCGTGTTCCCTTTCGCCTGATTGGCGGTGTATTGATCGCGACCCTGCTGACCCAGGTCACCGCGTGCGGCTCGATCTTCTACCCTGATCGCCGTGGCCAGATCGACGGCAAGATCGACCCGGCCATTGCCGTGCTAGATGCCGTGGGCCTGCTGTTCTACGTCATCCCCGGCCTGATCGCGTTTGCCGTGGACTTCGCCACCGGCGCGATTTACTACGCACCGGGCGAAACCGCACAGGTGGCGCCGGAAAAACTCAAGGAAGCCATCGGTGCCGACGGCAAGGTCGATAACCTGAAGTTGCAGACCATCCTGGAGCGTGAAACCGGCCGCAGCTTGCCGCTGGACGATCCACGCCTGATCCAGCACAAGGGCAGCGCCCAACAACTGGCCATGTTCGGCCTGCAACCGGCCGCGTAATCGGGGCACGACAAGGAACATCCGCACTCATGACTTCCAGCTCCGAACACGCCCGCCTGCTGCGGTTGGCAACCCGTGCCTCGGTGGCGGTGGCTTGTACGCTGATCATCGCCAAAGCCATCGCCTGGTGGCTGAGCGGCTCGGTGAGCATGCTCGCCGGGTTGACCGACTCGACACTCGACGGCGTGACGTCGCTGCTCAACCTGCTGGCGGTGCATTACGCCCTGCGTCCGGCCGACGCCGATCATCGCTACGGGCATGGAAAGGCCGAGTCCCTGGCCGGCATGGCCCAGGCGCTGTTTATCGGCGGCAGTGCGGTGTTGATTGCGCTGCAGGCGTGGGACCGGCTCAAGCATCCGGAACCGGTGGGCGCACCCTGGATCAGCATCGGGGTGATCGTGTTCTCGCTGGGCCTGACCCTGGCGCTGCTGATGTTGCAGCATCGAGTAGTCAAGGCCACCGGCTCCAACGCCGTGCGCGCCGACTCCCTGCATTACCGCTCGGACATGCTGCTCAACGGCAGTATCCTGGTGGCGCTGGTGCTGGCCGGGTTTGGCTGGCATCAGGTCGATCCCTGGTTCGGCCTGGGCATTGCCGCCTACATCTTCTGGAGCGCGGTCACGATCGCCCGGGAAAGCTTTGCGGTATTGATGGATGAGGAGTTGCCGCCGGATGTCAGCCAGCACATGCTGGAACTGGCTTGCAGTGTGCCCGGGGTGTTGGGCGCACATGATTTGCGTACGCGGATTTCCGGCAACCAGTGGTTTGTGCAGTTGCACCTGGAATTGCCGGGGGAACTGACCCTGTCAGTCGCCCACGGCATCAGCGATCAGGCCGCCGACGCGATTCACGCCGCCTACCCGCGGGCCGAAGTGCTGGTGCACGCTGATCCGCAGGAAGTCGTCAAAGCCGCCAGGACTCAGAACGTCACCCGATAACCGCGACTTGCCAGGCAACCGCTCTGGGCCTGATACCAGTAGCCGTCGGAGTAGTAGCAATCCCGGCCACCATAGGGCACACGGTTGTCGCGGTCCGGGAAGCGCTCGATCACGTGCCCCGGACGATACTGCGGGCCGGGGCCCCAGCCATTGCCGCGGCCACTGGGACGACCCTGCCAATGGTTGTTGTCGTTGGACGGCGCGCCGATAAAACCATTCCACTGCAGGCTGGGATCGTTGCGCCGCGGTTCGTCCTGATAGTATCCACGCCGCGGTTGTTGTGTCTGTTGCACGGTGTCGGGTCGAGGCTGGATGGGCAAGTCATTGGCCGGCTGTTGCGGCGGTGGTGGCGGTGAACGCACACGGCTGTTGTAATCCGGCGCTGGGCGGCCCTGCCATTGGCCGTTGTTCGGGTTTTGATTCTGGCCGTTGTGCTGATTCGGTTGCTGGCCATTGTGCGGGTGCGGCGGGTTGTTGCCGTTATGGCCCTAATTGCCGCCGTCCCCGTTTTGTCCGGCGGTTCTGCGGCTGGTCGGCCAGCGCATGCGCGGTGACACTGAAACACAACACACCAACACCGGCCAAACGCCAGATGCGCGATCTCATGCTTTTCCTCTATGCGGGTCAGGGAAATGCACAGGCCGGTTCTGCAACAGGTTATCAGTCGCGAAACTTATTTATTGAGGGCGGTTGTCAAATGACGGGCAAGAAAAAGGGGAGACCCGTCGGCCTCCCCTTGAGAACTTCGTCCGTGCTCGACGCTTTTGACGTCGGCTCACCTCACGCCGTCTTCTGGACAGTGTGCAGCTCGGGGGCCAGCACATCCCCTGTGGGGGTGGCGACCGCGGCGGGCCTGATTCGGCGAGCCGCATTGGACTGTTTGTCCGAGCAGTGATTCTGGTGATAAGAATAGGCCCAGAGCGCCGGCAGAGGATTGCGAAGATTGCTCAAATAAACATCACTTGCGCAATTTTTAACCCTGGATAGATAATCTGTCGCAATAGTTATGACAAGGGACCGTTTGATGAGCAAACTTGACCGATATGACCTGAGCATTTTGGCTGAATTGCAGCGCGACGCGCGCATCTCCAATCAGGAGCTGGCCGAACGCATCGGCCTGTCACCTTCCCCCTGCTCGAGGCGGGTCAAGCAGCTTGAAGACGATGGCTACATTACCCGCCAGGTGGCCCTGCTCGACCGCAAGCTGCTCGGCTTGAGCCTGACGGCGTACGTACTGATCGGCATGGACCGACACACGCCGGAGCGATTCGAAAACTTTGAAGCAGCCATCCGTACCTTGCCGCAGGTACTTGAATGCAGCCTGGTGACCGGGATGGATGCCGATTATCAACTCAAGGTCGTGGTGCCGGACATGGACCATTACCAGAAATTGCTGCTGGGGCATTTGACGCGGATTGAGGGTGTGACCAGTGTGCGCTCGAGTTTTGTATTGAACCAGGTGCTGAACAGCACGGAACTGCCGTTGACTCACCTGCGCAGCTGAGGATGCCATCGCCGGCAAGCCAGCTCCTACAGAGTTGGCGTGGACTGCAATTTCGCGTCAAACACAAATCCTGTAGGAGCTGGCTTGCCAGCGATGGGGCCGGCACAAGCGACGAATAGCTGCGACACGCTGCCGCAGGTCAACTCATAGCCAACATCCATTGGCGTATACTCGCCGCGCCCTTTTAGCCTCGCCCGCGCGGAGATGTTCAATGGATCCTGCAGTTTTCGAAGAGTGGATGATGACCGCCCTGGTCAGCATCCTGATCATTTTCATGGGTTTCATCGTCTGGGATCTGGCGAAAAAATCCAAGGCCGGACGCTTCGGCTCGTTCATTCTGTTCTTCGTGCTGGGCCTAGGCGTCGCTGCATTTGTGATCAAAAGCGTGGTCATCGGCTTGATCGAATCCGGCACCTTATAAACGCGCCGGCACTTCCTTCCACTGGCCCTGCTCGAGTCCCTCGATCGACCAGTCACCGATCCTGACCCGCACCAACCGCAACGTCGGCAGCCCGACCGCCGCCGTCATGCGCCGCACCTGCCGATTGCGGCCTTCGCGGATCACCAACTCCAGCCAATGGGTTGGCACACTTTTGCGAAAGCGTACCGGCGGATTGCGCGGCCACAACTGCGGTTCATCCAGTTGCCGCGCCTCGGCAGGCAGGGTCATGCCATCGTTCAATTCGACACCGTCACGCAAGCGCTGCAACTGATCGGCGCTCGGCTCGCCTTCGACCTGCACCCAGTAGGTCTTGGCCAGTTTGTGTTTCGGGTCGGCGATGCGCGCCTGGAGCTGCCCATCGTTGGTCAGCAGCAGCAGGCCTTCGCTGTCGCGGTCCAGCCGTCCTGCGGGGTAGATCCCCGGCACATCGATGTAGTCCTTGAGGGTCGCGCGCCCTTCTGCGTCGCTGAATTGCGTCAGCACATCGAAAGGTTTGTTGAACAGGATCAGCTTGGGCGCAGCGGGTGGCGCCTTGGCGACACGGCGCGGGGCTGCGGGGGATGGCTTTGCGCCAGGGCGGCGGGAAACAGGACGTTGTGGACGGGACATGGTGAAGGAACATCTAACGGTCAGGGCTGCTAATGCTAGTAGCCCGACCGCTAAATGACCATCGCCAAATCAGCGGAACGGCGGCTCGTCGAAGCTGCGCAGTTTGCGCGAGTGCAACGAGTTGAGCTCGGTGCGCAACAGATCCACGGCTTCGATACCGATTTTCAAGTGCTGGCTGACCGCGCGCTCATAGAAGGCGTTGGCTGAACCTGGCAACTTGATCTCGCTGTGCAGGGGTTTGTCCGACACGCAGAGCAGCGTGCCGTAAGGCACTCGCAAGCGATAACCCTGGGCCGCAATCGTGCCGCTTTCCATGTCCACAGCCACGGCGCGGGACAGGTTGATCAGCGGCCGCTCCTGGGCCCAGCGCAGCTCCCAGTTACGGTCATCGTAAGTCAGTACGGTGCCGGTGCGCAGGCGCTTTTTCAGCTCGTCGCCCTTCTCGCCGGTGATGTTGGCCGCCGCCTGCTGAAGCGCAAGCTGCACTTCGGCCAGGGCCGGAATCGGAATGTTCGGCGGCACCACCCGGTCGAGAATCCCGTCACGGCGCATGTAGGCGTGGGCCAGCACGTAGTCGCCAATGGTCTGCGACTGGCGCAAACCGCCGCAGTGGCCGATCATCAGCCAGCAATGCGGACGCAGGACCGCCAGGTGGTCGGTGATGTTCTTGGCGTTGGACGGACCGACGCCGATATTGACCAGGGTCACGCCGTGACCATCGGTGGCGATCAGGTGATACGCCGGCATCTGGTAGCGATGCCAGACCACACCCGCAGCAATCGCCGAGGCTTCGCCATGATCCATGCTCTTTTCGATGATCACATTGCCCGGCAGCACCATGCGCACGAAGCGCGGGTCTTTGCGCAGTTGCTCCAGGCCATGGACGATGAACTGGTCGACGTAACGGTGATAGTTGGTCAGCAGGATCCATGGCTGCACATGCCGCCAGTCGCTGCCGGTGTAATGCACCAGACGGCGCAGGGAGAAATCCACCCGGGCGGCATCGAACAGCGCCAAGGGCAGCGGGTCGGTGTTTTCCCAATCGTACAAGCCGTCGGCAATGCCGTCGGTCGCCGCCGATAGGTCGGTGCTCGGGAACACCCGCGCCAGCACGGCGGCGGTGACACCGGAGCCGGCCAACTCATCGCCCTGCTCGACCACGTATGGATAAGGAATGTTCTGCTGGCTGACACCGACCTCTACGGTCACGGTGAAGTCGTGCATCAACGGCACGAGTTGCTCCAGCAGGTATTTACGGAAGGCGGCGGGATGAGTGACGGTGACGCTGTAGGTGCCCGGCAACTGGACCTTGGCGTAGGCGCGCGTGGTCTGCGGGACTTCGCCCTGGCAGTGGTAGGTCAGACGCAGTTCGGGATAACGAAACATCGCCCGTTGTTCGGCGTCCGGCTCGACACGATCCTTGAGATAACGCTTGAGCGCCTGGCTCAGCGCGGTGGTTGCACGATTGTGCAAGAGCGCAAGCCGGTCTACAGCTTGCTCGGCGGTTTGAACGACAATAAAAGCTTCGGTCACGATCAGCATCCTGTGTTCTGACTTGCAGGCCTTCATCTTGCCTGTATCGTCGCTTCACGGGAACAGCGAAAGAAGATCGCAGCCTTCGGCAGCTCCTACATGGGTTCATTGTTTCACCTGTAGGAGCTGCCGAAGGCTGCGATTTTTTACAATCTCAGAATCCTTGTGGGGTGGACCTAGCGACTATCGCCTCCACATCCACCCCCCGCGGCAACGCACCGTACACCCGACCGCCACCACTGAGCCGACTGGCGATAAACCCGTCACTCACCGCCGCATTCCCTGCCTCCAGCAACAGCTTCGCCTGTAACCCCAGGGCGATGTCTTCGGTCAACTGCCGGGCACGGTATTGAATGTCGTCGGTATCCTTGAAGGCCGCCTGCAATTGGTTGATGTGCGCGGTCAGGCGTTTGTCGCCATGACCATCGCCTAACTCGTTGAACAACGCATCGAGCACACCCGGTTCCTTGGACAGGGCGCGCAGCACATCGAGGCATTGCACGTTGCCGGAGCCTTCCCAAGTCGAGTTCACCGGTGCCTCGCGGTACAGGCGCGGCAGGATGCTGTCTTCCACGTACCCCGCTCCGCCCATGCATTCGGCGGCTTCGTTGATCATGGCCGGCGCGCGTTTGCAGATCCAGTACTTGCCCACCGCCGTCACCAGACGGGCGAATTTGGCTTCCTGTGAGTCGTCCAGATGATCGAGCGCCCGGCCCATGCGCAGGCTCAAGGCCAGGGCGGCTTCGCTTTCCAGCGCCAGGTCCGCCAGCACGTTCTGCATCAAGGGCTGTTCGCTGAGCAACTTGCCGCCAACCTGGCGGTGGGCACAGTGATGGCTGGCCTGGGTCAGTGCCTGGCGCATCAACGAACTTGAGCCGACCATGCAATCGAAACGGGTCATGGCGACCATCTCGATGATCGTCGGCACACCGCGCCCTTCCTCTCCGACCATCCACGCCAGGGCACCGCGAAACTCCACTTCGCTGGAGGCGTTGGAACAGTTGCCAAGTTTGTTTTTCAGCCGCTGGATATAGAACTGATTGCGCGTGTCGTCCGGGCGATGGCGCGGCAGCAGGAAACAGGTCAGCCCCTTGTCCGTCTGAGCCAGCGTCAGGAAGGCATCGCACATGGGCGCCGAACAGAACCACTTGTGCCCCACCAGTTCGTACGCCTGGCCAGGGCCGCTGGCCCCCACCGGATAAGCCTTGGTGGTGTTGGCGCGGACATCGGTGCCACCCTGCTTCTCGGTCATGGCCATGCCGATGGTGACGCCGGCCTTGTGGGCCATGCCGACATTGCGCGGGTCATATTCTGTGGACAGGATCTTCGGCAGCCATTGGTCCGCCAGGTCCGGTTGCAGGCGCATTGCCGGGACGCTGGCGAAGGTCATGGTCAACGGGCAACCGCTGCCGGCTTCGGCCTGGCTATGCAGGTAGGTCATGGCGGCGCGGGCGACATGCGCGCCGGACTGCGGGTGCGCCCAGGGCAACGAGGTCAGGCCATGCTCGATCGCCGCGCGCATCAGCTCATGATAAGCCGGGTGAAATTCCACCAGGTCGATGCGATGCCCATAGCGGTCATGACTGCTGAACACCGGCTTGTTCTGATTGGCCAGGAACCCCGCCGCCATCAGCGGTCCGCCGGCGAGAGCGCCGTATGCATCGATCCGCG
This sequence comes from Pseudomonas sp. NPDC087336, assembly GCF_044744285.1. Taxonomy (NCBI): domain Bacteria; kingdom Pseudomonadati; phylum Pseudomonadota; class Gammaproteobacteria; order Pseudomonadales; family Pseudomonadaceae; genus Pseudomonas; species Pseudomonas sp. NPDC087336. The sequence continues at coordinate 46,325 of NZ_JBIUYA010000026.1, read as the reverse complement.
ATTCGGCCCAACCGCCCCCGAAACGCCGCGCCCACTCCTGCAGCGGCAAGTCGATGCGATATAGGTTGGCGCCGTCCAGCGAGGGTGGCTGGTTGGTGACTTCGTGGGTTTCGGCGAACTGATGCAGGTTCATGACAGGGCTCCTTTGCTCAGCCAAGGGACTTCAGTTAAGCACCGCCCTCTGGCCGATCAAAGTGTCATACCTGCCTAACTGTCGGCGCTTTCGCCCTGCTCGGAACACAGCACTCGACGATAAAGCGCGACCTGCAAGTCCTCGAATTTCACCGGTTTGCTCAAATGGTCAATCATCGCGCCGCTCGGGCAACACTCCAGTTCAGTGCCCTGGGCGATCATGAACACCGGCACTTGCGCGCAACCGGGCAACGCCCGGATCTGGCAGCACACGGAAACGCCGTCCAGGGCCTGCAACTGACAATCGACCAGCACCGCATCGAAGGTTTCTCGCTGTAAAAAATCGAGCGCGGCCTGGCCGCTGTCGGCCGAGCGCACGCGGAACCCGAGCTTGAGCAACATGCCGCGCATCAACAACTGATTGACGTTGTTGTCATCCACCAGCAATACGCTGCAATCCTGAGCCAGGCGCAGCCGTGGCAATTCCTGCGTCGCGAGCGGCGTGGCAGCACGCTGCGGTGCCGCAATGTCAAACTCGACATCAAGCTGGAAGCGGCTGCCACGCCCGGGCTCGGAGCGGTGTGTCAGGCGCCCGCCGAGCAGTTCCACCAGTTGCCGGCAGATTGCCAGGCCGACACCCAGGCCGCCGTACTCGCGCGTCATCGAACCGTCGAGCTGGAAGAAGCGCTGATACATCGTCGCCTCCCCAAGGTCGGTGAAACCGATACCGGTGTCGATCACCGCAAAGGATAACGCCAGTCGCTCGGGGTTGACCGTTTTCCCGGTGACCCGCAGCGCCAGTCCGCCGACCCGGGTGAACTTGATGGCGTTATCCAGCAGGCACTCCAGGCATTGCGCCAACTTGGCGCTGTCGCCGTGCAAACGATCCGGTACACCCGGTGCCACGTCGACCTTGAAGTCCAGCGACTTGCTCGCCGCATTGCCGTAGAACTGGGCACGCAATGCCTCCACCACGGTGCGCAAGCTGAAGGTGGCCGGGGAAGCCTTGAGCTTGCCTGCCTGCAGCTCAGTCAGGGTGAGAATGCCATTGACCATGCGCATCATGTCCCGCGCCGATCCCGCGGCCGTTTGCTGATACTGCTCCAGCTCAGGATCCATCTCGACGGTCTGCATCAGTTCCAGCGAACCGATCACACCATTCATGGGCGTGCGCAATTCGTGGGTCAGGGTGGCAAGAAATTCGTCCTTGAGTTTGTTGCTGCGTGCCAGTTGCTGGTTAAGTGCCTCAAGCTTTTGCCCGGCGTCGAGCAGGGTTTGCGCCTGCTGTTCGCGCATGGCGTTGATGCGGTCGGCCAGGGCCATGGACAGCAGCGCCACTTCGATGGCCGAGCCAATCTGGCTGGAGTACATGGTCAGGAACACATTCGGCAGGTAGCCCAGCACCATCAATGTATTGATGATGCCGCCGAGCAGAAACGCCGACCAGGCAATGATGAAATAGCGCGCGACCCGCAACCCGCGCAGCCAGGCAAAAATTCCCGCGGCAAAGATCACCACCGTGAAGGTCAGTGCCAGGGTCGTTGCCAGGCGCAAGGCCAGGGCATAGCTGGTCATCAGCGACAACCCGACCACCAGCGCGCTGAAAGCCACCAACGCCATCAGCAAGCGGTCCATCCAGCGGCTGAGGGTGGCGGTCTGCAGGAAGCTGCGGGCGAACTGGCTACCGAACAATCCTGCACAACCGATGAAAAAGGGCGTCGAGGCGTTGGTCCACCAGGGATTATCCGGCCAGAAGTACTGCACGGCAGCGCCGTTCACCGACAGCTGATACAAACCGAACGAGGCGATGTAGAAGATGTAGTAGAGATAGCTTGTATCGCGCACGCTGAGGTAGATGAACAGGTTGTAGACCAGCATCCCCAGCAATACACCGTAGATCAGCCCCAACACATAGAGGCGCACCGGTTGGTCTTCGAGATACGCAGTACTGGACCACAACGTAACCGGCGCCTGGATCGACCCCTGGCTTTGCAGTCGCAGGTACAGGGTTTGCTCTTGGCCAGGGGTAAAATTGAGCGAGAACAGGTAGTTGTTCTGGCGGATTTCGCGACTGGCGAACGGCAAGGCGTCGCCGGTTTGCCTGGCCAATTGATAGTTGCCGCTCGCATCAGGCAGATACAGATCCAGGTGATCAAGCGGTGGGTAAGCCAACTCCAGCAGCCAGGTCTGTTGCGCAGCCGGGTTTGAGGGGCGGTAATGCAGATCGATTTTCAGCCAGAACACCGAGCGCGAATAACCGGCGTTGAGGGTGGCTTTGTCATGCGCCTTGAAGTTGCCAGCCGCCGCCTGCGCGCGAACATCCGCGACGGTCGCCTGACCGCCCACGTCTTCAAACACTTGCAGGGCTCGCCCGAGGGGAAGGCTTTGGGTGAGTTCATTGAACTCAACGGCGTTCGCCAAGAGGGGCAAACACAACACAAACATCAGCAAATAGCGCATTTATGCCCCAGCGTGGCCTGTCCGGTCCTGTCAGGAAGCCCCCCCATTCCTTTTGAGCAGACGTAAAACCGGTGATACGTGTTATTGGTTTGGATCCACTCTAGCATAGCCGTTGATGGCTAATGAGCACTACCGAAATTTTTCCAGCAAAGGCTCTAGCACGGGCGTTCCAGCGAAAATTATTGAGCTAGAGCTGTTTGCCGGACTGAAAAGTTCAAAAGATCACCGCCTTCGGGCATTCTTTTGCCTGTCGCGCAGCGGGATTCGAAAAAAGATGTTTGGTGGTAAGCTCGCGCACCATGAATATCTACAGCTCTCGCCCCGTTGTCCTCTGTCTCTCCGGCCACGACCCAAGTGGTGGCGCCGGCTTGCAGGCAGATATCGAAGCCTTGCTCGCTCAGGGTTGCCATGCGGCTCCGGCCGTCACCGCCCTGACCGTGCAAGACACCGTCAATGTCACTGCTTTTCGCGTGCTCGACCGTGAGTGGGTGCTGGCCCAGGCCAATGCCGTGCTCAACGATTCCGAAGTCGCGGCGGTCAAGCTCGGCATGCTCGGCTCCCTGGAAATGGTCGACACCGTGGTCGAATTGCTTTCGGCGCACCCGCACTTGCCGGTGGTCTGCGACCCGGTGCTGCGCGCCGGCGGTGGCGGTCGCCTGGGCAAGGACGAAGTCGGCTACGCCATGCGCGAACGCCTGCTGCCGCTCTCGATCATCGCCACCCCCAACCTTCCCGAAGCCCGTATCCTCGCCGAACTGCCTGAAGGCACCGCGGACGAGTGCGCTGAAAAACTCCTGCCGTTCGTCAAACACCTGCTGATCACCGGCGGCCATGGCGACGAAACCGAAATCCACAACCGCCTGTACAGCCGCGACGGCTTGCGCGAAACCTACACCTGTCAACGCCTGCCCGGCAGCTATCACGGCTCTGGCTGCACCCTGGCCAGTGCGCTTGCCGGTCGTCTGGCCCAAGGTGAAAACCTCGCCAGCGCCGTACAGACTGCACTTAACTACACGTGGCGCACCCTGCGCGATGCGGAGCAGTTGGGCAAAGGCCAGTTCGTGCCACGCCGCCTGCCACTGGACTTCTGTTCGTAACTCTCTATTAGCACTGCGGTGAGGCTTGCTTGATGAAACTACGTGGCCTGTACGCCATTACCGACAGTCAGTTGCTGGCCGGTAAATTTCTTTCGTACGTGGAGGCGGCGCTGGAAGGCGGCGTCACCCTGCTGCAGTACCGCGACAAGAGCAGCGATGAGGCCCGCCGCCTGCGTGAAGCCGAAGCCTTGCGCGACCTGTGCGAACGCTACAAGACCCGCTTGATCATCAATGACGATGCCGAACTGGCTGCACGCCTGAATGTTGGCGTGCATCTTGGACAGACCGACGGTCCGCTGACCCCGGCCCGGGCGTTACTGGGATCCAAGGCCGTCATCGGCTCGACGTGCCATGCGCAACTCGCACTCGCCGAACAGGCTGCCAAAGAAGGCGCCAGTTATGTCGCCTTCGGTCGCTTCTTCAACTCCAGCACCAAGCCTGGAGCCCCGACCTGCAGTCTCGAATTGCTCGATCAGGCTCGTAAGCAACTGCACCTGCCGATCTGCGCCATTGGCGGCATCACCCTCGACAACGCCGCCCCTCTAGTGGCCCACGGGGTCGATCTGCTCGCCGTGGTGCATGGCCTGTTTGGCGCCCAGAGCACGGCTGAAGTGACCCGCCGCGCCCGCGCATTCAACGAATTACTGAAAATCTGATTTGAGAGCCCGATCATGTCTCGTTCCGAAACCCTATTTGCCAATGCCCAGAAACACATCCCCGGTGGCGTGAACTCGCCAGTCCGTGCATTCAAGAGCGTTGGCGGCACGCCGTTGTTCTTCAAGCATGCCGAAGGCGCCTACGTCACCGACGAAGACGACAAGCGCTATGTAGATTACGTCGGCTCCTGGGGCCCGATGATCCTCGGCCACAGCCACCCGGACGTCCTGGACGCGGTACGCAAGCAGCTTGAACACGGCTTGTCCTACGGTGCGCCGACCGAGATGGAAACCCAGATGGCAGATCTGGTCTGCTCGCTGGTGCCGTCGATGGAAATGGTGCGCATGGTCAGCTCCGGCACCGAAGCGACCATGAGCGCTATTCGCCTGGCCCGTGGCTTCACCGGTCGCGACAGCATCATCAAGTTCGAAGGCTGCTACCACGGCCACTCCGACAGCCTGTTGGTCAAGGCCGGATCCGGCGCCCTGACCCAAGGCGTGCCGAGCTCGGCAGGTGTACCGGCGGCGTTCGCCAAACACACGCTGACCCTGCCGTTCAACGACATTGATGCGGTTGAGGCCATGCTTGCCGAAGTCGGACAGGACGTGGCGTGCATCATCGTCGAACCGGTCGCCGGCAACATGAACTGCGTGCCGCCGGCCCCAGGCTTCCTCGAAGGCCTGCGGACCCTGTGCGACAAGCACGGCGTGGTGCTGATTTTTGACGAGGTGATGACCGGTTTCCGTGTTGCCCTCGGCGGTGCCCAGGCTCACTACGGCGTGACACCGGACCTGACCACCTTCGGCAAGATCATTGGCGGCGGCATGCCGGTGGGCTGCTTCGGCGGCAAGCGCGAAATCATGTCGTGCATCGCCCCGCTGGGTCCGGTTTACCAGGCCGGTACATTGTCGGGTAACCCGCTGGCGATGGCGGCGGGCCTGACCACTTTGCGCCTGATCAGCCGTCCGGGCTTCCACGACGAGCTGACCGACTACACCACCCGCCTGCTCGACGGCTTGCAGGTGCGTGCCGATGCGGCAGGTATTCCGTTCGTGACCACCCAGGCCGGTGGCATGTTCGGCCTGTACTTCAGCGGCGCCGACGACATCGTGACCTTCGATGACGTAATGGCCAGCGACTCAGCCTTGTTCGGCCGCTTCTTCCACTTGATGCTTGAAGGTGGCGTATACCTGGCACCAAGCGCTTTCGAAGCCGGCTTTACCTCGATCGCCCACGGCGAAGCCGAACTGAAACTGACCCTGGATGCCGCCGAGCGCGCATTTGCTGCACTGAAGTAACGCCGTGCGCTGACGCTGGCCATTGCCGGCGTCAGCTTTCACCTTCTCCTGCCCTTTTTCCTGCTCATCTGCTAATAATCCTGCGCAAAGTGAGCGATATATTTCCCGCGCAGCAGAAAAACGAGTAAAGACTTTGTAAGGTTGGTCCTGCTTATTTCATAATGCGCGCTTATTGGATCCCCTCGATGGGTCCGCGCGCCCCTCAGAGGTAAGTCGATTCCCATGAACCGCACCGGCCGCGCCCTTTCACTGGGCTGCCTGTTGCTCCTTCAGCCCCTGCTCGCGCTCGCACAAGCAGGCGGTAACTCGTTGTTAATCCCAGCGATGGGTCGCTGCACCCTCAATACCCAGCCGCAAGACCTGGCCCAGGCACTGGCCGCCTGCCAGAAAGCGTCGGACGAAGGGGATGCCCAGGCGCAATACGAGTTGGGTGAGTTCTACTACGACGGCAATAACGCGCCACGCGACCTCAATAAAGCCCTGAACTACTTCGAAAAGGCCTCGCTGCAAGGTCACGCCCAGGCCCAATTCAAGCTCGGCACCATGTTCTTCCACGGCGAAGGCGTACCGGCCAATAATATTCAGGCGTATATCGTGCTGAAAATGGCGGCGGTCAACGGTGCGGAAGAAGCGCTGGATACCGCCGACGAAGTCGCCGAGAAAATGTCCCGCCAGGAACTGGAAGTCGCCACCCAGGTGCTGGGGCAAATCTTCCGTAAATACCTGATGGAATTGCAGAGCGCCGATGGGCGTACGCCGTTCGCGCCCTTGCCCTGAATTCTTTAGCGACCTTTCTGGCCCTTCGCTGCGATGCGGCGACCCGACAGGCCAGCTCCTATACCTTACTTCTCAGGCATCGGCACCGGAAACGGCATCACATTGCCGACCGTGCCGCGGGCTTCGCTGATTTTCGGTGTACCCAGGCGCTCGACCTCGTCGATGCGCACGATCGAATGCATTGGCACGAAACTGCGCACCACCCCTTCAAACTGGGCCTTGAGCTTCTCTTCGCTCGGGTCTACGACTACCTGTGTGCGCTCGCCAAAGACGAACTCTTCCACTTCCAGGAAGCCCCACAGATCGCTCTGATAGATCTGCTTGGCGTACATTTCGAACACCTGGCCCTGATTGAGGAAAATCACCTTGTAGATTGGAGCTTCACGTTTGGTCATGGCAGGCGAAACACATCGGGGGATAAAAATGAGGGCGCGAACTATAGCATAGCCGCCGGACGCGCAGCGGTAGGAACCTGAGTACATGTTCCCTATAATGCGCGGTTCTTTGAATCACGTGATGACTCTGTCCATGGCCAAGAAGCTTTACATCGAAACCCACGGTTGCCAGATGAACGAGTACGACAGCTCGCGCATGGTCGATCTGCTGGGCGAACACCAGGCCCTGGAAGTCACGGCGCGTGCTGAAGACGCCGACGTGATCTTGCTCAACACCTGCTCTATCCGCGAGCGCGCCCAGGACCGTGTCTATTCCCAGCTGGGCCGCTGGCGCGAACTGAAGCTGGCCAACCCGGACATGGTGATCGCCGTTGGCGGTTGCGTGGCCAGCCAGGAAGGCGCCGCCATCCGCGATCGCGCGCCCTATGTCGACGTGGTATTCGGCCCCCAGACCTTGCACCGCCTGCCGGAAATGATCGACGCCGCGCGCATCAGCAAGCTGCCGCAAGTCGACGTCTCGTTCCCCGAAATCGAAAAATTCGACCACCTGCCCGAGCCGCGTATCGACGGCCCGAGCGCCTACGTGTCGGTGATGGAAGGTTGCAGCAAATACTGCACGTTCTGCGTGGTGCCCTACACCCGCGGTGAAGAAGTCAGCCGCCCGTTCGACGACGTGATTGCCGAAATCATTCACCTGGCCGAACACGGCGTGCGCGAAGTGACGCTGCTGGGGCAGAACGTCAATGGCTATCGCGGTACGACCCACGACGGCCGCCTGGCGGATCTGGCCGAACTGATCCGTGTGGTCGCGGCGGTCGATGGCATCGACCGCATCCGCTACACCACCTCGCACCCGCTGGAATTTTCCGACAGCCTGATCCAGGCCCACGCCGAAGTGCCGGAGCTGGTGAAACACCTGCACCTGCCGGTGCAATCGGGCTCGGACCGCATCCTCGCGGCGATGAAACGCAACCACACGGCGCTGGAATATAAATCCAAACTGCGCAAGCTGCGCGCTGCCGTGCCGGGCATCTGCATCAGTTCGGACTTCATCGTCGGTTTCCCCGGCGAGACAGAGAAAGACTTCGAACAGACCATGAAGCTGATCCAGGACGTCGGTTTCGACTTCTCCTATTCGTTCGTCTACAGCCAGCGCCCGGGCACACCGGCCGCCGACCTGGCCGATGAGACCCCGGAAGAACTGAAAAAAGAGCGCCTGAACGCCCTGCAACATCGCCTGAACCAGCAGGGCTTCGAAATCAGCCGACAAATGGTCGGTTCGATTCAGCGGATTCTTGTAACCGATTATTCCAAGAAAGACCCCGGCGAGCTGCAAGGGCGAACCGAGAATAACCGTATCGTCAACTTCCGCTGCGACAATCCAACCCTGATCGGCCAGTTCGCGGATGTGCACATCGACGCCGCACAGCCACACTCGCTGCGGGGCTCGTTGATCCAGTAACACATTTCGGAAACACCGAGGACCCTGTGGGAGCTGGCTTGCCAGCGATGAGGCCATCAATCCCGACGGATATGTCGCCTGATGCACCGCTATCGCTGGCAAGCCAGCTCCCACAGTGGATTGCATTGTTCTCGAGAATGGGCTTATCCATTTAAGAGCTTTCGCACCCGCGCCACTGGCGCTATCCTTGAATCATCCCAATTGCCCCAGGGCGGCTAAATACGACCTTGAACGCACCCATCGAACCACATCGTTTCATCCTCGAGCCTTTTGAGGCTCGCCGCTTCGCTAATCTGTGCGGGCAGTTCGACGAACACCTGCGCCTGATCGAGCAGCGCCTGACCATCGAGATCCGCAACCGCGGAAACCAGTTCGAACTGATCGGCGAGCGTAAACACACCACCTCCGCGGAAAACCTCCTGCGCCGCCTGTACCGGGAAACCAAGGGTACCGAGCTGTCGCCGGACCTGGTTCACCTGTTCCTGCAGGAATCGGCCGTCGAAGAGCTGGACAACCACTCGCCCGCCGACGCCTCCGTCGCCCTGCGCACCAAAAAAGGCATGATTCGCCCTCGCGGCTTGAATCAGCAGCGCTACGTCAAGGAAATCCTCGGCAACGACATCAACTTCGGCATCGGCCCGGCCGGTACCGGCAAGACCTATCTGGCCGTGGCCTGCGCAGTGGACGCCTTGGAACGCGAACAGATCCGGCGCATCCTGCTGGTGCGTCCGGCGGTCGAGGCCGGCGAAAAACTCGGTTTCCTGCCCGGTGACCTGTCACAGAAAATCGACCCGTATTTGCGCCCGCTCTATGACGCGCTCTACGAAATGCTCGGTTTCGAACACGTCGCCAAGCTGATCGAGCGCCAGGTGATCGAAGTGGCGCCACTGGCCTACATGCGCGGTCGCACGCTGAACAACAGCTTCATCATCCTCGACGAAAGCCAGAACACCACGGTCGAACAGATGAAAATGTTCCTGACCCGGATCGGCTTCGGCTCCACAGCCGTCATCACCGGTGACATCACCCAGGTCGACCTGCCGAAAGGCACCAAGTCCGGGCTGCACCACGTGATCGAAGTACTGAAGGATGTTCCGGGTATCAGCTTTACCCATTTCATGCCCAAGGACGTCGTGCGCCACCCGCTGGTGCAGCGCATTGTCGAGGCCTACGAGCGCTTCGAAAATCGCTCCGCCGATGAAGCACCAAAGGACAGCCGACGCGATGCTTGAGCTTGATCTGCAAATCGCGACCCAAGCGCCTGCCCCCAGCGAAGCCGAGTTCCGCCAATGGTGCGAACTGGCCCTGCGCCAGCGCACCGCCGACTCCGAGATGACCATTCGCCTGGTCGACGAAGTCGAGGGGCGCGAACTGAACAATACCTGGCGGCAAAAGGACTACGCCACCAACGTCCTCTCGTTTCCTGCCGATGTGCCAGACGAGTTTCTCGACATCCCGTTGCTGGGCGACCTGGTGATCTGCGTGGCGGTGGTCGAGCGTGAAGCCGCCGAGCAGGGCAAGGAGCTCAAGGCCCATTGGGCACACCTGGTGATTCACGGCTGCTTGCATCTGCTGGGTTACGACCATATAGATGATGACGAAGCCGAAGAGATGGAAGCACTGGAACGAACGTTGCTTGCTGAACTGGGCTATCCCGATCCGTACGCGGACGACGAAATCGAAGTCCCCCCTACCGAAACAACAAAGGATTCAGAGTAATCGCTATGAGCGAAGATCGATCGAGCAACGGGCAGAAGTCTTGGCTGGGTAAGCTCACCCAGGCTTTTGCCCACGAGCCGAAGAACCGCCAGGAGCTGCTGGAGCTGCTGCGCGATGCACACCAGAACAAACTGCTGGACAGCGAAGCGCTGGCCATCGTCGAAGGCGCTATCCAGGTTGCCGACCTGCAAGTACGGGACATCATGGTCCCGCGCTCGCAGATGATCAGCATCAAGGCGACCCAGACACCTCGCGAATTCCTGCCTGCCGTGGTCGATTCGGCCCACTCCCGCTATCCGGTGATCGGCGAAAGCCACGATGACGTGATGGGGGTGTTGCTGGCCAAGGACTTGCTGCCGTTGATCCTCAGGGAGAACGGCGACAGTTTCAACATCAAGGACCTGCTGCGCCCGGCCACTTTCGTGCCGGAGTCCAAGCGCCTTAACGTGTTGTTGCGCGAGTTCCGAGCGAACCACAACCACATGGCCATCGTCATTGACGAATACGGCGGCGTGGCGGGCCTGGTGACCATCGAAGACGTGCTGGAACAGATCGTCGGCGACATCGAAGACGAACACGACGTCGAAGAAGACAGCTACATCAAGCCACTGCCCAGCGGCGACTTCCTGATCAAGGCCCTGACGCCGATCGAGAACTTCAACGAGTTCTTCGACAGCGAATTTTCCGACGACGAGTTCGACACCGTGGGCGGCCTGGTGATGAGCGCGTTCGGGCACTTGCCAAAACGCAACGAAATCACTGAAATCGGCACCTATCGCTTTCGCATCCTGAACGCCGACAGTCGGCGGATTCATTTGCTGCGACTGACGCCTATCGCCCGGTAAAAACCTAAGGATTGAAATGCGCTGGACAACCCGCCCCGGCTGGCCCGGTAACCTGCTGGCCGTGGCGGCCGGTGCAATCACCACCCTGGCCCTGGCGCCTTTCGATATCTGGCCACTGGCACTGCTGGCAGTCGGGCTTTTCTATGCCGGTTTGCGTGAACTGAATCCACGCCAGGCCCTGGGCCGTGGCTGGTGTTTCGGCTTCGGCCTGTTTGGCGCCGGCACCAGCTGGATCTACTACAGCATCCATCACTTCGGTGGTGCGTCGGTGCTGCTGGCCGGCTTCCTGATGTTGATCTTCACGGCGGCGATTGCCTGGTTCTTTGCCCTGCCCGCCTGGATCTGGGCGCGTTGGCTGCGACGCAACGAAGCACCGCTGGCGGATACCCTCGCCTTTGCGGCGTTGTGGGTCGGCCAGGAAGCGTTTCGCGGCTGGTTCCTCACCGGCTTCCCATGGCTCTACTCCGGCTACAGCCAGCTCGACGGCCCACTGGCCGGTCTCGCGCCTGTCGGCGGGATGTGGCTGATATCCTTCACCCTGGCCCTGACGGCCGCCTTGATCTACAACGCCATGCGCCTGGTGCGCACGGGGCGCAAGGGCTTCATCGCCGTGGGCGTCGTGCTGCTGGCAGGCCCGTGGGTGGCCGGCATTGCACTCAAGCAACACGCCTGGACCAGCCCGGCAGGCCCGCCACTGAGTGTCGCGGCGATCCAGGGCAACATCGAACAAAACATGAAGTGGGACCCGGCGCAGCTCAATGCGCAATTGGAGCTGTACCGCGACATGAGCTTCAGCTCGAAACGGGTCGACTTGCTGATCTGGCCGGAAACCGCGGTCCCGGTGCTCAAGGAGTCTGCCCAGGGCTACCTGGACATGATGGGGAAATTTGCCGCCGAGCGAGATTCGGCAATGATTACCGGCGTGCCGATCCGCGAAGTCGTCCACCAGCAGAAGCGCTTCTATAACGGCATAACCGTGGTCGGCGAAGGCGATGGCACCTACCTCAAGCAGAAGCTGGTGCCGTTCGGCGAGTACGTGCCGCTGCAGGATGTGCTGCGTGGCCTGATCGCGTTTTTCGACCTGCCCATGTCGGACTTTGCCCGCGGTCATTCCGATCAGGCCATGTTGCAAGCCAAGGGCTACCAGATTGCGCCGTTCATCTGCTATGAAGTGGTGTATCCAGAGTTCGCTGCCGGCCTTGCCGCACAAAGCGACCTGCTGTTGACCATCAGCAACGACACCTGGTTCGGCACATCCATCGGCCCGCTGCAACACCTGCAGATGGCACAGATGCGCGCGCTTGAAGCTGGCCGTTGGATGATCCGCGCCACCAACAATGGCGTGACCGGCCTGATCAATCCGTTCGGCCAGATCACCACGCAGATCCCGCAATTCGAACGCGGCATCCTGTACGGCGAAGTGATGCCGATGCACAACCTCACACCGTACCTGCAATGGCGTTCATGGCCGTTGATCGTTGTGTGTGCGCTGTTGTTTGGCTGGGCATTGATTGCCAGCCGGATGGCCAAGACCGTTTAAACGCGATGCCTGCAAAGGATCGCAGCCTCGTTTCACTCGACAGCTCCTACAGAGAACGCAATCTCCTGTAGGAGCTGTCGAGTGAAAAGAGGCTGCGATCTTTTGATCTTTAACGGTAGAACAGCGAATACCCGATCTGCCCCGCCGCTTCATTCAGCAACTGCCCGCTGCGCCAGATCGCCTTTAACTCCGGCATCCAGCCACCCAGTGGCTCGGCGTTATACACGCTCAAGAACCCCACCGGCGCCGGCACCACTTCAAACCCGGCCTTCTGAAAACTCCAGACCGCTCGCGGCATATGCCAGGCCTGGGTCACCACCACCACGCGCTTGATACCTTCAGGCAACAAGACCTCGGCGCTGAATGTCGCGTTCTCCCAAGTGGTGCGGCTTTGCCCTTCCTGCCAACGCACCGCAACGCCGAAATCATCGTGCAATGAGTCTGCCATCAATTTGGCCTCGGTTGGCGGCGTGCCGTAATGCAAACCGCCACTGGTCAGAATCGGCAAGCCCGAGGCCTTTGCCAGGCGAGCAGCATAGCGCTCCCGCTCCAAAGCCACCCCGGTGGGTTGATCGCTGCCCCAGGCCAGATCACCCCGCTCGCGCCCGGCCCCCAGCACCACGATCGCATCGGCGCGCCGTGCCAACGTTGTCCATTCGTCGCGAGCCAAGGGCACCTCACGCTCAAGAAGCCCGGCGCCCCACTGCACCACCACCGGCAGGCTCATCAACCAGAAGCCACCCACGCCCAGGGCAAAACAGCAACTGGCAAGTCGCGGCCTTGAGCGGCGCCACCACCAGGCGAACACCAGCAACAGGATAAGAACGCCGGGTGGCATCAGAAGGTGTTTCACGAAATAACGAAAAGGCATCGGGCATCTCCTTAGATGCCCGAAGCCTAAGTGGGTTGACGCAAAGCGACAATAAATACGGAAGGACTATGCTTCAAAAAACCGCGGAGCATGGCTCTATGCCTTACTTGCACTGCAGGGACCGGACCTTTACCGCATCTCTGCCAGCTACTTTGTCCTTGAGCCAGATGATCTTGGCCGAACGTGGTGCGTCGAGTTGCTTCACTGCTTCAGATAAGCATCCCTGCGTTTCACGCTCACTGCGATCGAGGTACGCCTTGACCAGTGCAAACTCTGCGGGGCTAAGGCCACGCAACTCCAGTTCCAAAGGGCGTTCGTCGCGCAGCCGACCAGCTGTTTTGGCTGCATCAAGGGCCATGCCCAAACGATCGATCAGTCTTTCGTACAACTCCGGTTTTGTAACTTTTTGCCGTGACTCAACCATCCCTCACCTCATTGGAAGATAAGACCTACTCCCCAGTTAGAGCTTAGCTTCCATCGACAAACCGGCTGGACGCCGCGACCAACGGCCCTCGCAGCGGTTTTCACGAGACGCGCGGCAGTAATCAGGGTTTCCCTCGATAGAGTGCGGTCATGTATGCTACGGCGCTTCCTGTAACTCCACTTCCAGCTCGTCTGGACACCGAAACGCCGAAATGGCGTGTTCACCGTCCAGCGTCGCATTGAAGAGGATTAGGCCACCCCTATTCAGTTCAAAAGTAGCCATGCACGAACAATATCAGCCCCGTGAAATCGAAGCCGCCGCCCAGTCGTTCTGGGACGAGCAAAAGTCCTTTGAAGTCAGTGAACAGCCAGGCAAGGAGACCTACTACTGCCTGTCGATGTTCCCTTACCCCAGCGGCAAGCTACACATGGGGCACGTGCGCAACTACACCATCGGCGACGTGATCTCCCGCTACCAGCGCATGCTGGGCAAGAACGTCCTGCAACCCATGGGTTGGGACGCCTTCGGCATGCCGGCGGAAAACGCCGCGATGAAGAACAACGTAGCGCCTGCCAAGTGGACCTACGAAAACATCGCCTACATGAAGTCCCAGCTGCGCAGCCTGGGCCTGGCGGTGGACTGGTCGCGCGAAGTGACCACCTGCAAACCCGATTACTACCGTTGGGAACAATGGCTGTTCACTCGCCTGTTCGAAAAAGGTGTGATCTACAAGAAAAGCGGTACCGTGAACTGGGACCCGGTCGACCAGACCGTCCTGGCCAACGAGCAAGTGATCGACGGTCGCGGCTGGCGTTCTGGCGCGCTGATCGAAAAGCGCGAAATCCCGATGTACTACTTCAAGATCACCGCCTACGCGGATGAGCTGCTGGAGAGCCTCGACGAACTGACTGGCTGGCCTGAACAGGTCAAGACCATGCAGCGCAACTGGATCGGCAAATCCCGCGGCATGGAAGTGCAGTTCCCGTACAACGTCGATTCCATCGGCGAAACCGGCACCCTGAAAGTCTTCACTACCCGTCCGGACACTCTCATGGGCGCGACTTATGTTGCCGTGGCCGCAGAGCACCACCTGGCCGCCCTCGCCGCCAAGAACAACCCTGAGCTGCAGGCATTCATCGCCGAATGCAAGGGCGGCAGCGTCGCTGAAGCCGACGTTGCGACCCAGGAGAAAAAAGGCCTGCCAACCGGCCTGTTCGTCGAGCACCCGTTGACTGGCGAAAAACTGCCAGTGTGGGTCGCCAACTACGTGCTGATGCACTACGGCGACGGTGCGGTAATGGCGGTTCCGGCCCACGACGAACGTGATTTCGAGTTCGCCCACAAGTACAACCTGCCGGTCAAATCGGTAGTACGCACCAGTGCGGGTGACACCAACCCGGCGCCATGGCAAGACGCCTACGGCGAGTACGGCACGCTGATCAACTCCGGCGAGTTCGACGGCCTCGACTTCGCCGGCGCCTTCGACGCCATCGAAGTCGCGCTGATCAAGAAAGAACTCGGTGCCTCGCGCACCCAGTTCCGCCTGCGTGACTGGGGCATCAGCCGTCAGCGCTACTGGGGCTGTCCGATTCCGATCATCCACTGCGGCACTTGCGGTGACGTACCGGTGCCGGAAGATCAATTGCCCGTCGTACTGCCGGAAGACGTCGTACCCGATGGTGCCGGCTCCCCGCTGGCGCGCATGCCCGAGTTCTACGAGTGCAGCTGCCCGAAATGCGGCCAGCCTGCCAAGCGTGAAACCGACACCATGGACACCTTCGTCGAGTCCTCGTGGTACTACGCCCGCTACGCCTCGCCGCACTTCGAGGGTGGCCTGGTGGAAAAATCCGCGGCCGACCACTGGTTGCCGGTGGATCAGTACATCGGTGGCATCGAACACGCGATCCTGCACCTGCTTTACGCGCGCTTCTTCCACAAGCTGATGCGCGACGAAGGCCTGGTCAGCTCCAACGAACCGTTCAAGAACCTGCTGACCCAAGGCATGGTGATCGCCGAGACCTATTACCGTCGTGAAGCCAACGGTGCCTACACCTGGTTCAACCCGGCGGACGTCGAACTCGAACGCGACAGCAAGGCCAAGGTCATCAGCGCCAAGCTGATCGCAGACGGCCTGCCGGTGGAAATCGGTGGCACCGAGAAGATGGCCAAGTCGAAAAACAACGGCGTTGACCCACAGTCGATGATTGACCAGTTCGGCGCCGACACCTGCCGTCTGTTCATGATGTTCGCCTCGCCACCTGACATGAGCGCGGAATGGTCCGACTCCGGGGTTGAAGGTTCGCACCGCTTCCTCAAACGCGTCTGGCGCCTGGCTCAAGCCCACGTCATCCAGGGCCTTCCGGGCAAACTGGACGTCGCCAGCCTGAACGACGAGCAGAAAGCCATCCGCCGCTCGATCCACCAGGCCATCAAGCAGGCCAGCCATGACGTCGGCCAGAACCACAAGTTCAACACCGCCATCGCCCAGGTGATGACGCTGATGAACGTGCTGGAAAAAGCCGCGCAAGTTACCGATCAGGATCGCGCACTGGTCCAGGAAGGCCTGGAAACCGTGACCCTGCTGTTGGCGCCGATCACGCCGCATATCTGCCACGAGCTGTGGCATCGACTGGGTCACGCCGATCCGGTGATCGATGCCGGCTGGCCAGTGCTGGACGAAAGCGCGCTGGTGCAGGACAGCCTGACGCTGGTCATCCAGGTCAACGGCAAGCTGCGCGGCCAGATCGAAATGCCGGCCAGCGCCACTCGCGAAGAAGTCGAAGCTGCCGCACGGGCCAACGAGAACGTGCTGCGTTTCGTCGATGGTCTGACCATTCGCAAAGTGATCGTGGTGCCCGGAAAACTGGTCAACATCGTCGCCAGCTAATTGGATCAGGCGCCCGGCCCTGCCGGGCGCCGAACAAACCTTTCGGGCCGCTTGATTGGCCCACATGGTTTCAAGGGGAGCAACACAATGATCAAACGCAACTTGCTGGTGATAGGCCTCGCGGTCCTGTTGAGCGCCTGTGGCTTCCAGCTGCGTGGCACCGGCACCACCGACCTGGCGCTCAAGGAACTCGACCTGAGCGCCCGCGACGCTTACGGCGATACCGTGACGCAACTGCGCCAGATGCTGGTAAGCAGCGGCGTCAAGGTCTACAACGGCGCCCCTTACAAACTCATCCTGACCGACCAGCAGGAATCCCAGCGCATCCTCAGCTACGCTGGTGCCGGTCGCACGGGCGAGTATCAACTGAGCACGGTGCTCAGCTATGACATTCGCGGCCAGGGCAACCTGCCCCTGCTCAACGACAAGCTCGAAGTGCAGAAGGTGTTCATCCATGACGGCAACAACCTGGTAGGTTCCGACCAGGAAGCCGCCGACGCCCGCAAGGAAATGCGTCGCGAGCTGGTTCAACGCATGATGTTGCGCCTGCAGCAATTCACCCCGGCCCAGCTGGACCAGCTGCAGCAGACTGCCGAAGCCAAGGCCAAGGCGGAAGCCGCGGCGCTGGAAGCGGCACAGAAGGCTGAGGCGAACACGCCGCGTCAGTCGCCCATCGATTTGCCTCAGCAGTAAGACTTACGGGGCGCTCTGGCGCCCCGTTTGCCCTCTCCCATGAAGCTCGCTCCCGCCCAACTCGCCAAACACCTGCAAGGCGCCCTCGCGCCGGTCTACGTCATCAGTGGCGATGACCCCTTGCTCTGCCAGGAAGCTGCCGACGCCATCCGCGCAGCCGCCCGCCAACAAGGCTTCGACGAACGCCAGGTGTTCGCCGCCGATGCCAGTTTCGACTGGGGTACCTTGCTGCAAGCCGGCGCCAGCATGTCGCTGTTCGCCGAAAAACGCCTGCTGGAACTGCGCCTGCCTTCGGGCAAGCCCGGCGATAAAGGTGCCGCCGCACTCATTGAGTACTGCTCGCGACCGGCCGAAGACACCGTGCTGTTGATCAGCCTGCCGAAGCTCGATGGCAGCGCGCAGAAAACCAAATGGGGCAAGGCGCTGGTCGAAGGCCAACAGACCCAATTCGTGCAGATCTGGCCGGTGGATGCCAACCAGTTGCCTAGCTGGATCCGTCAACGCCTGTCCCAGGCCGGGCTATCCGCCAGCCAGGACGCCGTCGAGCTGATCGCCGCCCGGGTCGAGGGCAACTTGCTGGCCGCCGCCCAGGAAATCGAAAAACTCAAGCTGATGGCCGAAGGCGGCCAGATCACCATCGAGACCGTGCAGGCTGCGGTGGCCGACAGTGCGCGCTTCGACGTTTTCGGCTTGACCGACGCCATTCTCAATGGCGAAGCCGCCCATGCACTGCGCATGCTCGAAGGGCTTCGTGGTGAAGGTGTCGAGCCCCCGGTGATTCTTTGGGCCCTGGCCCGGGAACTGCGCCTGCTGGCCAATATTTCGTTGCAATACAGCCAGGGTACGCCTCTGGACAAGGCCTTCAGCCAGGCCAGGCCGCCGGTTTGGGACAAGCGCAAACCGCTGATGAGCAAAGCCTTGCAACGCTATTCGGCGCAACGCTGGGCGCAATTGCTGCTCGAAGCCCAGCGCATCGACGCGCAGATCAAGGGCCAGGCGGCGGGTTCGCCGTGGATGAGCTTGAGTCGCCTGACGCTGTTGATGGCTGGGCAGAGATTATCGTTGCCTGCAGAGTAAGGCTTTAGACCGTAGCGCGTTCGCTCCTACAGGGAACGCGCACGAAAGGTCCTACAAAATGCAGGGACTAGACAGAAGCCTCGCATGAGCCGATGATTCCCCCCGCAAAAACCACTCACTTGCGAGAGCCCATCATGAGCAAAAAGCCATCTAAACATGGCCCCAACAAGGCCAAATCCATCGTCGCCCAGCCATTGTTCCGCAGCCGCCAGGAACGCGCCGGCAAGGGCAAAGGCAGCTACCGCCGCGAAGCCTTCCAGTCTGACAACTGGGAGGCTTCTTACTTTCTGGCGGCCTGAAAGGCAAGCATCCGCTCAACATGTTAAGGTCTGTACCTGATTCGTTTTCCCTGGACCCGTGCATGCCCTTTTGTCTTTCCCGTCGTTGGCAGTTTCGCCAATTGATTGCTGCCTCCAGCCTCATTTTGCTCGTCGCCTGCGCGGAAAAACCCACCGCCGCCGACGCCCAGCCGATTCAGACCCTCCCTGTCGCCACCGCCCCCGCGGTCATCGCGCCCGTGGTTCCGAGCGGCGAAAACCTCGACATCCAGCCAACCCAGACCTTCGCCGAATGGCAGGCGGGCTTTCGCAGGGACGCTCTGGCCGCCGGTATCCGCGCCGACCTGTTCGACCGCGCCTTTGCCAATGTCAGCTTCGACCCGGCCGTGATCCGCGCCGACCGCAGCCAACCGGAATTCGCAAAACCGGTGTGGGAGTACCTCGATGGCGCCCTGTCGCCGCTGCGCGTTCGCAAGGGCCAGGCTTTGGTCGACCAGTACGCCGGCATCCTGCAAAGCATCGAACAGCGCTACGGCGTCGACCGCCAGGCGCTGGTTGCGGTGTGGGGCATGGAAAGCAACTTCGGCCAGTTCCAGGGCAGCAAGTCGGTGATCAACTCACTGGCAACCCTGGCCTACGAAGGCCGCCGCCCGGGCTTCGCTCATGCGCAATTGATCGCCGCCCTGCAAATCCTCCAGCAAGGCGATATCGAACCCGAAAAAATGCTGGGTTCCTGGGCGGGAGCCATGGGCCAGACCCAGTTCATCCCGACCACCTACAACACCCACGCCGTGGACTTCGATGGCGACGGACGCCGCGATATCTGGGGTAGCGTCACCGACGCCCTGGCATCGACCGCCCACTACCTGCAAAGCTCCGGCTGGCAAAAAGGCCAACCGTGGGGCTTCGAAGTGCAGCTGCCGGGCAGCTTCGACTACGTCCTCGCCGATGGCTCGATTCGCAAGAGCGTCGCCGAATGGCGGCAACTGGGCGTGGTGCTGCCCAACGGCGGCCAGTTCCCAGCTGGCACCGAGCAACTGTCCGCGGCGCTGCTATTGCCGGCAGGCTACCGCGGCCCGGCCTTCCTGGTGCTCGACAACTTCCGCGCGATTCTCAAGTACAACAACTCGTCGTCCTACGCCCTGGCGGTGAGCCTGCTGTCCGAGCGCTTCAATGGCGCAGGGCTGATCAGCGGCACGTGGCCCAAGGATGATCTGCCCCTGAGCCGCACCGAGCGGATTGAACTGCAAAACCTGCTGAGTGCGCAGAACTACGACGCGGGCACTGCCGACGGGATCATCGGCGCCAATACCCGCAAGGCGATCCGCAGTGCCCAGCAGTCGTTTGGCTGGCCGGCGGATGGTTATCCGACGCACAAGTTGCTGGAAGGGTTGCGTAACCGCTAAACAACTCCCTTGCAGGAGCGAGCGGTGCGGCGATCCGACTTGCTGGCGAACCAGGCGCTGCGGTGTATCTGACGCACCGTGTAATCGTTTTTCGCGGGCAAGTCGGATCGCCGCACCGCTCGCTCCTACAAAGGCGAGGTGTTTCTAGCGCCTTACCACATTCTGCTCCAGAAACAGTTGCTGGCTCCCCGCATCCAGCTTCACCAACGCGCCCATCGGCAGCGTCAGGTTTGGATTGCAGTGCCCGCTGCGCCACCCGGACAGTACCGGGATGCACAGGGGTTCCAGGGTCTGCTTGAGCAATCGGTCCAGGGCCTGGACCTCTACCCCCGCTATATCACCCACCAGAACCCCGCGCAGTTTGTGCAACACGCCCGCCAGGCGCAAATGGGTCAGCAGACGATCGATGCGATACAGCGGTTCGTTAATGTCTTCGATAAACAGGATGACACCCGCGGCATCGATCTCGAACGGCGTGCCCATGGTCGCGGCAATCATCGACAGGTTACCGCCTAGAAGGCGCCCATGAGCGATACCCGGCACGATCGTCGTCAAGGGGCGGCCAACCGGGTGAGGAACCACGCTACCAGCCCTGTACTGCCCTCTGAGCATGTTGAAGAACGAGGACTCGGTGGGTGCCAGCCGCTCCCCCAGCAGATCGGCATTGAGCAACGGGCCATGGAATGTCACGAAACCCGCGTAGCGGCTGATCGCCAAATGCAGCGCGGTAATGTCGCTATAGCCGATGAATGGCTTGGCGTTTTGGCGCAGCAGCGGGAAATCGATGCGATCAAGCAACCGTGGCGTACCGTATCCGCCGCGCAGGCAAATGATGGCATCGACCTCAGGGTCGGTGAACGCGGCGTGCAGGTCATTGAGTCGCACATTGTCGCTGCCGGCCAGATAGCCGTCCTTCTCGAACACCCCGGGGAATATCCGCAGCGAATACCCACGAGCACGCATCCAGGCGATGGCTTTTTTTGTGTCCAGCGCGGCCGGACCCGCAGGCGCGATAACCGCGATCAGCCCCTGCATCGGCAAGGCCGGAACAGGCGTGTGAGGAAGGAGCGTCGGGTCAGGTCTTGCGTTCATCCATGGATCTCCCTGCGTGAAAGCATCAAACACACATTAGTCAGGAACGTAGACAAACAGAAGTGGATCAAGCATTGCGCAGTCGCAGGAAAAGACTGATGTGCCTGTGGGAAAGGCAAAAAAAGCCCGCAAGGCCGATTGAACGTTGCGGGCTGTTTTTTCATCGCCGAATCAGGACGACATCAACTCGGCCTTGACCAGCTTGGCCTGCTCGTCGGCGTGGTAGGAAGAGCGTACCAGTGGGCCGGACGCAACGTTCTTGAAGCCCATCTTGTAACCTTCCTCGGCGAACCAGGCGAAGGTGTCCGGGTGCACGAAGCGCTGCACCGGCAAGTGGCTACGCGACGGTTGCAGGTACTGGCCCAGGGTCAGCATGTCGATGTCGTGTTCGCGCATGCGCTTCATCACTTCGATGACTTCTTCGTCCGTTTCACCCAGACCCAGCATCAAACCGGACTTGGTCGGGATGTGCGGCATCATCTGCTTGAAGCGTTGCAGCAGGGTCAGCGACCACTGGTAGTCCGAACCCGGGCGCGCAGCCTTGTACAGGCGCGGCACGGTCTCCAGGTTGTGGTTGAACACATCCGGTGGCTCGGCAGCGGTGATTTCCAGGGCGATGTCCATGCGGCCACGGTAGTCCGGGACCAGGGTTTCGAGCTGCACGTTCGGCGACAGCTTGCGGATTTCACGGATGCAGTCGGCAAAGTGCTGGGCACCGCCGTCACGCAGGTCGTCACGGTCCACCGAGGTGATCACCACGTACTTCAGACGCAGGTCGGCAATGGCGATGGCCAGGCTTTGCGGCTCGTTGACGTCGAGTGGTTTTGGACGGCCGTGGCCAACGTCGCAGAACGGGCAGCGACGGGTGCAGATGTCACCCATGATCATGAAGGTCGCGGTGCCGCCGGAGAAGCACTCGCCCAGGTTCGGGCAGGAGGCTTCTTCGCACACACTGTGCAACTTGTGTTTGCGCAGCAACGCCTTGATACGGTCGACTTCCGGAGAGACCGGAATACGCACACGAATCCAGTCAGGCTTCTTCGGCAGTTCGGTGGTCGGAATGATCTTTACCGGGATGCGTGCAACCTTCTCGGCGCCGCGCAGCTTGACGCCGGCTTCAACCTTGGGACGCGGGGCCGGGCGCTCGGTGACATCGAGCGTCGGGATCATGGTTTGCACTGCATCAGTAGTCATATCAGTCGATTCCGCCCGTCAGGGTCGTCTGCTCAGCATAGTCGAGGTGTTTGACGAGCTGCGCACGCAGCCGGGCACTTACCTCGGCAAATTCAATCGATCCTGCGTGATCGCTCAGCTGGGTCATCGCCAGCCCGGCGTAGCCGCAGGGATTAATCCGTCGAAACGGTTCCAGGTTCATGTCCACGTTCAGGGCCAGGCCATGAAAGGAACAACCGTGGCGGATCCGCAAACCCAGGGAGGCGATTTTCGCGCCGTTGACATACACACCCGGTGCATCGGGCTTGGCCGCCGCTGTCACGCCGTAGCTGGCAAGCAGCTCGATCAGGCATGACTCCATGCGAGTCACCAGGTCACGCACGCCGAAACCCAGCTTGCGCACATCCAGCAACAGATACGCCACCAGTTGCCCGGGCCCGTGATACGTCACCTGCCCACCGCGATCGACCTGCACCACCGGGATATCTCCCGGCACCAGCAGGTGCTCGGCCTTGCCGGCCTGCCCCTGTGTGAAGACCGGCGGGTGCTCGACCAGCCAGATCTCGTCGTCGGCATCGCTGCCGCGCTCATTGGTGAAGCGCTGCATCGCGTGCCAAACGGGCTCGTAAGCCATCTGGCCAAGTTCGCGAAAGCCCAGCGTGCCGGACATCACAGCACCATGTGCACGAAACCGGTGGCCCGCAGTTCGCTGTTGATGTTGTACAGCTGGTCCTGGTCGGTCGCGACGATGTGCAACTGGATCGTGGTGTACTTGCCGTTGGTGCTCTGGCGTTCATCCACGCGGTCATGGTTGATCGTCGCGTGTTTCTGGACGATCGCGATGATCTTGTCTTTGTTGCCCACACCGGTATCGCTGATCACCTTAACCGGGTAATCAACGTTGGGGAATTCGATCTTGGGCGCCTTTACTTCGGTATCGGTCATGGCGTAACGGCCTCGTAAGCGTAAGCCGTGGCGACGACAAGGCCCCGCGCCGGATCAGCACGAGGCCTTGCAGGAGCACACTATCAGTTGAACAAGCCGTAGAAGAATAGACGGATGCTATCCCACATGCGACGGAAGATACCACCCTCTTCGACGCCATCCAGAGCGATCAGGTCGGCGCTGTGCACCACCTTGTCTTCCAGTTTGACTTCGACTTTACCGATCACGTCGCCCTTGGCGATGGGTGCAATCAATTGCGGGTTCATGGTCATGCTGGCGGCGAGCTTTTTCAGCTGGCCTTTGGGCAGGGTCATGGTCAGGTCTTCAGCCAGGCCGGCCTTGACTTGATTGGTGGAGCCTTTCCAGACAGGCGCCTGAGCCAGCTCGGCACCTTTCTGATAGAAGGTCTGGGTCTCGAAGAAACGGAAACCGTAGGTCAGCAGTTTCTGGGTCTCGGCGGCGCGAGCCACTTCGCTGTTGGTACCGAACACCACGGCGATCAGGCGCATGCCGTCACGCACGGCCGAAGACACCATGCAGTAGCCAGCCTCGTCGGTGTGGCCGGTTTTCAGGCCATCGACCGTCTTGTCGCGCCACAGCAGCAGGTTGCGGTTCGGTTGCTTGATGCCGTTCCAGAAGAACTCTTTCTGCGAGTAGATCGCGTAGTGAGCCGGGTCTTCGTGGATGATCGCGCGGGCCAGCACTGCCATGTCGTGAGCCGACGAGTAGTGCTCCGGGTTCGGCAGGCCGGTCGGGTTCATGAAGTGGCTGTTGGTCATGCCCAGGTCAGCCACGGTCTTGTTCATCATGTCGGCGAACGCATCTTCGCTGCCGGCGATGTGTTCGGCCAGTGCCACGCTGGCGTCGTTACCCGACTGGATGATGATGCCGTGCAGCAGGTCGCTGACGGTCACTTGCGAGCCGACCTTGATGAACATCCGCGAACCGCCGGTACGCCAGGCGTTTTCGCTGACGGTCACCGGATCGTTTTCACCGATCTGGCCACGACGGATTTCGAGGGTCGCGATGTACGCGGTCATCAGCTTGGTCAGGCTGGCTGGCGGCAGACGCTGGTCACCATTGTTCTCGACCAGCACGTTGCCGCTGCTGGCGTCCATGAGCACGTAGGCCTTGGCGGCCAGTTGCGGTGGCGACGGCATCATCTCGACCGCGAATGCGGCAGGCGAGAGGAGCAGCGGGACTAAAAGGCACAGGCGTTTGGCAAAGGTGGTGATGTTCATCCGTCTCTCGAAATCGCTAATGGAACTGCCCAAGGGCAAAACTAATCAGATGACTTTCTAACGAGTCATCGCGTGTTCAGCTGCTCACTCTGTAACCCTTGCCGGGCTTTTGTTCTTCAAAAGAGCCAACAACCTGGTTCACCCCCCAAAACCGCAGATGAACCATCAATCAAGTCCTACGTTTTTTACTCTGTTACCACGCTCGGCGAACCCAGATTGGCCAGGCGCACACTGTTCTGCACTTGCTGGATTTCACCCGGCGAGCCAATCGGCCCCAGGCGCACCCGATGCAGTGTCTGTTGATTGCGCACGATCGAGCTGATGAACACCGGAGCGCTCACCATCCCGCTGAGCTTGGACCTCAACAGTTCGGCAGCGTCCGGGTTGGCGAACGCGCCCACCTGCAGATACTGGCCAGACGCTGGTGCAGAAGCGTTTTTTTTCGTATCCAGTTGCACAGGGACAACCGGGGCGGCGTGTTGCTGCGGCGGTGGCGTCCATTGCTCGATGGTGCCGGCCGAGGCCGTGATCACCGGGGCGCTATTGTGCGTGACTTTCGGCTCATTGAGCATCAATGGCGCCGGACGGCCTTTGGCGGCCCACCATTGCTGCGGGTCGATGCCTTCGACCTTGACCCGCGCGGTGCCGGTTTCGGCATAGCCGAGCTTCTTGGCAGCCGCGTACGACAGGTCGATGATCCGGTCCGAATAGAACGGACCGCGGTCATTGACCCGCAGGATCACAGTCTTGTTGTTGTCCAGGTTGGTCACCCGAACGTAACTCGGCAGCGGCAACGTCTTGTGCGCAGCACTCATACCATACAAGTCATAAACTTCACCGTTGGCGGTGTTCTGGCCATGGAACTTGGTGCCGTACCAGGACGCGGTACCCGACTGCACGTAGGTCTTGGACTCTTGCAACGGAAAATAGGTTTTGCCCAGTACCGAGTAAGGGGCGGCCTTGTACGGGCCGGTGTGCAAGGTCGGCGTGGCGTCCGGGATGCGCGATACATCAACGTCCCACCACGGCGCGCCATCCTTGTGGGCGCGGTTGATGTCCAGCCCCGGCGCCGAGCGCACGGCGGTGGAAGACTTCTGCGTTGGCGCGCGACTGGTCGAACAACTGGCAAGCAGCACTGCCAAGGCGGCAAATGCCATCAGCTTCAGGGGTTTATTCATAGGCAATGCCCGCATTACTTGACGCCCCGTGCTTGGACCAGCTGTTCAGACAGTTGATGTACGGCCATGGCGTACATCACGCTGCGGTTATAACGCGTGATTGCGTAGAAATTCTTCAGGCCCATCCAGTATTCAGGGCCATTGTCGCCTTCCAGGCGGAATGCGGTAACCGGCATATCATCGCGCAGCGCATCATGACTTGACCAGCCCAGGGCTCGCAACTCTCCAACGGTTTTAGTCGGCTCGATACCGGTGGTCAAACCTTCGTCCACCTGCTCGCCCCGCACATCGGCGCGGCTGACCACCGGCTCGCCGGCGACCCAGCCGTGTCGCTTGAAATAACTGGCGACGCTGCCGATGGCATCGTCCGGGTTGTTCCAGATATTGATGTGGCCGTCAGCGTCGAAGTCCACCGCATAGGCGCGAAAGCTGCTGGGCATGAACTGCGGCAAACCCATGGCACCGGCGTAGGAACCCTTGAGGGTCAGCGGGTCGACCTGCTCTTCCCGGGCCAGCAGCAGGAACTCCCGCAATTCCTTGCGGAAAAATTCGGCACGGGGAGGATAGTCGAAACCGAGGGTCGACAAGGCGTCGATGACCCGGAAATTACCGGTATTACGGCCAAAAAAGGTTTCAACGCCGATAATCGAGACAATCACCTGCGCCGGCACGCCGTATTCCTGCTCGGCACGGGCCAGCACGGCCTCATGCTGACGCCAGAAGTCGACGCCACGGGCAATTCGCGCATCGGTGATGAACATCGGCCGGTATTCGTTCCACTGCTTGACCCGTTCGGCGGGTTTCGAAATGGCATCCAGGATCGATTGCTTGCGCTGCGCCTCGCGGAACACGCCCATCAGCTGCTCACCGGCGAAACCATAGTCGCGGGTCATCTCACCGACAAACTCGGCCACCTGGGGCGAGCCTTCGTAATCGCCGGCCACCGCTTGCTGCGCAGTACCAAGGATGCTTACCAGGCCGACCCATGGCGCATATCGAGTCGCCCAGCCACGCATTACTTGCATTGAACTCTTCACCTTATTCAAACCTGCGCGATCCACTTGCGATGGGTATGGATCGACATCAAAACCCCAAACGCTGACAGCAGCGTCACCAGCGAAGTTCCTCCGTAGCTAATGAACGGCAACGGCACCCCCACCACCGGCAACAGGCCGCTGACCATACCGATGTTGACGAAAACATACACAAAAAATGTCATGGTCAAGGCGCCCGCCAGCAACTTGCCGAACAATGTCTGCGCCTGGGCGGTAATCACCAGTCCACGCCCGATCAGCAGCAGGTAGATCAGCAACAGCGCGCAAATGCCCACCAGGCCGAACTCTTCACCCATCACCGCAATAATGAAATCGGTGTGGCTTTCCGGGAGAAAGTCCAGGTGCGACTGGGTGCCCAATAGCCAACCCTTGCCGAATACGCCGCCGGAACCGATGGCGGCTTTCGACTGAATGATGTTCCAGCCGGTGCCCAGCGGATCGCTCTCCGGATCGAGGAATGTCAGGACGCGCTGCTTTTGGTAGTCGTGCATGACGAAGTACCACATGGCGACAGACACCGGCACGGCGGCGGCAAGCACGCTGAGGATCCAGCGCCAGCGCAGCCCCCCCATGAACAGCACGAATGCGCCACCGGCCAGAATCAACAGCGACGTGCCGAGGTCCGGTTGGCGCACGATCAATATGAACGGAACACCAATCAACAGCAGGCTGATGCCCACGTGCTTGAGCTGCGGCGGCAGCGTGCGTTTGGACAGGTACCAGGCGATGGTCGCCGGCATCAGGATCTTCATGAACTCCGATGGCTGGAAGCGGATGACACCGGGGATGTTGATCCAGCGCGTGGCACCCATGGCGTTATGCCCCATGATGTCCACCACCAGCAGCAGCAGCACCCCCACCACATAACCCAGCGGCACCCAGCGCGCCATGAAACGCGGCTCGAACTGGGCGATGACGATCATCGACACCAGGCCGATACCGAATGAAGTGGCTTGCTTGGCCAGCAGGTCCCAGCTTTTGCCACTGGCCGAATACAGCACAAACAGGCTGCCGGCGGCGAGTGTCAGCAACAGGATCAGCAATGGTCCATCGATGTGCAGGCGCTGCAACAGCGTGGCACGGCGGCGCATCACATCCTCGCTGGAGAGCATGCGATCGAAATTATTCATCACGGGCGGAAGCCTCTGCGGTAGTAGGGCTGGCGTATTCGGCCTTGAGATGACCGTTCTGGTCCAGCAGCCAGGCGTCCATGATTTGACGCACCACCGGCGCGGCCACGCCAGAGCCGGATTCACCGTTCTCGACCATCACCGAGACCACGATCTTCGGATCGTCGGCCGGTGCGAAGCCAACGAACAGGGCGTGGTCGCGGTGACGCTCCTGGACCTTGGAACGGTCGTACTTCTCGCCTTGCTTGATCGCCACCACCTGGGCCGTACCACTCTTGCCGGCAATCCGGTATTGCGCGCCGATCGAGGCCTTGCGCGCGGTGCCTCGGGCGCCGTGCATGACCTGCTGCATGCCATGGTTGACCCGCGTCCAGTCCGACGGATCGCGCAGGACGATGTCCGGCATCGGGTTCTCATCCACCGGTTTCTGGCCTTCGATGGTCTTGGCCAGGTGCGGACGGTTCCACACGCCTTTGTTGGCCACCAGGGCCGTGGCCTGGGCCAGCTGCAATGGCGTCGACTGCATGTAGCCCTGCCCGATCCCCAGAATCAGCGTTTCACCCGGGAACCACGCTTGTCGGCGGGTCGCACGCTTCCATTCCCGGGTTGGCATCAACCCCGGCGATTCTTCGAACATGTCCAGGGAAACCTTCTGGCCAATGCCGAACTTGGTCATGTACGCCGACAACCGATCGATCCCCAGCTTGTGGGCCAAGTCATAGAAGTAGGTATCGTTGGAGCGCATGATCGCCGTATCCAGGTCGACGAAGCCGTCGCCGGTACGGTTCCAGTTACGGTATTTGTGATCGTAGTTGGGCAGCATGTAGTAACCGGGGTCGAACACCCGGGATGAAGCAGTCACCACGCCCGCATCCAGCCCGGCGATCGCTACCGCCGGCTTGATGGTCGAACCCGGTGGGTACAGGCCACGCAGGACACGGTTGAACAGCGGCCGGTCGATGGAATCGCGCAGCTCGGAATAGGCCTTGAAGCTGATGCCGGTGACGAACAGGTTCGGGTCGAAACTCGGCTGGCTGACCATCGCCAGCACTTCGCCGGTTTTCGGGTCCAGCGCCACCACCGCGCCACGACGACCACCGAGTGCTGCTTCGGCGGCTTCCTGCAACTTGATGTCCAGGCTCAGGACGATGTCCTTGCCGGAAATCGGTTCGGTGCGCTTGAGCACCCGCAATACACGGCCGCGAGCGTTGGTCTCGACTTCCTCGTAACCCACCTGGCCGTGCAATTGCGGCTCGTAGAAGCGCTCGATGCCGGTTTTGCCGATGTGGTGGGTGCCGCTGTAATTGACCGGATCGAGCGACTTCAGCTCTTTCTCGTTGATCCGCCCCATATAGCCCACCGAGTGCGCGAAGTGCGCCCCCTGTGGATAGTGACGGACTAGCTGCGCGACCACTTCCACCCCGGGCAGCCGGAACTGGTTCACGGCAATCCGGGCGATCTGTTCTTCGGTCAGCTCGAACAGGATCGGTACCGGCTCGAACGGCCGTCGCCCCTGGCGCATGCGCTTCTCGAAGATCACCCGGTCCTCGGGCGTCAGCTCCAGCACTTCGACGATCACATCGAGCACTTGCTGCCAGTCGCCAGAGCGCTCGCGGGTCATGCTCAGGCTGAAGCTGGGCCGGTTGTCGGCAATCACCACGCCGTTGCGGTCGAAAATCAACCCGCGAGTCGGCGGAATCGGCTGTACATGGACGCGGTTATTTTCCGACAGGGTCGAGTGGTATTCGTACTGGATGACCTGCAGGAAATACAGGCGCGCGATCAGCACACCAATCAGCAGCACCACTGCAATGGCCCCGAACACGACGCGGCCACGCACCAGACGGGCGTCTTTTTCGTGGTCCTTGATGCGGATCGGTTGGGACATGAGAGCAGAACTACTTGTGGTAAGGGTGGCCGGACAATACTGTCCAGGCACGATACAGCTGCTCGCCGATGAGGATTCGCACCAGCGGGTGCGGCAACGTCAGCGGTGAAAGCGACCAGCGCTGATCGGCACGTGCGCAAACTTCCGGCGCCAGCCCCTCAGGGCCGCCGACCATGAAATTCACCGTGCGCGAGTCCAGCCGCCAGCGATCGAGTTCGACCGCCAGCTGCTCGGTGCTCCAGGGCTTGCCGTGGACTTCGAGGGTGACAACGCGCTCGTTGGGCCCGACCTTGGCCAGCATGGCTTCGCCTTCCTGACGGATGAAGCGCGCC
This sequence comes from Pseudomonas sp. NPDC087336, assembly GCF_044744285.1. NCBI lineage: Bacteria > Pseudomonadati > Pseudomonadota > Gammaproteobacteria > Pseudomonadales > Pseudomonadaceae > Pseudomonas > Pseudomonas sp. NPDC087336. Next base: position 16,273 of record NZ_JBIUYA010000026.1, on the reverse strand, counting down.
ACGTCGGCGTTCTTGCCACGGGTATTGAGCGGTATTTCCACCAGTTCCAGCGCCAGCTCGGACGGAAGACGCTTGGCATATTCATGCCAGCCTTCTTCCACCCACTTGGGCATGCGTGAACCGACGGCGATCAGTCGCAGTCGCACAGCCGTTCCTTATTCCTGGTCTTTGTTGAGCTTGGTGAAATGCTCGTGACCAACTTCAGGGCTGTGGTGCTTGCCATCGGCGGCACGGCTCTGCTCGGCACCTTTCCACAGGCGCTCCAGGTCGTAGAACTGGCGGGCATTGGAGGTCATCATGTGGACGATCACGTCGTCCATGTCCAACAGTACCCAGTCGCTGTCGCCCTTGCCTTCTTCACCCAACGGCTTGATGCCCAGGGCCTTGACCGCTTCGCGGACCTTGTCCAGCATCGCGCCGATCTGGCGGTTGGAGGTACCGGTGGCAATGATCATGTAGTCGGTGATGCTCTGCTTGTCGCGAACGTCGATGACCAGCACGTCCTGGGCCTTCACGTCTTCCAGGGCCGCAACGGCGATCTTGACCAGTTCGTCGCCTTTAGGCGGCTCGGCAGCCAGGACCTTCTCAGGCAGCGGGGCACTCTTGAACGTGCCTTTGCGCTTAACTTTGTTTACGTCGTTGTTCGTCATATAAAACTCGTTTTGCTCGTATGTTCGGGCGCTTCAATACACGTTGTTGCCACGTGCCTTGAGGCACTCCTATTCAGTTCGACGCACGGTAGAGTCCGTGCGCATCGATGTAGGCCAGGACCGCGTCGGGCACCAGGAAACGTACCGACTTACCGCTGGCCAGCAGTTGACGGATCTGGGTGGCGGATACCGCGAGCGGCGTCTGCCAGACGAATGCAATCTGTCCGCTCGACCCTTTGAGGGCCAGCGGGTCGCTCACCGAGCGCGCTGCCAGCAGGTTGCGCAAGGCATCCGGCGGTTCGCTGTCGGCATCCGGGCGTTGCAACACCAGGATATGGCAATGCTGGAGCAACTCTTCCCAGCGGTGCCAAGTGGGCAGGCCGCAAAATGCGTCCCAGCCCAAAAGCAGAAAAACCTGGGTCTCGGCGGCCATTTCGGCACGCATCGACTCCAGGGTATCAATGGTGTAGGACGGTTTGTCCCGCTGCAATTCGCGGGCGTCCACCACCAACGGCGCCACTCCGGCGACCGCGCGTTCGACCATCGCCAGCCGGTCCTTGGCCGACACCTGCGGCGTACCCCGATGGGGCGGCCTGGCATTTGGCGTCAGGCGCAGCTCATCAAGCGCCAGGGTTTCGGCGACTTCCAGTGCACCACGCAAATGGCCGATGTGCACCGGGTCGAAGGTCCCGCCCAGTACGCCGATGCGTCTGGGTCGAGGCGCGCTGGCGGTTACCGGGGCTGACGGGTCGAAGTCGCCCAAGTCAGACCGGCTCCTGTCCGCGCAACTGGCCATCACCGACCACCACGTACTTCTCGCAGGTCAGACCTTCGAGGCCGACCGGGCCGCGGGCGTGCAGCTTATCAGTAGAAATGCCGATCTCGGCACCCAATCCGTATTCGAAGCCATCGGCGAAGCAGGTCGGGGTGTTGATCATCACCGACGAAGAATCGACTTCAGCCACGAAACGCCGGGTGTCGCCCTGGTGTTCGCTGACAATCGAATCGGTGTGATGGGAGCCGTAATGGTTGATGTGCTCGATGGCCTGGTCAAGCCCGTCGACCACGCGGATCGACAGGATGGGCGCCAGGTACTCGGTGCTCCAGTCTTCTGGCGTGGCCGGCACGGCATCGATGATTGCCCGGGTGCGTTCGCAGCCGCGCAACTCGACGCCTTTTTCGCGGAACTGGGCAGCCATCGGCACCAGGAAATTTTTCGCAACGGTTTGATCGACCAGCAGCGTTTCCATCGCACCGCAGATGCCATATCGGTAGGTCTTGGCGTTGAACGCGATGCGCTGGGCTTTCGCCAGGTCAGCGTGCTCGCCCACGTAAACGTGGCAGATACCATCCAGATGCTTGATCACCGGCACCCGGGCGTCACGACTGACGCGCTCGATCAGGCCACGGCCACCACGGGGCACGATGACGTCGACGTATTCAGGCATGCTGATCAGTGCGCCGACGGCAGCGCGATCGGTGGTTTCGACCACTTGCACCACGGCGGCCGGCAGATCGGCCTCGGCCAGACCGCGCTGGATGCAGGCGGCGATTGCACGATTGGAATGAATGGCTTCGGAGCCGCCGCGCAGGATGGTCGCGTTGCCGGACTTCAGGCACAGGCTGGCGGCGTCAATGGTCACATTCGGTCGCGATTCGTAGATGATCCCGATCACGCCCAGCGGCACGCGCATCTTGCCGACCTGGATACCCGACGGACGATAGCTCATGTCGCGGATCGCGCCGACCGGGTCGGGCAGCGCCGCGACCTGCCTCAGACCCACGATCATGCCGTCGATACGCGCCGGAGTCAGCGCCAGACGCTCGAGCAGGGCCGGTTCCAGACCATTGGCGCGGCCAGCCGCCAGGTCCAGCTCATTGGCAGCGGTCAATTCGCCGCGGGCTGCATCCAGCGCATTGGCAGCCGCCTGCAACGCGCGGTTTTTCTGCGCGGTACTGGCACGGCCGATGACGCGGGAAGCCTCGCGGGCAGCGCGACCCAAGCGGGTCATGTAGTCAAGAACGGACTCAGTCATGGTCTGGAGTGGTCTTTGATAAGGTCTTGGTAAAGAGTAAAGCGGCAGATTATAGCTGTCGCGTCCGCCGACTAACAGCGGTGACGGGCGGATGGTCGAAATCGAGGGCAATTTGCCGATGTTCAGCCGGGATTAAGCTGCAAATTGTTATCATCACCACTCACTCAGCCTTGATAAACGCTGCCCATCATGTCCAACCTGCCTGTTCACGCGCCCTTCGCGAGCCTGCCCAAGGGCCTTCCAGACACGTTTTTCGACCGCGATGCGCAAATTCTCGCCCGGGACTTGCTGGGCAAAGTCATCCGTCATCGGGTCGGCGATCTGTGGCTCAGCGCCCGAATCATCGAGACAGAAGCCTACTATTGCGCAGAAAAAGGCAGCCACGCCTCACTCGGCTATACAGAAAAGCGTAAGGCTTTGTTTCTGGATGGCGGGCACATCTATATGTATTACGCCCGCGGGGGCGACTCGCTGAACTTCAGCGCCCAGGGCCCAGGTAACGCGGTGCTGATCAAGTCCGCCTACCCTTGGGTGGATGAGCTGAGCGGACCTTCGAGCCTGGCGCAAATGCTGTTGAACAACCCCGACGCCAAGGGTCGCCCCCGCCCGTCGCAAAAGCTCTGCGCGGGGCAAACACTGCTGTGCAAGTCCCTGGGCCTGAAGGTGCCGGTCTGGGATGCCAAGCGCTTCGACCATGACGTACTGCTGGTGGAAGACGTCGGCCACACGCCCGCCCATGTCATCCAGGCCGCGCGCCTGGGCATTCCCCATGGGCGCGACGAACACCTGATGTACCGCTTCGTCGACGCGGCCTACGCGGCGTATTGCACACGGAACCCGCTACGACGGGGTCAGGTCGAAGGTCGTGATTATTTTTTGCTGTCCTGAACAATGAAAATCCCTGTGGGAGCGAGCTTGCTCGCGATGGTGGAGTGCCAGGCAACATGAATGCCGACTGTAACGCCGCCATCGCGAGCAAGCTCGCTCCCACAAGGGTTGTGTGGATTTTGTAGATCGTGTTCGCCCGCCAAGGGCCATTTGAATTCAATGGAGTTGTTTTATGGGCCCATGGCTCGATAGCGTGACCGGTTGGTTAACGATCAACCCGCAATGGCTGGCGGCAGCGGTATTCATCGTAGCCTTTGTGGAATGCCTGGCGATTGCCGGCCTGATCGTGCCTGGCACGGTATTGCTGTTCGCCGTGGCGGTACTGGCCGGCAGCGGCGCACTGTCATTGAGTGAAACGCTGCTACTGGGGTTTGTCGCCGGCGTGCTTGGCGACGTGGTCTCGTATTTCCTCGGCCGGCATTTCCATCAGAACATCCGGCGCCTGCCAGGCTTGCGCCATCACCCGGAATGGATCGCCGGGGCTGAGGCGTATTTCCAGCGCTACGGCATCGCCAGTCTGCTGGTCGGGCGCTTCATCGGCCCCTTGCGCCCCATGCTGCCGATGGTCGCCGGGATGTTCGACATGCCATTCCCGCGGTTCTTTGCGGTCAGCCTGCTGGCTGGCGCGGGTTGGTCGGTGGCATACCTGCTACCGGGCTGGGCCACGGGCGCGGCGATTCGCCTGCCATTGCCCGAAGGCTTCTGGCCTGAGGCCGGCATCGTTGCCGGCAGCATTGCGCTCATGGTCGGGCTGAGCGCAACCAGCAGCCTGCGCCGCCATCGCAAGGCCACGGTATTCATTACCGGCATGAGCTTGCTGATTCTGGCGGGCCTGTTTATCGGCTATCCGCACTTGAATGCCCTCGACCAGGGGCTGATGACCCTGGTACAGGAACACCGCAGCCCGATGCTCGATGAAGTGGCGGTGGTATTCACCCTCATCGGCGAATTCCGCAACATGCTGATCTTCAGCGCCTTGCTGGTGGTGCTGCTGCTGGTTACGCGGCAATGGCGACAGCTGATCTTCGCCACCACCACCCTGCTCTGTACCGCTTTGGGCAACACCCTGACCAAACATTTCTTTGCCCGGGTGCGCCCGGAGGTATTAAGTGACCCGCTGACCAGCTACAGCATGCCCAGCGGCCACGCCTCCGGATCGTTTGCGCTGTTCCTGACGCTCGCCGTACTGGCCGGCCGCGGCCAACCTCCGCGCATGCGCCTGACCTGGCTATTGGTGGCGTGCCTGCCGGCGCTGGCGATTTCCCTGTCGCGGGTTTACCTCGGCGCCCACTGGCCGACGGACGTGCTGGCGGGCGCAATGCTGGCATCGTGCGTCTGCGCCGCGAGCCTGTGGCTCAGCCAGCGCCAGACCTCGCTCAACGCCCTGCCGCCAAAAGTCTGGTGGCTGGTGCTGCCGTCGTTGGTGGCATTGTTCGGCTTCTTCGTATTGAGGCATTTGCCGCATACGATGTTGCGGTATTCGTATTAGTCAAAAGCAAAAGATCGCGGCCTGCGGCAGCTCCTACAGGATGCATACCAAATTCATGTAGGAGCTGCCGCAGGCTGCGATCTTTTGGCGGTGTCAGGCAAACAACTCACCCTGCAACTCATCGAGCAACGCCTGAATCGCATCCAGGCGCTGCTGCGGATCATCGAGTTGCAACAGGTCGATCTTGTCCTCTTCGGCGAAGGGCAACAGGTACGCCAACTGATTGGCCAGTGATTGCTGCCCCGCAGCTTCAGTGCCCATGTTCAACGCTTCGACCATCGGGTGTTCGGCCAGGGCCTTGAGCAAGGCCACCAGGTCGGCGTCTTCGTCCTGCAGGGGTTGCTCGGGTTCGTCTTCCAGCCATTCGACCTCGGCAAGGATCAGTTGGTCGCGCTGGACTTCGGTGGACAGCACTTTGAACCGTCGCCCGCCCTCTACCCGAATCCCCAGCAGGCCATTGTCCTGCTGCTGAAAATCGGTGATACGCGCTTCACAACCGACCATGGCAAACCCCTGCGGCGCGATACCGACTTCGCTCCCCTCAAGGATGCACACCACGCCGAAACCGCCGCCCTGTTTCATGCAGCGACCGATCATGTCCAGGTAGCGCGCCTCGAAGATCTGCAGGTCGAGGATGCAATCAGGAAACAGCACCGTGTTCAGCGGAAAAAGCGGCAGACTCATAGACATATTCCTTACACCACCATCGACACCGCCAACGGCAGGAAGACCGCCGTGGCCACGCCCATCAAACTCATCGCCAGCGCCGCGAAGGCGCCACATTCATCACTTTCCTGCATCGCCACCGCAGTGCCTACCGCGTGGGCGGTCATGCCCAGTGCCATGCCGCGGGCCTCGGGGCTGTGGACACCGAGCCGGGTCAACAGGCTCGGGCCGAAGATCGCCCCGATCACCCCGGTGATCAGCACGAACACCGCCGCCAGCGCCGCGACGCCACCAATTTGCTCGGCCACCAGCATGGCAATGGGCGATGTCACCGATTTCGGCGCCATGGTCATCAGGATCATGTGTTCGGCCCCGAACCACCAGCCCAACAGCACACCCAGGCACGTGGCGACCACACCACCTATCACCAGCGTAGTAAATATCGGCCAGAACAACTGTCGAATCCGCCGCAGGTTGAGGTAAAGCGGCACGGCCAGCGCGACCGTCGCGGGGCCGAGCAGAATGCTCAGGATCTCGGTGCTCTTGCGGTACTCGGCGTAGGTCAGGCCACAGCCCACCAGCACACCGATCACCAGCAACATGGAGACCAGCACGGGCTGCAAAAAGATCCAGCGGGTTTTCTCGAACGCCGCCAGCACCAGCTGATAGGCGCCGAGCGTGATGCCGATACCGAACAATGGATGATGAATCACCGACGTCCAGGCGCCGTGCCAGTCAAGGATCATTGGCCGTCCTCAGGGTGGACATGGCGCTTGACCATGCGCTGCATGAGGACTCCGGCGAACGCCATCGACAGCAACAATGACAAGACCAGCGCGCCGACAATGGCCCAGAAATCGGCGGCGATATCCGCGGCGTACACCATCACCCCCACGGCCGGTGGCACCAGCAACAATGGCAGGTAGCGCAGCAGGCTGCTGGCTGCAAGGTTCAGCGGCTCGCCGACCTGGCCGCGACCGATCAGGAATATCAGTAACAGCAGCAGGCCGATGATCGGCCCCGGCAGGAAGGGTAAAAACAAATGGTTGATCGCGGTGCCGAGCAATTGGAACAGCACCAGCCAGGTCAGGCCACGTAACAACATCGATGATCCCCCACAAAATCCGTCACCCGCATTGGCCCACGCATTATAAGCACGCTTGCGCTATGGATCGGCATTCGCCATAAGCATGGTCAGTTGACCGCAGCGTTTTGCCATGTTGATCTAAAGTGGTAATCCGGGAGGTCAAATCCCCCCACCCTAAAAACTATAAAACCGATGAACCCAAGGAGAGTCTCAATGCCCTTTGTACCTGTTGCAGAGCTCAAAGATTATGTCGGCAAGGAACTCGGATGTTCCGACTGGCTCACCATCGACCAGGAGCGCATCAACCTGTTCGCTGAAGCCACAGGGGACTACCAGTTCATCCACGTCGACCCGGTCAAAGCCGCGCAAACGCCATTTGGCAGCACCATTGCCCACGGCTTCCTGTCGCTGTCGCTGATTCCAAAACTGATGGAAGACATCCTCGTCATGCCCGAAGGCTTGAAGATGGTGGTCAACTATGGCCTGGACAGCGTGCGTTTCGTTCAGCCGGTCAAGGTCGATTCGAAGGTGCGCCTAAAGGTCGAACTGTCCGAGGTCACCGAGAAAAAACCCGGCCAATTGCTGCTCAAGGCCATTGCCACACTGGAAATCGAAGGCATGGACAAGCCGGCGTACGTCGCCGAATCCCTGTCGCTCTGCTTCGTGTAAACCGTCCCGGATGCGAACCAGCGCAGGCTGTTTCGCATCCCCTGCGTCTCTATCGGCTGTATTAGGGCACATAGCTGCGGCATACTCGGTCGCCTAATTGCCCGGAACCCGCTATGCGCCCACTTGCACTAATCGCCTTGACCCTGATGCTCACCGCTTGCGGCGACGGCGAATCGCTTTTGCCCGCGGACGCCCGCCTGCCGGACGGTGGACGTTATCGCGGCGACCTGGTCAACGGATTGCTGCAGGGACAGGGCCGCATCGACTACCCGAACGGCAGCTGGTACGCCGGCGAGTTCGACCAGGGCCAATGGCATGGCCAGGGTGAGTGGCATGGCAGCAATGGCGAGGTCTATCGCGGCCAGTTCAAGCAAGGCCTGTTCGATGGCCAGGGCACCCTGACCACCAGCGGGGGCAGCTACACCGGCGGCTTCAAGCTTGGCCGACGCGACGGCGAAGGCACCCTCAAAGAAAACGGCATGATCTACCGCGGCGAATTCAAGGCCGATCAATACGCCGGGCTCGGTCGCCTGGAGCTCGAAGACGGCAGCGCCTATCAGGGCCAGTTCGCCCACGGCAAGCCCCACGGCGAAGGCCAACGTAGCGACGGCAGCGGCAATCAATTCACCGGACACTTCGTCGACGGTCAGCTGGAAGGTAACGGGACCTTCAACAGTGCCGAAGGTGACATCTATGTCGGCGGGTTCAAAGACAACCAATTGCACGGCAAGGGTCGTTATGAGAACGCCGACGGCGACGTATGGCTGGGTCAATTCAAGGAGGGCTCGCTCAACGGCAAGGGTGAATTGATCGGCGCCGACGGCAGCCATTACATCGGCCACTTCAGCGACTGGCGCTTCACCGGTGAAGGCCGCTTGAATCTGGCCGACGGCAGCTTTTATACAGGCCAGTTCGACAACGACAGTTATTCCGGGCGCGGCACCCTGGTCCTCACCGACGGCGCTGTGCTCAGTGGCACCTGGATCAATGGCCAGCGCGTGCGCGACGCTGAGGGCAAATTGCTGCCCGACTCCCTCGAACTTGGCTTGCTGGCCCAGGGACGCTTGCTCGAAGAGGCGCTCACCAACGTTCCAGCCTCGACCCCGACGATCGAGCTGTACACCCTGACCCTCGGCGGCGACGGCAAGCAGAGCGTGTTCCTGCGCGAATCCGACTATGTCGCGAACATGCTCACCAGCCGCTTCGGCGCCTATGGCCAGATCCGCCTGGTGAACCATCGCGACCACCTCGGCGACCGACCGATGGCCACCCGGGAAACCCTGCGGCGCTCCGCCCAGACGCTGGCCGAACGCAGTGGTCCGGAAGACCTGATTTTCATCTACCTGACCAGCCACGGCACCAGCGAGCACGAACTGGTGCTCGACCAGCCGCGCATGGAACTGGCCGACCTGCCGGCCGACGAGCTGGCCGCCGTGCTTGCCCCGCTGAAAAACCGCGACAAGATCATCGTGATTTCGTCCTGCTACTCCGGCGGTTTCATCCCCGCCCTGAAGGATGAACGCACCCTGATCATGACCGCCACGCGGGCCGATCGCGTGTCCTTCGGCTGTTCCGAAGAAGCCAACTTCACCTACTTTGGCGACGCCCTCTTCGCCCAGGCGCTGAACCAGACCGATGATCTGGAGCAAGCCTTCAAACTGGCCAAGGCCACGGTCGCCGAGCGCGAGCTGGCGGACAATTTCGAAGCCTCCGAACCACAGATCTGGGCGCCGAAAACCGTGCTCTCCCACTGGCAACTGTTACGTAAGCAGCAGGCAAGAAAAGCCCTGCAAAGTGTCTCCATTGACAGCAAGGATACAAAGAACAACTAAGCTGAACAGTATCAAGGGAGAAACACTATGTACTTGACGCCTCAGCACGTGCTGCTTGCCGGAGCCACCGGTTTGACCGGTGAACACTTACTTGATCGCTTGCTCAACGAGCCAACGATATCGCGAGTATTGGCCCCCTCGCGCCGCCCGCTGGCCGAGCATCCCCACCTGGAAAACCCGGTGGGCGATCCCTCTGAATTTTTGCCGCAATTGAACGGCCGCGTCGACATCGCCTACTGCTGCCTGGGCACCACCATCAAGCAGGCCGGTTCGGAGCAGGCGTTTCGCGCGGTGGACCTGGACATGGTGGTGGCTTTCGCCAAGCGTGCCCGGGAGATGGGCGCCCGGCACCTGATCGTGATCAGCGCCCTGGGGGCCGATCGCAGATCCTCGATTTTCTACAACCGGGTCAAAGGCGAGATGGAACATGCATTGCGCGCGCAGAATTGGCCACAGTTGACCATCTGCCGTCCGTCATTGCTGCTGGGCGAACGCACTGAGCCACGCCTGGGCGAGCAATTCGCCGGCCCCTTGTCGAAACTGATTCCCGGCAAATACCGAGGCATAGAAGCCTGCCAATTGGCCCGCGCGATGTGGCGCCTGGCTCTGGAGGAACAGGATGGGGTGCGGATTGTCGAGTCGGATGAGTTGAGGAAGTTGGGCAAGTAAATCAAAAGATCGCAGCCTGCGGCAGCTCCTACATTGGGAAGGTGTTCACCCTGTAGGAGCTGCCGCAGGCTGCGATCTTTTGTCTTTACAGTCCACCCGTTGCCTGAAAGCTGACCCCGATCACCGTCAGCAACGACAACGGCAACAACAGCGTATCAAGCAACGCACTGGCCGGCAGGTCGAGGCCAGGATAGCTCGGTGCCTCGGCGCCAAAACGATCCATCGCGCAACAACCGCCATTGAGCGCGTACAGATCCAGCCGTGTCCCGGAGTACACCACGGGCGCTCCCGGCTTGGCCGCATCCAGCGTACGCGCCGTGGCACATCCCGCCAGCTGTAGCGCCAGCACGATCACCCACCACTTATTCATCGCAGGCCAAGTGGTGTTCGCCCCAACGCGGCAGCATGTCCTGGGGAATGTTCAGCAGATTGAGGATCCGCGCCACGACGAAATCGATCAGGTCGTCGATGGTTTGTGGCTGATGATAGAAACCCGGCGATGCCGGCAAAATCGTCACGCCCATGTTCGACAGCTTGAGCATGTGCTCCAGGTGAATGCTTGAATATGGCGCCTCACGGGGCACCAGGATCAGCTGGCGGCGCTCCTTGAGCGTCACATCGGCGGCACGTTCGATCAGGTTGTTGCAGGCGCCCGTCGCGATGGCCGACAGGGTCCCGGTGGAGCATGGCACCACCACCATCGCCGCTGGCGCGCCGGAACCCGAGGCCACCGGCGACATCCAGTCTTCCTTGCCGTAGACCCGAATCTGCCCGGCGGCGGCACCGGTATATTCAGTGAGGAAGGCTTGCATCGCCTGTGGCTTGGCCGGCAGCGTGACGTCGGTTTCCGTGGCCATCACCAATTGCGCAGCCTTGGAAATCAGGAAGTGCACTTCGCGGTCTTCGCGCACCAGGCAATCGAGCAGGCGCAAGCCGTACTGGGCGCCGGAAGCGCCAGTCATCGCCAGCGTGATGCGGTCCGGGCCGTTACTCATTTAAGCGCCTCGGCCAGCTTGCCGTGCAGGCCGCCGAAGCCGCCGTTGCTCATGATCACCACGTGGGTACCCGGCTGGGCCTGGCTCTTGACCCGCTCGATGATGCCTTCCAGCGAGTCGCTGACTATCGACGGTACCGTACAGAGTGCGGCGGTGCCTGCCAGATCCCAGCCGAGATTGGCCGGTGCATACCAGATCACCTGGTCGGCATCGACGACGCTCTCCGGCAAGCCGTCACGGTGCGCGCCAAGCTTCATGGAGTTGGAGCGCGGTTCGATGATCGCAATCAACGGCGCATCGCCAATGCGCTTGCGCAGGCCGTCGAGCGTGGTGGCGATGGCCGTCGGATGGTGGGCGAAGTCGTCATAGATGGTAATGCCGCGCACCTCGGCGACTTTTTCCATCCGTCGTTTCACGCTCTTGAAGGCGCTCAATGCAGCGATACCCATGGCCGGCACCACGCCAACATGGCGCGCCGCGGCCAAGGTGGCCAATGCGTTGGCCACGTTGTGCTGGCCCGTCATGTCCCACTCGACCACGCCTTGAGCGACGCCTTCGAACATCACTTCGAACCTCGAGCCATCGTCGCTGAGCAGCTTGACCTGCCACTGCCCGCCCGCACCGGTGGTTTGCACCGGGGTCCAGCAACCCATCTCGATGACGCGCAGCAAGGCCGGTTCGGTGGTTGGATGAATCACCAGGCCTTCGCTAGGGATGGTCCGCACCAGATGGTGGAACTGCCGCTCGATCGCCGGCAGGTCCGGGAAGATATCGGCGTGGTCGAACTCCAGGTTATTCAGGATCGCCGTGCGCGGACGGTAGTGGACGAACTTGGAGCGCTTGTCGAAGAACGCACTGTCGTATTCATCGGCTTCGATCACGAAAAACGGCGTGTCGCCCAGGCGAGCCGACACCGAGAAGTTCTGCGGTACACCGCCGATCAGGAAGCCCGGACTCATGCCCGCGTGCTCCAGCACCCAGGCGAGCATGCTGCTGGTGGTGGTCTTGCCATGCGTACCGGCGACCGCCAGTACCCAGCGGCCTTGCAGCACGTGATCGGCCAGCCATTGCGGGCCGGAGACATACGGCAAGCCTTTGTTCAGCACGTACTCGACCGCCGGGTTGCCCCGCGACATGGCGTTGCCGATGACCACCAGATCAGGGGCCGGGTCCAGTTGCGCCGGGTCGTAGCCCTGGGTCAACTCGATGCCCTGCGCCTCGAGCTGAGTGCTCATCGGCGGGTAGACGTTGGCATCGGAGCCGGTCACGTGATGGCCGAGCTCTTTGGCCAGAACCGCCATCGAACCCATGAAAGTGCCGCAGATACCCAGAATATGAATGTGCATAGTCGACCTCGTAAAACATGGCCGCAGGTTAGCTTAGGGAGGGGAAAATCGCACCTTGTGTTTGAGCTGCCCCATACTGCTTCCCTCTATACTATTGCATCATCCGAAAACACCTGGCATCAGAATGCGCTGTTCCAAGCTGGATTTACCTTGATAATGCCGCTCATCCCTTGAACGTTCACTTGGAGCAGTCCGTGAAGAACAACACTTCCCAGATCAACATCGCACCTGCCTCAGGCACGAAAAAACTTTCCGCTGGACAGCGGAAATTCAACGGGCTCATCAAGAAGATCGAAAAACAACGCCTAGTGCTTCAGGAATGGCAATCCGCTACTCCCCTGTATATCGAACGTTGGCATCTCGAGTTCGCCCCCCGGCTCGAGCAATTTCATCAATGCAATGTTGAGCTTGTGCATGCCCTGGATCATCTCGGCGAACGGATCAAGCTCTCGAAAGTCGATCGCCGGACCTTGGTTCAGGAAATCCTTGACCAAGCTTACTCATTGATCGATCGCGGCTGTAATGAGGAGCAGGAAGCCGCTTTGAAAGCGCTGTACAACAAGCATAGCGGCGGTGACTTTGATGCGGATGAGCGTGTAGGAGACGAATTATTCAAACTCGGCCTGAAAGACATATTCGGTGTTGAGTTGGACGATGATGTCGACATGCAGTCCCCTGAAGACATTGCGCAAAAAATTCTTGAACAGCAGCAAGCTGAACACACCGCACAACAGCAAAAACCGGGTAAAAAAAACGCACGCCAGCAGCGCCTGAAAGAAGAGGCTGCCCAAGTCAGCCAATCTATGCGCGAGGTTTACCGCAAACTGGCCAGTGCCCTGCACCCCGACCGGGAAACCGATCCGGACGAGCGCAAACGGAAGACATCGCTGATGCAGCGCGTCAACCAGGCATATAGCGAACGGAACTTGCTTGAACTGCTGCAACTGCAGTTGGAAGTGGAGCACATCAATGCGAGCACTCTTGAAACACTGTCTGCTGATCGACTCAAGCACTACAACCAGGTCCTGACCGAGCAACTGGATGAGTTGAAACTGGAAGCGCTCAACCTTGAACTGTCTTTCAGGCAACAATTCAATCTCGAGCCATTCGATGAGTTATCCGTTCAGAACCTGCCTGACATCTATCAACACCAACTCGACATGTTGAACACTGACATCGAAGAGCTAAGCGTTCTGCATGAAGAGCTCAAGGATCCTAAAGTCCTGAAATCATGGCTAAAGCAACTACGGCAATATCAGAAGACCATGGAGTTTGATGAAACTCTATTCGATGACTTCCCGGATACATTTTTTCGTTGAGCCACAGTTGTTCAGGTTCACTCAAACACCCACTCCCTAACGGGAGATCCCGTGCTTGCGTAGCTTCCTGTAGAGGGTATTGCGGCTGACCCCAAGCTGTTCAGCCGTATTCGTCATATGCCACCGTGTGTGCTCCAGCGCATTCAACAGCGCCAGCCGCTCGGCATCTTCCAGTGGATGTTCGCAAGGCGCTTCAATGGTCGGCATGACCACCGGACGCGCCTGGCGAATCATCGCCGGCAGATCCTCCAGGCCGATCCGGCCGCCATCACACAGCGCCGCTAACGTACGCAACACATTGCGCATCTGCCGCACGTTGCCCGGCCAGGCAAATCCCAATAACGCCTCGCGCGCCGGTCCGTCGATCAGCACGGTTTCCCCGCGCGCCTCTTCGGCCAGCAAGAAGTCGAGCAACTGCGATTTGTCAGCGCGCTCGCGCAATGCCGGCAACGCGACTTCCAGGCCATTGAGGCGGTAGTACAGGTCCTCGCGAAAACTGCCGTCCTGCACCCGATCCAGCAGATTGCGGTGCGTGGCACTGATGATCCGCACGTTCACCGATTCCGGTTCGCCACCGATCGGCACCACTTGCCGATCTTCCAGCACGCGTAACAAACGGGTCTGCAAGGCCAGGGGCATGTCGCCGATTTCGTCGAGGAACAAGGTCCCGCCATCGGCCTGCTGCAGCTTGCCGCGCATGCCCTCCTTGCGCGCACCGGTGAAGCTGCCGCCGCGATAACCGAACAGCTCACTCTCGATCAGGCTTTCGGGGATGGCCGCACAATTGAGGGCGACGAAGGCTTTTTCCGCGCGCTGGCTGGCGGCGTGCACGGCCTTGGCGAAGGCTTCCTTGCCCGAACCGGTTTCGCCATTGATCAGCAATGGCACGTCCCGTTCGTACACGCGCAGGGCCTTGCGGAAATCCGCCTGCAACGTCGGATCGCCCAGGCAGATGCCCGACAGGCGCGGGCGCTCTTCAGCCACCGGCCCTGGCACCAGTGGCATCGGCACCTTTGGCGATTGTCCGCGCAATACGGCAAACAGGTTGCGTCCGTCCCGGGTGCGCAGTGGCCAGCTGGCGCTGGCGTTGACGCTGGCGCGGCCGAGCAGTTCGTCCAGCGAGCAGTCGAAGTACGCCTCCACCGGTTTGCCCAGCAAGCCACCGCGGATATGCCCCAGCAGGTTCAGTGCACTCTGATTGACCGCGCAGATCCGCCCTTCGCCGTCGAACGCCAGCAGCCCTTCGCTGAACAAACCGACAGACTCGGCCTGCAAATGAAAACGCAGCAGCCATTGATTATCGAAACAACGCAGGAAATAGCAGCTCTCGATCATCTTCGCCGACAGATTGACCAAGGCCATGGTGTGGAACTGACTCTGGCGCGATACCTCGTGCCGGGCAGAGGACACGTCGAGTACCGCCAACAGCTCACCGTGCGGATCGAATACCGGGCTGGCCGAGCAGGTCAGGCCCGTATGCCGTCCTCGGAAATGTTCGTCCTGATGGATGGTCAGCGACTGGCGCTCCACCAGGCAGGTGCCGATGCCGTTGGTGCCTTCACAGGCTTCACTCCAGTCGGCACCCAGCCAGAGGCCAGCACGCTCGAAAATCTTGCGCTCGGCCGGTGCCGTCACGCAATTGAGGATCACGCCGCGCGCATCGGTCAACAGCACGGCGTGACCGGCACCGGAGAGCTGCTGATGGAGACTGGTCATTTCATTGCCAGCGATGTGCAGCACCTGCTGCAAACGTTCGCGGCTTTCCAGGACGCGGCCATGCTCCAGCACCGTCGGCGCCATGTTCAGGGCCGGGTCGAGGTGATAGTCCTCGAGGCAGCGCAGCCAGGAACGGGCGATGGACGGGTCGCTGCCGGGGCCGTGCAGGTGGGCTTTGCCCTGGGTCACGGTCAACACTTGCTGGGCATGGCGACTCAAATGGTTGTCGTGCATTTCTTATTATTCTCCCGGGGGCTCGGCGACCCGTGCATACGGTGATGCCGAGCATCCTCCAGCCTAGACCGCATTGCAATGCTGGCAAGACCGTTCAGTCACAGGCTGTGCCAGGACCGGTACAAAGTGTCACAGGGACTGTACCGAAAGCGTCACAGGCGCCACCCGCCCGTCCGACAAAAATCGCGCAAGGCTTTGATTTACCTGACCTGCAAGGCAGTGGCCCGACCTTTGCTCTACGCTTAAAGCAAGCGCACATGCGCGTCTTCCTTATAAGCACAAGAACCCAAGGAGAAACCATCATGCGTTACGCTCACCCCGGTACTGAAGGCGCTATCGTTTCGTTCAAAGCCAAATACGGTAACTACATCGGCGGCGAGTTCGTCGCGCCTGTCAAAGGTCAGTACTTCACCAATACCTCGCCCGTGAATGGCCAACCCATTGCCGAATTCCCGCGCTCCACGGCTGAAGACATCGACAAAGCCCTGGACGCCGCCCACGCCGCCGCCGATGCCTGGGGCGCCACGTCCGCCCAGGCACGCTCGCTGGTGCTGCTGAAAATCGCCGACCGTATCGAACAGAACCTGGAAACCCTGGCGATCACCGAATCCTGGGACAACGGCAAGGCCGTGCGTGAAACCCTCAACGCCGACATCCCGCTGGCCGCCGACCATTTC
>NZ_JBIUYA010000025.1:0-98987 GCF_044744285.1 Pseudomonas sp. NPDC087336 | reverse complement strand
CTGATTATGGCTGATGATCGCCAACAGCAAGGGGGAGCAAGCTCCCCCTTTGGTTTTTATCGGACACTAGTGACGCTCTGCGTGGGAATGCAGCCAGGGACGCTCCGCGTTCCATCTCCATCGCACAGCACTTCGTTGCCCAGGCACCTGGCCTGAACAAATTCCTGAGCCAGTTCAAATCCTTCACCGCAAGACAGATCATCAATGACCTGCAAAGCAAAGGTGCGGATAAAGCCTTGCAGCGGCGAATAACGGGGATGGAAGGGCTGATCGAGATTCAGCGCTGGTTCTGACGTGGGATGCCAAAAAGCCGCGGCGCGACGGGGACGCAGAGCGTCCCGGGCTGCATTCCCACGCAGAGCGTGGGAACGATCATCGGTGGTGATCTTAACCTTCGCGCAGACATTTCCCACCGCCACCGCAGACTCCTCCTCTAGCGAGTCCGCATCGCCCGCCGCACCCTGATCGTTCCCACGCTCTGCGTGGGAATGCAGCCAGGGACGCTCCGCGTTCCATCTCCATCGCACAGCATTTCGTTGCCCAGGCACCTGACCTGAACAAATGCCTGAGCCAGTTCAAATGCTTCACCACAAGACAGATCATCAATGACCTGCAAAGCAAAGGTGCGGATAAAGCCTTGCAGCGGCGAGTAACGGGGATGGAAGGGCTGATCGAGATTCAGCGCTGGTTCTGACGTGGGATGCCAAAAAGCCGCGGCGCGACGGGGACGCAGAGCGTCCCGGGCTGCATTCCCACGCAGAGCATGGGAACGATCATCGGTGGTGATCTTAACCTTCGCGCAGACATTTCCCACCCCCACCGCAGACTCCTCCTCTAGCGCGTTCGCATCGCCCGCCGCACCCTGATCGTTCCCACGCTCTGCGTGGGAATGCAGCCAGGGACGCTCCGCGTTCCATCTCCATCGCACTGCACTTCGTTGCCCAGGCACCTGGCCTGAACAAATGCCTGAGCCAGTTCAAATGCTTCACCACAAGACAGATCATCAATGACCTGCAAAGCAAAGGTGCGGATAAAGCCTTGCAGCGGCGAGTAACGGGGATGGAAGGGCTGATCGAGATTCAGCGCTGGTTCTGACGTGGGATGCCAAAAAGCCGCGGCGCGACGGGGACGCAGAGCGTCCCGGGCTGCATTCCCACGCAGAGCATGGGAACGATCATCGGTGGCTTCACGCAGACATTTCCCACCGCCACCGCAGACTCCTCCTCTAGCGAGTCCGCGTCGCCCGCCGCACCCTGATCGTTCCCACGCTCTGCGTGGGAATGCAGCCAGGGACGCTCCGCGTTCCGTCTTTGGGAGGGACGCAGAGCGTCATTGAGTGCATTCCTTTGCTGCGCGCGTGGGAACGATCAGGAGAAGGGGGTGATCCAGGTCAGCGATTGAACCGCTCCACCAACGAATACTGCGTATTCGCCGTCTTGGTCAGCTCTTCACTCAACAGCGCCGAGTTCTGGGCCTGTTCCGAGGTCTGGTCCGCCAGTGCCGAAATGTTGCTGATGTTGCGGCTGATTTCTTCGGCCACGGCACTTTGCTCTTCGGTCGCGGCGGCGATCTGGGTGGTCATGTCGGTGATGTTGGCCACCGCTTCACTGATCCCCACCAGGGCTTGATCCGCTTCCAGTACCCGCGCCACGCCTTCTTCGGCCTGGCGATGCCCGGCTTCCATGGTTTGCACCGCGGTGCCCGCGGTTTGCTGGAGCTTGGCGATCAGGGCGTGGATCTGCCCGGTGGATTCGCTGGTGCGTTGGGCCAGCTGGCGAACTTCGTCGGCCACTACCGCAAAACCACGGCCCATCTCGCCGGCACGCGCCGCTTCAATGGCCGCGTTCAGTGCCAGCAGGTTGGTCTGGTCGGCGATGCCTTTGATCACGTCGACCACGCCGCCGATTTCGTTGCTGTCCTTGGCCAGTTGCGTCACGGTCAGGCCGGTCTCGCCCACCACCACCGACAGGCGCTGAATGGCTTCGCGGGTTTCCCCGGCGATGTCGCGACCGCGACCGGTCAGGCGGTTGGCTTGCTGGGTGGCGTCGGCGGTGCGTTGCACGTGGCTGGCGACTTCCTGGGTGGTGGCGGCCATCTGGTTGACGGCGGTGGCCACTTGTTCAGTCTCGATGCGTTGGCGTTCAAGGCCGGTGGAGCTGTTGTGCGCCAGGGCGTCGGATTGCTTCGCCTGGTCGGTCAGGTGCTCGGCGGTGTCCTGCAGGCGGGTCAGGCAGGTTTTCAGGCGCGCTTCCTGGCTGAGGATCGACATTTCCAGGCGTGCCTGGGCACCGCGGCTGTCGGTGTACATCTGCGCGATCAGAGGGTCGGACGTGGTCTGCTCGGCCAGGCGCAGCAAACGCTTGATGCCGCGTTGCTGCCAGCCCAGGCCCAACAGGCCCAGCGGCACCGAAAGAGCGGCCGCCAGGGCAAAGCCCCACTGCGAGTTCAGTGTCGCGCCGATCATGAAGCTCAACTGGCTGACCAGGATGAAAGGCAGCCAGTCCTGCAGGACCGGCAACCATTTATCCGTCGAAGGAATGGCCGACTTGCCCTGGTTGATGCGTTGGTAGAGCGCTTCGGCACGGCGAATCTGTTCAGCGGTGGGCTTGACCCGCACCGACTCGTAACCGATCACCTGGTTGCCTTCGAAGATCGGTGTCACGTAGGCGTTAACCCAGTAGTGGTCACCGCTCTTGCAGCGATTCTTGACAATGCCCATCCATGGCAAGCCTTGTTTGAGTGTGCCCCACATGTGTGCGAAGACCGCGGCCGGCACGTCGGGGTGACGCACCAGGTTATGCGGCGCCCGGATCAGTTCCTCACGAGAAAACCCGCTGATCTCGACGAAGTCGTCGTTGCAGTAGGTGATCATGCCCTTGGCATCGGTGGTGGAAATCAACCGTTGCTGAGCCGGAAAGGTCCGTTCGCGTTGTGTAATGGGCTGGTTATTACGCATGGCTTATTTAATCCGCAAGGCTTTGACAGCGTGTCGGCCGTATAGCGGCTTTATTGAATTTATTTTTTGCCGTGTGAATCGGTGGATCAAGGCGGGGAAACGAAGACGGGGCGAGCTGTAGAGGTTTTTAAGGGTTTCCCTCAAGGGAACCCTCAGCGTATGATTTTGCGCCCCCGGCGCTGGTGCGTACCACCTAACCAAGGACCATTGGCTTTCCCATGAACCACCTTCCGATTGCTAAAGATGCACTCCACGCTCAGTCGCAAGCCATCAGCCACCTCGCAGCGCGCCTCGATCATGAGTTTCAGCGTGCAGTGGAACTCATCTTGGGTTGCAAGGGCCGCGCGGCAGTCTGCGGCATGGGTAAATCCGGGCTGATTGGCCAGAAAATGGTCGCTACTTTTGCCTCTACTGGTACACCGAGTCTTTTCCTGCATCCGGCTGAAGCTTTTCATGGTGATCTGGGCATGCTCAAGCCGAGTGATGTGCTGATCCTGATCTCCTACAGCGGTGAAACCGAAGAAGTCGTCAAACTGATCCCGAGCCTAAAGTCATTCGGCAACAAAATCATTGCCATGACCGGTAACGGGCAATCCACTTTGGCCAGGCATGCTGACATCTGGCTGGATATCTCCGTTGAACGTGAGGTTTGCCCGAACAACCTCGCTCCGACTACTTCAACGCTCGCCACCATGGCTATGGGAGATGCGCTTGCTGTTGCGCTGATCGCTGCAATCGACTTCAAACCTATGGATTTTGCGCGCTACCATCCCGGTGGCAGCCTTGGCCGCAAACTCCTGACGCGCGTCAGTGACGTGATGCACACCAACCTCCCTAAGGTGACCCGCAACACGTCTTTCCACAACTGCCTGTTGGTTATGACATCAAGCCGCCTGGGGCTCGCCCTGGTAATGGAAGGCGCAAAACTAGTCGGCATCGTCACCGATGGCGATCTACGTCGTGCATTGCTGAGTAATCCAGGAGTCGTCAACGAAACCGTCGAGACGTTCCTGACTTCAAATCCGCACACAGTGAAAGCGTCTGCACATTTGTCTGAGGCCGAGGCTTACATGCTGGATCACAAAATCCGCGCCTTGCCGGTTATGGATGGTAATAGTGAAGTTATTGGCGTAGTCGAGATTTTTGACTGACGCGGATGACATCAGCTTTGGATTTTTTTGGTCAAGCTAATCTTTCGTAATGGCTCAGGTGGCCAGCATCGGGTAAGTAAACAATCCAAAATGCAATAAATTAATACCAAAGTGGGTGGCGATGGCAGCGGCCAATCCACCCAATCGATAGGCCACTCCGTAGCCAACGCCTGCCAGGGTCGCCAGCAATACCCATTCCCAACCGGCGCCCCAATGGGCCAAACCGAATAATAGAGAAGCGATCAGCAGGGCAAGGTGTTCGCCGTAGGGCAGGTGTTGGAATCGTTGGCTCAAGCCGCCTTGCAGGTAGCCACGAAACAGCGCTTCTTCTACCACGGTCACCAGCAGCAGGTTGTTGTTTATCCACAGCCACGCTTGTGGCGGCCATTTCGGTGACCACTCGACTATCCCCAGCAGCCATGCTCCCCCCAATGTGACGAGTGCCGTCAGGCTCAGGGTCAGGGCACCAGCCTTTATTGCTTGCAACAACGAGTGGCGGCCGATGATCCATGGGCATACGAGTAACAGCCAGAAGCCTATCAGTGGTTTATCCAGGTTGAGGTACATCGAGAAGGGCGCGGCGTTCTCGGTGAAGCGTTCCTGGTCGATCATCCTGGCGTTGTGAAATCCTGGCCACCAATGGAGGGCCAAGGCGAGGGCGAGGAGGATGAACAGGGCATGGCCGAGGTAGGGGCCATAGTGAAAGCGGTTTTGCCGGACGGCGAATCCGGCGAGCAGGAGCAGGATGATCGCAATGATCGCCTGGGCGGTCAGGTAACCGTAGGTGAGTGCCAGGACATAGCCGGCAGAGAGGAGTGTCAGGTATGGCCAGGGCATTACGAGCATGAACGTTTCCTTGTTTCGGGTGAGCTCGCTTTAATGTGGGGCATTTAGGCAGATATGGCCGTGCGTCTGCAATTGTGGTGCTGTGTTTTAGTGCGTAGAACAGAGAGTGTGACTATGTTTAAAGGTGCCTGACGTTCGTTTGAATGGCGCTCTGCCAAATCCTGCTGGAAAAAGGGGAAGCGTATGACAAGTTGGTCCGTGATCACTGTGACGTTGTTGATGCTGGTACCGCTGATGGTTCTTGCTACATCGATACAAGGTTGGGTTCAACATTTCAAAATCGAAGGCGACACCGAGTACTAGTTGCGGTTTGACGAAGCACCGGTCCTTTCAATAGCGCGAACACTGAGCACAGGGATGTGGTCCCCCCCCCCCCCCGCAAATATGGAATTTTTTGCGTAGTGCTGTTTTCTTCAAAGCTGTGTGTCTGTTGGCAGATCTGTCGACTGGGCGGCCGCCTTCGCTGGCAAGCCAGCTCCTACAGGGGCCTGAATAGGTTCGAAATCAGGTTGGCCGCCAAGCATGGTGACTGCGCTGCTGAGGAGCATCAGCACAGGGCCGAGGCTCAATGAACAGCTGACGACCTTGGGACGGGAACGCGATCAAACCTGGAAACTTCTTTGACCCAGAATCGACGGTATTCAGTTTGGTCTGGCGCCAACGGCTTGTGATTTGACCAGGCGTGTCCTGTTTTCAAGCTTTCACGGTACGCTTCCCACTCTTTTTCCTCGGCGACTTCCTTCGCCTTTTTTTCATCGTCGAACCAACCAAGAACATACACTTCGCCTTGATCGATTCCGTGCTCGATCAATAGATAAATCTCTTTCATGCGCTAAACCCGTAACGACAAATTTCTAAAATACCCTACCACAGCGTATTGCCCTGGCTATCGGCAGACGGTTTCGTTTCTTGAGGTTATGCGTTGGCGCAGGGTCACAAATTGTCGTTTTCGGTTGAGATATCAGGCGGTCCAGTAAACCGCGCCTCACGTTGATCGTCCGAAAGACCGTTATCGGTTGTGGGGGCGCCTTCGCTGGCAAGCTAGCTCCTACAGGGGATTGGGTGCATCCGCGAGGGAATGGTCGGCTGTGAGGGCGCCATCGCTGGCAAGCCAGCTCCTACAGGGGATTGGGTGCATCCGCGAGGGAATGGTCGGCTGTGGGGGCGCCTTCGCTGGCAAGCCAGCTCCTACAGGGGATTGGGTGCATCCGCGAGGGAATGGTCGGCTGTAAGGACGCCTTCGCCGGCAAGCCGGGCCCCTGCAAAGTGCGTGGGTGGCAGGTTGTCAGGGAGTGCTTCAGGCGCCGTTACCGATGTAACAGCGCCTGAAGCATCAACACTTATTGTTCCGCGGTTACGACGCAATCAATTGCCGCAACACGTAATGCAAGATCCCCCCCGACTTGAAGTACTCCACCTCATTAAGCGTATCAATCCGGCACAGCACTTCGATTTTTTCCCGGCTGCCGTTTTCCCGGGTGATGACCAGGGTCAGGTTCATCCGTGGTGTCAGTTCGACGCCGGTGAGGCCGAGGATGTCCAGGGTTTCGCGGCCGGTCAGGTTCAGGCTCTTGCGGTTCTGGTCGAGCTTGAATTGCAGTGGCAGCACGCCCATGCCCACCAAATTGGAGCGGTGGATGCGTTCGAAGCTTTCGGCGATGACCGCTTTGATGCCCAGCAGGTTGGTGCCCTTGGCGGCCCAGTCGCGGCTTGAGCCGGTGCCGTATTCCTGGCCGGCGATGACCACCAGTGGGGTGCCAGTGGCTTGATAGCGCATGGCGGCGTCGTAGATCGGCAGTTTTTCGCCGGTGGGGATGTAGTAGGTGTTGCCGCCTTCCTCGCCGTGGAGCATTTCGTTGCGGATGCGGATGTTGGCGAAGGTGCCGCGCATCATCACCTGGTGGTTGCCGCGGCGGGAGCCGTAGGAGTTGAAGTCGCGCGGTTCCACGCCTTTTTCGCGCAGGTAGTGGCCTGCGGGGCTGTCGGCCTTGATGTTGCCGGCGGGGGAGATGTGGTCGGTGGTCACCGAGTCGCCGAGCAGGGCGAGGATGCGTGCGCCGCTGATGTCCTTGACCACCGGTGGCGGGCCGCCGATGTCGTCGAAGAACGGCGGGTGCTGGATGTAGGTCGAGTCGTCCTGCCAGACGTAGGTGGCCGCTTGCGGCACTTTGATGGCTTGCCATTGTTCGTCGCCGGCGAACACTTCGGCGTATTCCTTGTGGAACATGGCGGTGTTGACCCGTTCGACCGCTTCGGCGATTTCCTGGCTGCTGGGCCAGATGTCGCGCAGGTACACCGGGTGGCCGTTCTGGTCTTCGCCCAGGGGTTCGCGGCTGAGGTCGATGCGCACGGTGCCGGCCAGGGCGTAGGCGACCACCAGCGGCGGCGAGGCCAGCCAGTTGGTTTTCACCAGCGGATGCACCCGGCCCTCGAAGTTGCGGTTGCCCGACAGCACCGAGGCCACGGTGAGGTCGGCCTTCTGGATGGCTTTTTCGATGGGCTCCGGCAGTGGCCCGGAGTTACCGATGCAGGTGGTGCAGCCATAGCCGACCAGGGCAAAACCCAAGGCATCGAGGTACTGCGTCAGGTCGGCGGCCTTGTAGTAGTCGGTGACCACTTTCGAGCCTGGGGCCAGCGAGCTTTTCACCCAGGGTTTGCGGCGCAGGCCTTTTTCCACGGCTTTTTTCGCCAGCAGCCCGGCCGCCATCATTACGCTCGGGTTGGAGGTGTTGGTGCAGGAGGTGATGGCGGCGATCACCACCGCGCCGTTTTTCAGGCGAAGGGTCTGGCCTTCGAACTCGTAGTCCACTTCACCGGCCATGTCCGCGTTACCTACGGCCACGCCGCCACCGCCTTCGCTTTCCAGGCGGCCCTCTTCCTTGCTGGTGGGTTTGAGTTGCAGGCCGACGAAGTCGCTGAAGGCTTGCGCGACGTTCGGCAGCGACACGCGGTCTTGCGGGCGCTTGGGCCCGGCCAGGCTGGCTTCGACGCTGGCCAAGTCCAGGGCCAGGCTGTCGGTGAACTGCGGTTCCTTGCCCGGCAGGCGCCACAGGCCTTGGGCCTTGCTGTAGGCCTCAACCAGTTTGACCGTGGCGTCGGGGCGGCCGGACAGGCGCAGGTAGCTCAGGGTGACGTCGTCCACGGGGAAGAAGCCGCAGGTGGCGCCGTACTCCGGCGCCATGTTGGCGATGGTCGCGCGGTCGGCCAGGGGCAGGTCGGCCAGGCCGTCGCCGTAGAACTCGACGAATTTGCCGACCACGCCTTTCTTGCGCAGCATCTGGGTGACGGTCAGCACCAGGTCGGTGGCGGTGATGCCTTCCTTGAGTTTGCCGGTGAGCTTGAAACCGATCACTTCGGGTATCAGCATCGACACCGGTTGGCCGAGCATCGCCGCTTCGGCTTCGATGCCGCCGACGCCCCAGCCGAGTACGCCGAGGCCGTTGATCATGGTGGTGTGGGAGTCGGTGCCGACCAGGGTGTCGGGGAAGGCGTAGGTGCGGCCGTCTTCGTCCTTGGTCCAGACCGTGCGGCCGAGGTATTCCAGATTGACCTGGTGGCAGATGCCGGTGCCCGGTGGCACCACGCTGAAGTTGTCGAAGGCGCTCTGGCCCCAGCGCAGGAAGGCGTATCGCTCGCCGTTGCGCTGCATTTCGATGTCGACGTTCTGTTCGAAAGCGCTGCTGGTGGCGAACTTGTCGACCATCACCGAGTGGTCGATCACCAGGTCCACCGGCGACAGCGGGTTGATGCGCTGCGGGTCGCCGCCGGCCTTGGCCATCGCGGCACGCATGGCGGCCAGGTCGACCACGGCGGGCACGCCGGTGAAGTCTTGCATCAGCACCCGGGCCGGGCGGTACTGGATTTCGCGGTCGGAGCGGCGCTCCTTGAGCCAGGCGGCAATGGCCTTGAGGTCGGCTTTGGAGACGGTCTTGGCGTCTTCCCAGCGCAGCAGGTTTTCCAGCAGCACTTTGAGCGACATGGGCAGCGCGTCCAGGTCCCCGAGGCTTCTGGCGGCCTCCGGCAGGCTGTAGTAGTGGTAAAGCTTGTCGTCGACTTGCAGGGTCTTGAGGGTCTTCAGGCTATCGAGGGACGGCATTACGATCACTCCTTTGAGTCCGCACGGCTACGGACTGAGGGAAAGGGGCAGAGCACTAAACCTAGCCCTGTTTTAAGTAGCTGGCTAATAACGGGACTCTATGGGCAAGTCCGAGGTTCCGAAGTCGGCTATCATGCGCCGGTTTTCGTGACAGGCTTTGCGTTAGCGCAAGTCTGGGCATCGCGCAGGGGTTGAATGTCTCGCCCTCTGCCCAGGAGTAAGAATGAACACCCTTTTCATGCATTGCCGGCCGGGCTTCGAAGGTGAAGTCTGTTCCGAGATTTCCGACCTCGCCGCACAACTGAACGTGGCCGGTTATGCCAAGGCCAAGGCCGCCAGCGCCTGCGCCGAGTTTGTCTGCACCGAGGAAGACGGCGCCGATCGCCTGATGCGCGGGCAGCGTTTCGCTGATCTGATTTTCCCGCGCCAGTGGGCCCGGGGGATCTTCATCGACCTGCCGGAGAGTGATCGCATCAGTGTGATTCTCGCGCACCTGGCGGATTTTCCGACCTGCGGCAGCCTGTGGCTGGAAGTGGTCGACACCAATGATGGCAAGGAGCTGTCGAACTTCTGCAAGAAGTTCGAAGGCCCCCTGCGCAAGGCGCTGACCGGCGCCGGCAAGCTGGTGGATGACGCGAGCAAGCCGCGCTTGTTGTTGACGTTCAAGAGCGGCCGTGAAGTGTTCGTCGGTCTGGCGGAGTCGAACAACTCGGCGATGTGGCCGATGGGCATTCCGCGTTTGAAATTCCCGCGCGAGGCGCCAAGCCGTTCGACCTTGAAGCTTGAAGAGGCCTGGCATCACTTTATCCCTCGGGACCAGTGGGACGAGCGTTTGCACAGCGACATGACCGGTGTCGACCTGGGTGCAGCGCCCGGCGGCTGGACCTGGCAGCTGGTCAACCGTGGCATGTTGGTGACCGCCATCGATAATGGCCCGATGGCTGAAAGCCTGATGGATACCGGCCTGGTGCAGCATTTGATGGCCGACGGTTTCACCTTCAAGCCCAAGCAGCCGGTGGACTGGATGGTCTGCGACATCGTCGAGAAGCCGGCGCGTAATGCGGCGATGCTGGAAGAGTGGATCGGCGAGGGGCATTGCCGCGAGGCGGTGGTCAACCTCAAGCTGCCGATGAAACAGCGCTACGCCGAAGTGAAGCGCTTGCTTGAGCGGATTGCCGAGGGTTTCAAGGCGCGCGGCATTCGCGTGGAGATCGGCTGCAAGCAGCTGTACCACGACCGTGAGGAAGTGACCTGCCATTTGCGCCGGCTGGATGTGAAGAAACCCAAGTCCCGCTGACCGTGTGTACCGATCGTTCCCACGCTCTGCGTGGGAATGCATCCCGTGACGCTCTGCGTCACTTCCAGAGCTGGAACGCGGAGCGTCCCTGGCAGCATTCCCACGCAGAGCGTGGGAACGATCAGCGGTGTACAATGCCGGCAAGTTTCAGGAGTTAATCATGAGTGAAATGCTTGATACGCCGGTAGACGGCACCCTAGACGCCACCGGCCTCAATTGCCCGGAGCCGGTGATGATGTTGCACCAGCACATCCGTGACCTGTTGCCAGGGGGCCTGCTCAAGGTGATCGCCACCGATCCGTCGACCCGCCGCGACATCCCCAAGTTTTGCGTGTTTCTCGACCATGAGCTGGTGGGGCAGCATGAAGAGGCTGGCACCTACCTTTACTGGATCCGCAAAAAATCCGATTAACCCACAAAACCTTGTAGGAGCGAGCTTGCTCGAGAAAGCGGTGCGTCAGGCAACATCGATGGCGACTGATACACCGTCTTCGCTGGCAAGCCAGCTCCTACAAGTGTTGGTTCAGGCGAATCCGCTTGCGTGCACTGCGCGTCAGGCGGATCGACAGCATCAGCGCCGCGCAGCTTAAGCCCACAATCAAACCCTGCCACAGCCCGCTCGGGCCGCTTGGCGTGCCGAACCAGTCGGTCAGGCCCAGGGCGTAGCCCACCGGCAGGCCGATGCCCCAGTAAGCGAACAGCGTCAGTATCATGGTCACCCGAGTGTCCTGATAGCCGCGCAATGCACCGGCCGCCGTGACCTGGATCGCGTCGGAAAACTGGAACAGCGCCGAATAGACGATCAACATCGCCGCCACCTTGATCACCGTCGGGTCCGCCGTGTAGATCGTGGCGATGTGTTCGCGCAGCAACAGCATCATGCTCGCCGACAGGCAGGCGTACGCCAGTGCCGTGCCCATGCCGACGCCCGCGGCGAAGCGCGCTTCACGGGGTTGCTCGCGCCCAAGCGACTGGCCGACCCGAACGGTCACGGCCATGCCCAGGGAGTAGGGGATCATGAACACCAGCGAGCTGAAGTTCAGGGCGATCTGGTGCCCGGCGACCACGGTGGCGCCGAGGCTGCCGATCAACAGGGCGATCACCGCGAAGATGCTCGACTCGGCGAACACGGCAATGCCGATGGGCAGGCCGATGCCCAGCAGGCGCTTGATCACCGACCATTGCGGCCAGTCGAAACGGCTGAACAGCTGGCTCGATTGATACGCCGGCGCCCAGCGCTCCCAACCGGCCATGCCCAGGGCCATCACCCACATGACGATCGCCGTGGCCCAGCCGCAACCGACGCCGCCCATGGCCGGCACGCCGAAGTGCCCATAGATGAACACGTAGTTCAGCGGAATGTTCAGCGCCAGGCCGCACAGGCCCAGGACCATCGCCGGGCGGGTGCGACCCAGGCCGTCACTGAAACAGCGCAGCACATGGTAGAGCGCGACCGCGGGCAGGCCGCTGGCGATGCCGTGCAGGTATTGCATGCAGGGGCCGATCAGTTCCGGATCGACCTTCATCACGCGCAGGATCGGTTCGGCGCACAGCAGCAGGCCGGTCGCGATCAGGCCCACCACCAGGGCCAGCCACAGTGCCTGGCGCACGATCGGACCGATCTCGCTGTGCGTGCCGGCACCGAAGCGCTGGGCGACTTTCGGCGTGGTGGCCAGCAACGTGCCGGTCATCAGCAGGAACACCGGCACCCAGATCGAGTTGCCCAGCGCCACCGCCGCCAGGTCGCGCGGCCCGACCCGGCCGGCCATCACCGCATCGACGAAGCCCATCGCCGTGGTGGCCAGCTGCGCGATCATGATCGGCAAGGCCAGGCCGAGCAGGTTTTTCAGCTCCAGGCGGACCCGGGCGGGGCGGGAGAGGGGAGGGCTGGTGGTGTGGTCAGTCACGGAGTTCAAGGGCAAAGCGTCCAAAGATTTTTCATGCGCGGGTGCGCATTCTACGCGTTGACGCAGCGGTCAGGAAAAGACTGTGTTGGGCATTTGTAATCCCCACGCCCGATTCCTTCTCCCTCTGTAGGAGCGAGGCTTGCCCGCGAAGAACGATAACGCGGTGCAGCAGATACATCACGGCGCCTGGTTCGCGGGCAAGTCGGATCGCCGCACCGCTCGCTCCTACAAGTAGGAGGCGATGCATGCTAGGCGCCAGGTACCCTCTACGCCTACACTGCCGGTCCGCCAAAGGAGCCTGACATGCTGATCGTTGCCGACGAAAATATCCCCCTGCTCGACGCCTTCTTCGAACCATTCGGTGAAATCCGCCGGGTGCCGGGGCGTTCCATCGACCGCGCCACCGTCGAACAGGCCGATGTACTGCTGGTGCGTTCGGTCACCCGTGTCGACCGTGCGCTGCTCGAAGGCAGCAAGGTACGTTTTGTCGGCACCTGCACCATCGGCACCGATCATCTGGACCTGGAATACTTCCAGCAGGCCGGCATCACCTGGTCCAGCGCGCCGGGCTGCAACGCCCGCGGTGTGGTCGACTACGTGCTGGGCAGCCTGCTGACCCTGGCTGAAATCGAAGGCGCCGAACTGACCCAACGCACCTACGGCGTGGTCGGTGCCGGTGAGGTGGGTGGTCGTCTGGTCAAGGTCCTGCAGGGCCTGGGCTGGAGGGTGCTGGTCTGCGATCCGCCACGCCAGGCTGCTGAAGGGGGCGATTACGTCAGCCTTGAGCAAATCATCGAGCAATGCGACGTCATCAGCCTGCACACCCCGCTGACCCGCAAGGGCGCTCAGCCGACCTGGCACCTGTTCGATCGACGCCGCCTGAACCAACTCAAGCCCGGCACCTGGCTGATCAACGCCAGCCGTGGCCCGGTGGTGGACAACAACGCCCTGCGAGAGGTGCTGCTGGAGCGCGAAGACCTGCAGGCGGTACTCGATGTGTGGGAGGGTGAGCCGGAAGTCGATGTGGCCCTGGCCGAGCTCTGCGTGCTGGCCACGCCGCACATTGCCGGCTACAGCCTCGACGGCAAGCAGCGCGGAACGGCGCAGATCTATCAAGCTTATTGCGAGTTCCTCGGGCAAGCGCCCCAGGTCAGCCTGAGCGACTTGCTGCCAGCCCCCTGGCTGTCGCAGGTGACCTTGAGCGGGGACACCGACCCGGCTTGGGCCCTGGCGATGTTGTGCCGTGGCGTGTACGACCCGCGCCGTGACGATGCGGACTTTCGCCGCAGCCTTGTTGGCAGTGTGGGCGAGCAGCGTGCGGCGTTCGATGTATTGCGCAAGCAGTATCCGTCTCGACGCGAAATCGACGGGTTGCAGGTGCGGATAGACGGGGATGCGCCAGCGTTGCAGCAGATCGTGGCGGCACTGGGCGCGACGATTATCTGAAGAACGGGCAATAAGAAACCCGGCCCTCAAGGGCCGGGTCAATGAAGACGGTGGTTACATCACTTCTCTTCGGCAGGCTTGACCAATCGCTTATCCAGTTCGCTGCACGCTTTCTGGATCATCTTTTCAGTGATCGGTACTTCGCGGCCCTGTTCATCGATTATCGAGCACCCCAGAGACTGGTCTGGCTGCGTGCGGATCACTTCAATCTTGTCATCGCTGCGTTGTTGCAAGGACATGGCCTGTCTCCTCATCAGGTTGTGTGCCTAGGTTAAAACCGTCAGGTGACCAGGCTGTGACAACTCCCTGCGATCGATCCTGAACGGCATCGCCAGTCGACCAGAAATATCCCGACATGGCTACCCGAACTTTAGACCAATAGCGTCTAGGCACTAGACTGCACGGTCATAATTAACCTGACTCATTCTGATTCAACCAGTTCCACGCTCTGGTCGGTGTACGCTGGTGCTATCAATGACTCCGTTGTGGATGATGCAAATGCTCACTGTTCGTCACCGTCGTGCGATTCGCCTGGCCAGCCGTTTCATCGCCCCTTATCGCTGGCAAGCGCTGGGTGCCCTGTTCGCGCTGGTCGTCACGGCGGGCATTACCTTGTCCATGGGGCAGGGCATTCGCCTGCTGGTGGACCAGGGGTTCATGACCCAGTCGCCGCATTTGCTCAACCAGTCCATCGCTTTGTTCATGCTGCTGGTGATCGGCCTGGCGGTGGGTACCTTTGCAAGGTTTTACCTGGTGTCGTGGATCGGCGAGCGTTGTGTCGCCGACATCCGCCGCCGGGTGTTCAATCATCTGGTTTACCTGCACCCGGGGTTCTACGAGGACAACCGCAGCTCCGAGATCCAGTCGCGCTTGACCGCCGATACCACGCTGCTGCAATCGGTGATCGGCTCCTCGCTGTCATTGTTCTTGCGCAACTTGCTGATGGTGATTGGCGGGATTGTCCTGCTGTTTGTCACCAATCCCAAGCTCACCAGCATCGTGGTGATTGCCTTGCCGTTGGTGATCGCGCCGATCCTGATTTTCGGCCGGCGGGTGCGCAGCCTGTCGCGCCTGAGCCAGGACCGGATTGCCGACATCGGTAGCTATGTGTCCGAGACCCTGGGCCAGATCAAGACCGTGCAGGCCTACAACCACCAGGGCCAGGACGAACAGCGCTTCGCAGTCACTGTGGAGGAGGCGTTCGACACGGCGCGCAAGCGCATTTTCCAGCGGGCCTGGCTGATTACCCTGGTGATCGTGCTGGTGCTGGGCGCCGTCGGTGTGATGCTCTGGGTTGGTGGCATGGACGTGATTGCCGGGCGGATTTCCGCGGGTGAACTGGCGGCGTTTGTTTTCTACAGCCTGATTGTCGGCAGTGCGTTCGGCACCCTGAGTGAGGTGATCGGCGAGTTGCAGCGCGCGGCGGGCGCGGCCGAGCGGATTGCCGAGTTGCTGCGGGCGCAGAACATCATCCAGCCGCCGACCACTGGCCGGGTGACCTTGCCCGAGCGGGTGAAGGGTGACCTGGTGTTGCAGGATGTGCGCTTCTGCTACCCCTCGCGCCCTGAAAGCTACGCGGTCGACGGCCTGAGCCTGAGCATCCAGGCCGGGGAGACCCTGGCGTTGGTCGGGCCGTCCGGGGCCGGCAAATCGACGGTGTATGACCTGCTGCTGCGTTTTTACGACCCTTCTGAGGGGCGCATCCTGCTCGACGGCGTGCCCCTGACCCAGCTCGATCCACTGGACCTGCGGCGTTGCTTCGCGCTGGTCTCGCAGACCCCGGCGCTGTTCTTCGGCAGCATCGAGGACAACCTGCGCTACGGCAACCCCTCGGCGACCCTGGCCGAAGTCCGCGAGGCGGCAAAAATCGCCTACGCCCACGACTTCATCGAAGCCATGCCCAACGGTTATCAGACGCACCTGGGGGACGGCGGCCTCGGCTTGTCCGGCGGCCAGCGCCAGCGCCTGGCCATCGCCCGCGCGCTGCTGGTGGATGCGCCCATCCTGCTGCTGGACGAAGCCACCAGCGCCCTCGACGCCCAAAGCGAACACTTGATTCAGCAGGCATTGCCGAGCCTGATGAAAAACCGCACCACCCTGGTCATCGCCCACCGCCTGGCCACGGTCAAAAACGCCGATCGCATTGCGGTCATGGACCAGGGGAAACTGGTGGCGGTGGGGACGCACCAGTCGCTGATTGCGAACAATGCGCTGTATGCGCGGTTGGCGG
The DNA here is from genome assembly GCF_044744285.1 of Pseudomonas sp. NPDC087336. Classification (NCBI taxonomy): domain Bacteria; kingdom Pseudomonadati; phylum Pseudomonadota; class Gammaproteobacteria; order Pseudomonadales; family Pseudomonadaceae; genus Pseudomonas; species Pseudomonas sp. NPDC087336. The sequence continues at coordinate 83,058 of NZ_JBIUYA010000025.1, read as the reverse complement.
CGTTGCAGTTCAGTGATGGGCATGAAGCGGCATGAATCGCCGCTGCTGGATCGACCGTTGTCGGAGCTGGCTCGCCAGCGAAGACACCCGCAAGACCAGCGTAATGTTCAGGGGCGCCTGTCACCGATCGTCGAAGTACCGCTCATGCCAATCCACCAGCGGCTGCGGTGAGTTGAGTTTCTGGCCGTAGATCACCGAATATGACAGCACGTTCTGTACGTATTGGCGGGTTTCGTCGAACGGGATGCTTTCCACCCAGACGTCGAAGCTCAGGTGATCGGCACCGCGCAGCCACTGGCGCACGCGGCCCGGGCCTGCGTTGTAGGCGGCGGAGGCGAGGACGCGGTTGCCGTTGAATTGGCTGTGGACCTGGCTCAGGTAGGCCGCGCCAAGCTGAATATTCTTGTCCGGGTTGAACACTTGCTGCGGCGAGGCCAGTGGAATGCTGAACTTGCGTGCGGTTTCCTTGGCGGTTCCCGGCATCAATTGCATCAAGCCGCTGGCACCGACACTGGAGCGGGCATCTTCCATGAAGGCGCTTTCCTGGCGGGTGATAGCAAATACCCAGCTGGAATGCAGGCCACGGTTCCTGGCTTCACGGACCAGGGTGTCGCGGTGGGCCATCGGGAAGCGAATGTCCAGGTCATCCCAGTACTGCGCCTGGCTGATGGTGCGAATCGCCGGAAAGTACCATTTCAGGTCATACGCCAGTTTCGCCTGGGCAACCATTTCGTCGCGATTGAAGTGGCGACTGACGTGATACCACTCGCGGCGACCGTCGACGATCTGTCCGCGGGCATGAAACTCCAGGGCGCGACGTATGCCGGGGGTATTGCGCACCTTGTTGATCAGCGCCTGGCTGAGTACCAGCGGTTTGTTGTTCAGCGAATACGGCGACTGCGAACGGTCGGCGGCGAGGAAACCATAGAAATCGCGCTCGCGAGCCAGGCTCTTGTAGAGGGATTGCGCTTCGGGATTCTGCGGTTGTGCCAGTTCCAGGCTGCGGGCCTGCCAGTAGCGCCAGCGGTTGGTGGTGGCCAGGTCCTGGGGTAGGCGGCGAGTCAACTGGTAGGCATCGTCCCAGCGCGCCAGGCGCAGCAACAAGCGCATGCGCCATTCAGACACCGTGTTGTCGCGCAATTCCGGGTCGTACTTGGTCATCATGTCCAGCGCGCGGCTGTCGAAACGCCGCGCGAGGGTCAGCCCGATTTCCCGGGCGATGGCCACTTTTTCGTCGCGGGAGAAGTGCATGCTGCTGGCATACCCGTCGAGCAGATTCATGGCCCTGTCCGGGTCCTGGCGGGCGAGACGGCGCAGGCCGAGGCTGACCACGTCGGACATCGGTTCGTCGGCCGGGGTGAAGCGCGACGGCGAATTGAGCAGCTCCGGCTTCTGCGCCACATCGATCAGCAGGCGGCCACGCGGGGCCAGGGTGGTCAAGCCATTGACCAGGCTGTTGGCCAGTGGGTAGTTGCGCGCCTGGGCGGCGAGCTTGGCGCGTTCCCAGCGCTTCTGCTCGGTCAACTGGCCTTCGGCGGCCCACATGCCGAACAGGGCGTCACAGGCTGCCGGTTGCGTTTTACCGCTCAGCCAGAGCTTGTTGGCGTTGGCGTAACCTTCGGTCTTTTTGTTGTGGCTGATCTGGTACTGCGCGTTCAGGCAGTCCAGTTCAGTGAAATTCATCTTCGGGTCGTAGTACTTGACGAATGTCGCCCAGTCGCCGCGTTCCGCCAGCCAGCGCAACCAGCGCAGCTTCATCCAGTTGGCCTGGGGCAGGTCACCGTGTTCGGCGAGGAACTTCTCGATCTCGGTATTGCTCGCGGTTTTCAGTCGGGCGGTCAGCTCGTCGTAGGCCAGGTATGGCTCCAGCGGATAGTCGGCCAGGGCCTGGCTGTAACGGAAGTACGGACCGGTGTCGCCCTTGGCCAGGGCGCGCTTGGCTTCATCGTAGTATTGGCGTTGGGTAGACAGGTCCACCGCCTGGGCAGATTGAACGGCAGCGGCAGAAAGTAAAAAACATGACAAAAAAGTGAAAAGGCGACTGCGCATGAGACGTCCAGACAGAAAAAACATGACAAGTGCTGGCGATGCCCGCACTGATTATCTTTAGCTTAGCCTTTTGCCAGCAATGGGCGAAAGCTTTGCCGACCGGTCTGCATCAGTTCGCAACATTTGTACGGCAGAGTGCCGCCAAGGTGAAAATGCCGGCCTGCTGAAGCCCTGTTTCAGGTAGAATGCGCGCCCGGTTTTTGGAGAAGCTCATGACCCTGCTCAAATTCAGCGATGTGTCCCTTGCTTTCGGCGCTATGCCGTTGTTGGACAAGGTGTCCTGGCAGATCGCCCGTGGAGAGCGGGTGTGCATCATCGGCCGCAACGGCACTGGCAAGTCCAGCATGATGAAGCTCGTCAAGGGCGACCAGAAGCCCGATGACGGCTCGGTTTGGCGCGCACCCGGGCTCAAGATCGGCGAATTGCCGCAAGAATTGCCGGTAGCCGACGAGCGGACAGTGTTCGACGTGGTTGCCGAAGGCCTGGACGGTGTCGGCGCGTTGCTCGCCGAATATCACCACCTGAGCCAGAACATCGTCACCGATGCCGACCTGGACAAGCTGATGCACGTCCAGCACGACCTCGAAGCCCGCGACGGCTGGCGTTTGCAGACCCTGGTCGACAGCACCCTGAGCCGCCTGCAGTTGCCGGCCGACAAGACCCTCGCTGAATTGTCCGGTGGCTGGCGTCGTCGCGTGCTGCTGGCCCAGGCCCTGGTGTCCGAACCCGACCTGCTGCTGCTCGACGAACCGACCAACCACCTGGACATCGGTGCGATCGCCTGGCTGGAAGAAGCACTGAAGGATTTCCAGGGCGCCGTGCTGTTCATCACGCACGACCGTTCCTTCCTGCAGAACCTGGCGACCCGCATCCTGGAGTTGGATCGCGGTGGCTTGATCGACTGGAACGGCGACTACGCCAGTTTCCTGGTGCACAAGGAAGCCGAGCTGGCCGCCGAAGCCACCGCCAACGCGCTGTTCGACAAGCGCCTGGCCCAGGAAGAAGTGTGGATTCGCCAGGGCATCAAGGCCCGTCGTACCCGTAACGAAGGCCGCGTACGCGCCCTGAAGGCCCTGCGCGTGGAGCGCAGCGAGCGTCGTGAGCGCACGGGCAAGGCCAACATCCAGCTGGAAACCGCCGACAAGTCCGGCAAGCAGGTGATGGTGCTCGAGAACGTGAGTTTCGCTCACCCGGGCGGGCCGTTCCTGATCAAGGATTTCTCCATGGTGCTGCAGCGCGGCGACCGTATCGGCCTGCTCGGCGCCAACGGCACCGGCAAGACCACGCTGCTGAAGTTGATGCTCAGCGGCTTGCAGCCGACCAGTGGCAAGGTGGAAGAAGGCACCAAGATCGACGTCGCCTATTTCGACCAGTTGCGTCATCAGCTGGATCTGGAAAAGACCGTGATCGACAACGTCGCCGAAGGTCGCGACTTCATCGATATCGACGGCCAGAGCCGCCACGTGCTGAGCTACCTTGGCGACTTCCTGTTCAGCCCGCAGCGTGCCCGCACGCCGGTCAAGGCGCTGTCCGGGGGCGAGCGTGCCCGTCTGTTGCTGGCCAAGCTGTTCAGCAAGCCGGCCAACCTGCTGGTGCTCGACGAACCGACCAACGACCTCGACGTCGAAACCCTCGAATTGCTCGAAGAGGTCTTGCTGACCTTCAACGGCACCGTACTGATGGTCAGCCACGACCGGGCATTCCTCGACAACGTGGTCACCAGCACCCTGGTCTTCGAAGGTGAAGGCAAGGTTCGCGAGTACGTCGGTGGTTACCAGGACTGGCTGCGCCAGGGCGGTTCACCGCGCCTGCTGGGCGTGACCGAGAGCAAGTCCGGCAAGGCCGACCTGAACTCCGCCGTGGTCAAGGCTGAGCCTGCACCCGTTGCGGCCGCCGTCGAGGCGCCGGTGGCGAAGAAGAAGCTCAGCTACAAGCTGCAGCGTGAGTTGGAAGCGTTGCCGGGCCAGATCGAAGCCATGGAGCAGCAGATCGTCTCGGTTGAGGGGCAGATGGCCGATGCCGGCTTCTACCTGCGTCCGGCAGCGGAAACTGCCGCCGTGATCGCGCAGTTGGCGCAGTTGCAGGCTGAGCTGGACATCATGGTCGAGCGCTGGGCCGAGCTGGATGCCTGAATGATCCTGCAATAAAAAAGCCCGGCACTCAGCGATGAGCGCCGGGCTTTTCATATGCAATGTAATCCCTTGTAGGCGCTGGCTTGCCAGCGAAGAGGCCCGCAAGACTGATACAAGGTCCAGGACCGCCTTCGCCGGCAAGCCGGCTCCTACCGAAGATGGCTATCAGCTTTTGCTTTGCAGGCGCACTGCAAGCACATCGCAAGGCGCGCCGTGCAGGACGTCGTTGGCGGTGGAGCCCAGCAGCAATGCCAGGCCATGGCGGCCGTGACTGCCGACCACGATCATGTCGCACCCTTGCTCCTTGGCCAGGTGGTGAATTTCCTGGCGGGGCTGGCCGTAGGTCAGGTGGCTGTATTCCCTGGAGAGCTCGGGGTATTTCAAGATCAGGCGATCGAGTCGCTCCTTGGCCTGGTCGAACTGCTGTTGTTGCAGTTGTGACAGGTCCATTGGCACATCGCCACCAAAGGCCATGGCCATCGGCTCGACGATATGCACCAGGGACAACTTCGCCCCATTGCTCACCGCCAGCTCGCGAGCGCGGTGGATTACAGGGTCGCACTCTTCGGTCAGATCTACAGCGACCAGAATATGGTTGTAGGGCATGAGGTGCTCCTCCTGAGGATTGCAATATTGGTAAGTATGGCTGGTTTCAAGCGCATTGGCTCCAAAGTGACTCAATGCGCTCATCAAGAATCGGGAGTACAGATATGACGGTCTGGATAGTGGTGTCAATCCTGCTGGTGTCGTTGAGCCCCCTGGCATGGCTGCGACCCTCGCGCCATCAGAGCGGGCGCATGGCCCTGCGCATGGAGGCGCGACGCATCGGCCTGGCCATGCAACTGGCGCCTCAGGAGTGGCCGCACTGGCTCAGCCAGGAGCCGCCAAACCCTTGCGCGCAGTACCATCGACCGCGCCGGGGCAACCAGCCGGCGTGCTGGAGTTACTGGCAAAAATCGCCGGGTGTGTGGGTCAACCAGTGGCAGGAACCCTGCGACGATCCCGCGTTGCTCAATCATTTCGAAAAATTGCCGGGCAATGTCTACAAGGTCGAAGCCGACAAGCAGATGATTACCCTGTATTGGGGTGAGAAGGGTGAAACAGAGGTATTGCAGCACATCGACGCCACCCTCAAGGCGCTCGCCTGAACCCGATCTTCCTCGCTGAACTCGACCCTTGTAGGCGCTGGCAAGCCAGCTCCTACAAGGGGGCGGGTGGCTTTTTGCAGGCAATAAAAAGCCCGACAACGTCATCGGGCGGGGTTGGCCAGGCAGGCCGGTAATTCGGTTTGGGCTGATCTTACGCTGGGCATTCGCCAAAAGCGTTCAATTTTTTCCCCAGGTTCCGCCAGCGTAGCCGGTTAGTGGCAGGCTGCCGTGAATTAGGGCGAATTTTCTAATCATTGATTCTATGAATGTTTGGTAATGCGGCCTCGTGTTGCAGGCCTTCGTCTTACAGAAATGACCGCCAAGTCGCCTCTCAACCCGTACTTTGGGCGATTGACAATTGTCGGAATTTCCGTGAAGGTGGCGTACCCAAATCAAACGGGCGTATGAATTGAGCGTTTGTCTGACAAAACGCTCCTACAGAATCCCGACTATCGCGTTGGCGGGTGTGCCGGGTGGATAGGCGTAGCATCGACGAGAGACGTCCCTGCCAGCCATCCGCCTGCGTCCGACGTGTACTGTTCAGCTTCCATATCGTGGAGATCAGTTGATGATTTACGAAGGTAAAGCCATCACGGTTAAGGCTCTTGAAAGTGGCATCGTCGAACTGAAGTTCGACCTCAAGGGTGAGTCCGTCAACAAGTTCAACCGTCTAACCCTGAACGAACTGCGTCAGGCCGTGGACGCCATCAAGGCAGATGCTTCGATCAAGGGTGTGATCGTCAGCAGTGGCAAGGACGTGTTCATCGTCGGCGCCGACATCACCGAATTCGTCGACAACTTCAAGCTGCCGGATGCAGAGCTTGTGGCTGGCAACCTCGAAGCCAACAAGATTTTCAGCGATTTCGAAGACCTCAGCGTCCCGACTGTCGTCGCAATCAATGGCATCGCATTGGGTGGCGGTCTGGAAATGTGCCTGGCAGCGGACTACCGCGTCATGTCGACCAAGGCCAAGATCGGTCTGCCGGAAGTCAAGCTGGGTATCTACCCGGGCTTCGGCGGTACCGTGCGCCTGCCGCGCCTGATCGGTACCGACAACGCTATCGAGTGGATTGCTTCCGGCAAGGAAAACCGTGCCGAAGACGCACTGAAAGTCGGTGCCGTCGATGCCGTGGTTGCCCCTGAAAAACTGCAGGATGCTGCGCTGGAACTGATCAAGCGCGCCATTTCCGGCGAGTTTGACTACAAGGCCAAGCGCCAGCCGAAGCTTGAAAAACTCAAGCTGAACGCTATCGAACAAATGATGGCTTTCGAAACCGCCAAGGGTTTCGTGGCAGGCCAGGCTGGCCCGAACTACCCGGCCCCGGTCGAAGCGATCAAGACCATCCAGAAAGCCGCCAACTTCGGTCGTGACAAGGCCCTGGAAATCGAAGCCGCCGGTTTCGTCAAACTGGCCAAGACCGCGGCTGCACAGAGCCTGATCGGCCTGTTCCTGAACGATCAGGAACTGAAGAAAAAGGCCAAGGCCTACGACGAAATCGCCAAGGACGTGAAGCAGGCCGCCGTACTGGGCGCCGGCATCATGGGTGGCGGTATCGCCTATCAGTCGGCGTCCAAAGGCACGCCGATCCTGATGAAGGACATCAACGAGCACGGCATCGAGCAGGGCCTGGCCGAAGCCGCCAAGCTGCTGGTTGGCCGCGTTGACAAAGGCCGCATGACCGCGGCGAAAATGGCTGAAGTGCTCAACGGCATTCGTCCGACCCTGTCCTACGGTGATTTCGGTCACGTAGACCTGGTGGTCGAAGCGGTCGTCGAGAACCCGAAGGTCAAGCAAGCCGTACTGGCCGAAGTTGAAGACAAGGTCAAAGAGGACACCATCCTCGCCTCGAACACCTCGACCATTTCCATCACCTTGCTGGCCAAGGCCCTCAAGCGTCCGGAAAACTTCGTCGGCATGCACTTCTTCAACCCGGTGCACATGATGCCCCTGGTGGAAGTGATCCGTGGCGAGAAGTCCAGCGAGCTGGCGGTGGCCACTACCGTTGCCTACGCCAAGAAAATGGGCAAGAACCCGATCGTGGTCAACGACTGCCCGGGCTTCCTGGTCAACCGCGTGCTGTTCCCGTACTTCGGCGGTTTCGCCAAGCTGGTCAGCGCCGGTGTGGACTTCGTGCGTATCGACAAGGTCATGGAAAAATTCGGCTGGCCAATGGGCCCGGCGTACCTGATGGACGTGGTCGGCATCGACACCGGCCACCACGGTCGTGACGTCATGGCTGAAGGCTTCCCGGACCGCATGAAGGACGACACTCGCTCCGCCGTGGACGTGCTCTACGAAGCCAAGCGCCTGGGCCAGAAGAACGGCAAGGGCTTCTACGCCTACGAGACCGACAAGAAGGGCAAGCAGAAGAAAGTCGCCGACCCGTCGGTACTGGAAGTGCTTAAGCCAATCGTCTTCGAACAGCGCGAAGTCAGCGACGAAGACATCATCAACTGGATGATGATCCCGTTGTGCCTGGAAACCGTGCGCTGCCTGGAAGACGGCATTGTCGAAACTGCCGCCGAAGCCGATATGGGCCTGGTCTACGGTATCGGTTTCCCTCCATTCCGTGGCGGTGCGCTGCGCTACATCGATTCGATCGGTGTTGCAGAGTTCGTTGCCCTGGCTGACCAGTACGCTGATTTGGGCGCGCTGTACCACCCGACCGCAAAACTGCGTGAAATGGCCAAGACCGGCCAACGGTTCTTCGGTTAAGCGTCCCAACTTTTGAGCGAGAGTGAAATTTTATGAGCTTGAATCCAAGAGACGTCGTGATTGTCGACTTCGGTCGTACTCCGATGGGCCGCTCCAAGGGCGGCATGCACCGCAACACCCGCGCCGAAGACATGTCGGCGCACCTGATCAGCAAACTGCTGGAACGCAACGTCAAGGTTGACCCGAGCGAAGTCGAAGACGTGATCTGGGGCTGTGTAAACCAGACCCTGGAGCAGGGCTGGAACATCGCGCGCATGGCGTCGCTGATGACTCAGATCCCGCACACCTCGGCCGGCCAGACCGTCAGCCGCCTGTGTGGCTCTTCGATGAGTGCCCTGCATACCGCTGCGCAAGCGATCATGACCGGCAACGGTGACGTTTTCGTGGTTGGCGGCGTCGAGCATATGGGTCACGTGAGCATGATGCACGGTGTCGATCCGAACCCGCACATGTCGCTGTACGCGGCAAAAGCGTCGGGCATGATGGGCCTGACCGCGGAAATGCTGGGCAAGATGCACGGCATCACCCGCGAGCAGCAGGACGCTTTTGGCGTGCGCTCCCACCAGCTCGCCCACAAGGCGACCGTGGAAGGCAAGTTCAAGGACGAAATCATCCCGATGCAGGGCTATGACGAGAACGGTTTCCTGAAAACCTTCGACTACGACGAAACCATTCGTCCGGAAACCACCCTGGAAAGCCTGGCGGCATTGAAGCCTGCTTTCAATCCGAAGGGCGGCACCGTGACAGCCGGTACTTCGTCGCAGATCACCGATGGTGCCTCGTGCATGATCGTGATGTCGGCGCAGCGTGCACAGGACCTGGGCATCCAGCCTCTGGCGGTGATCCGCTCGATGGCGGTGGCAGGTGTGGACCCGGCGATCATGGGCTATGGTCCAGTACCGGCCACACAGAAAGCATTGAAGCGTGCGGGTCTGAGTATCTCGGACATCGACTACTTCGAGCTCAACGAAGCTTTCGCCGCACAGGCCCTGCCAGTGCTGAAAGATCTGAAAGTGCTCGACAAGATGAATGAGAAGGTTAACCTGCACGGCGGCGCGATCGCCCTGGGTCACCCGTTCGGTTGCTCCGGTGCGCGAATTTCCGGCACGTTGCTGAACGTGATGAAGCAGAATGGCGGCAACCTCGGGGTAGCCACCATGTGCATTGGTCTCGGCCAAGGCATCTCCACCGTCTTCGAACGCGTTTAAGCGTTGCGTTGACGGAAGCCGGGGCCCAGTGCCCCGGTTTTTGTTTTTGCGGATTTTTTTATTTTTTATTTTGAACGGATTTGAGTGAGGGCCGAAGCATGCCGATACAACCTGGGCTCTATCAACATTACAAAGGTCCGCAGTACCGTGTGTTCAGTGTCGCGCGGCATTCGGAAACCGAGGAAGAAGTGGTCTTCTACCAAGCCCTGTATGGCGAATACGGCTTTTGGGTACGCCCCTTGAGCATGTTCCTGGAGTCGGTCGAAGTTGACGGCGAACAGGTGCCACGCTTTGCTTTGGTGCAGGCCGAACCGAGTCTTTTCAAGCAGCCATAAGCTGAGTGCGCGCAGGACCCTGCGCTTGACCTCACCTTGTAGCCACTATATATAGCGGTGCCGCGTCAGGCGCCAACCGCCTTTCACTTCTAGAATTCAGGAATTTTCTGATCCATGGGCAAATCGCTGGTCATTGTGGAATCCCCGGCTAAGGCCAAGACCATCAACAAGTATTTGGGCAACGAATACGTGGTGAAGTCGAGTATCGGCCATATCCGAGACCTGCCCACCAGCGGTTCGGCTAGCGCCAGCAAAGAGCCAGCCGCCAAGCGCGGCAAGGCTGCCGCGGGCGAAGCGCCGGCCTTGTCGCCGAAGGAAAAGGCGCGCAAGCAGCTGGTCGCGCGCATGGGTGTCGATCCCGATCATGGCTGGAAAGCCAAGTACGAGATCCTCCCGGGCAAGGAAAAGGTCATCGAAGAGCTGCGCCGGCTCGCCAAGGATGCTGACACCATCTATCTCGCAACCGACTTGGATCGCGAGGGGGAAGCCATTGCCTGGCACCTGCGCGAAGCCATCGGTGGTGACGACACCCGCTACAAGCGCGTGGTGTTCAACGAAATCACCAAGAAGGCGATCCAGGAAGCCTTCTCCCAGCCAGGCGAGCTGGACATCGATCGTGTCAACGCCCAGCAGGCGCGTCGTTTCCTCGACCGCGTGGTGGGTTACATGGTGTCGCCGCTGCTGTGGGCCAAGATCGCCCGTGGCCTGTCCGCCGGTCGGGTACAGTCGGTTGCCGTGAAATTGGTGGTGGAGCGTGAGCGTGAAATCCGCGCGTTCATCCCGGAAGAGTACTGGGAAGTCCACGCCGACCTCGGCACTGCGAAGGGCGCCACCGTGCGTTTCGACGTCGCTCGCGAGAAAGGCGAAGCCTTCAAGCCGCTGAACGAAGCCCAGGCCATGGCCGCGCTGGAAAAGCTCAAGGCGTCCAGCTACAGCATCGTCAAGCGCGAAGACAAGCCGACCAGCAGCAAGCCGTCGGCACCGTTCATCACGTCCACCCTGCAACAGGCCGCGAGCAACCGCCTGGGCTTTGGCGTGAAGAAAACCATGATGATGGCCCAGCGTCTGTACGAAGCCGGCTACATCACTTATATGCGTACCGACTCCACCAACCTCTCGGCCGATGCCGTGGCGATGGCGCGTACCTATATTGAAAGCGAGTTCGGCAAGAAGTACCTGCCGGAGAACCCGAACGTCTACAGCAGCAAGGAAGGCGCCCAGGAGGCTCACGAAGCGATTCGTCCGTCCGACGCCAACACCGAACCAAGCAAGCTGTCGGGCATGGAGCGTGATGCAGAGCGGCTGTACGAGCTGATCTGGCGCCAGTTCCTCGCCTGCCAGATGCTGCCGGCGCAATACCTTTCGACCACGGTCACCGTCGGTGCCGGCGACTTCGAGCTGCGTGCCAAGGGCCGTATCCTCAAGTTCGACGGTTACACCCGCGTCATGCCGCAAATCGCCAAGCCGGGCGATGACGACGTGCTGCCGGACATGGCCCAGGGCGACGCGATGAAGCTGATCAAGCTTGATCCGACCCAGCACTTCACCAAGCCGCCAGCGCGTTACTCGGAAGCCAGCCTCGTCAAGGAAATGGAAAAACGCGGCATCGGTCGTCCTTCGACCTACGCGGCGATCATTTCGACCATCCAGGATCGCGGCTACGTGGCGCTGCACAACCGTCGTTTCTATTCGGAAAAGATGGGCGACATCGTCACCGAGCGCTTGTCGGAAAGCTTCTCCAACCTGATGGACTACGGCTTCACCGCCGGCATGGAAGAGCACCTCGATGACGTGGCCCAGGGCGAACGCGACTGGAAAAACGTGCTGGATGAGTTCTACGGCGACTTCAAGAAGAAGCTCGAGGTGGCCGAGAGCCCGGAAAGTGGCATGCGTGCCAACCAGCCAGTGATGACGGACATTCCGTGCACGACCTGTGGCCGTCCGATGCAGATTCGTACTGCGTCGACCGGCGTATTCCTCGGTTGCTCGGGCTACAGCCTGCCGCCGAAAGAGCGCTGCAAGGCGACCGTCAACCTGGTGCCGGGCGATGAAATCGCCGCGGACGACGAGGGTGAGTCTGAATCGCTGGTGCTGCGCGGCAAGCACCGCTGCCCGATCTGCAGCACGGCGATGGACGCCTACCTGCTGGACGAGAAGCGCAAGCTGCACATCTGCGGTAACAACCCGGATTGCGACGGCTATGAAATCGAAGAGGGCACCTATCGCATCAAGGGCTATGAAGGCCCGAGCCTGGAATGCGACAAGTGCGGCAGCGAGATGCAGCTCAAGACCGGCCGTTTCGGCAAATTCTTCGGTTGCACCAACGCCACCTGCAAGAACACCCGCAAACTGCTGAAAAGCGGTGATGCGGCGCCGCCGAAGATGGACCCGGTGAAGATGCCTGAGCTGAAATGCGAAAAGGTCAACGACACCTACATCCTGCGCGACGGTGCCTCGGGCCTGTTCCTGGCTGCCAGCCAGTTCCCGAAAAACCGTGAGACCCGTGCACCGCTGGTGATGGAGATCATTCCACACAAGGATGAGATCGATCCGAAGTACCACTTCCTTTGCGAAGCGCCTAAGAAAGATCCGGATGGTCTGCCCGCTGTGATCCGTTACAGCCGCAAGACCAAAGAGCAATATGTGCAGACCGAAGTCGACGGTAAGCCGACTGGCTGGAAGGCGTTCTACGACGGTGGCAAGTGGAAGGTCGAGGACAAGCGACCGGCTGCGAAGGCGTAGAATCACAAGACCATGTAGGAGCGAGCTCGCTCCTACATGACCTGCGTGAAGCAATTATTTCGTTGTGGAGGCTGCCGTCATGGCCCACGAGCTCTATACCCGTACCAACCAGAAGCTCTATTTCGCCGGCCTGTCGCTTGAAGCGCTCGCCAAAGCCGAAGAGGGGCGGGCGATGAATTCCCTGGCGCTGATTCAGGCGGGGCGGGAATCGACGTTGTTCCACCTGTACGGTGCCTTGCTAGGCCTGTGCCACGAGATTGCCGGCTTCTATCGTTTGCCCCAGGCCAATGCCTCCCGGGCCGAATCGTTGCTGACTCGCGAAGTACTGGAAAGCATCGCTATTCCGGAAATGGCCGAGATGGTCGAGTTGGCCAACAATCCCGAAACCTGGCTGGCCAAGTTGCTGGCTGCCCACGCCGCGTTGTTCCAGCCGCCACGGGCGCCGCACAAGCCTAAAGGCGATGTGACGCAGCCGTTGATCCTGGCGGTAAACCTCGATGAAGAAGAGGCGCCTCAGGAGCTGGGTCGCGAGGAGCTGGAGAGCTGGCGGCAAAATCTGAAAAGCCTGGCCATCCGTTTTCGCGAAGGCTTGAACGAGTGCTGAGGGACTGAGCGGCGCAGCGATCAACCTTTGGGGGTTGTTTGCTCGGCTGCTGAGCCGTTTTCGCGAGGGTATCTGGTCAAGATCCCGAGCGAAGCCTGACCGATGCCTATATAATGCTGGCCTTTCGTGGAGAACAGACCTTTATGCCAACGTCCTTTCTAGAAATTGTCGAGTTACCAGACGGCCGAATCGAGCTGCGCAGGGCTGAGGACGAGGGTTCTCTGGTTACTTTGGATTTCTCCGAGGACGCCAAAGCGTTCCTGCAAGGCCAGCACGTAGAAGTCGCCAAGGCGATGTTGAGTGTCGGCGTGCAAATGGCGGGGCGCATGGTTGAAGGCGAATTCGAAAAGGAAGAGGGGCGGCGGGTCCTTCATTGACCCCGCCTGTCGGTTTTTACCGACACTGCTTCCAATAGGCTTCTCTGTCCCTGCAGAAGCCCCGCGCGTTCAGCCTGCGCTGTTAACCCAGTCGAATATTCAAGCTTTGAGCGTCCCCGATTCGGGCGGCGCTGATGAGCTGTTGCCGCGAGACTGCGCTCAGCGGTTTGAGCCAGCTGACCACCGTGTGGCTGCGGCCAAGGCGAAGCGCCTCGCAAGTCAGTTGCTGGGCGCTTTGGGTGCCGCGCGGTTGCAGCAGCAGGATGCGTTCGCGATTGAGCCCGGCATCCCGCAACCAGGTCTGGGTCAAACTGGCAGGCGGGGCGATCAGGGTCAGCCAGCGTGCATCCTGGTCCTGGCTGAGTTCCCGCAGGATCGGCGCCAGAAGGTTCAGGCAGTTCCCGGCAGCACCACGCAGCGAAAGTTCACTGAAGACCTCGGGCTCGGCGCTCCAGGGCAACGCGTCCTCCTTCAGGATCGGCGTCAATGGCTGCGCCATGAACGCCTCGAACTGAAGTGGCAGTTGGGCTTGCTGTGATGTGTGTGGGAACTGCATAAAGCCTCCTTTTAGCGGCGAATGACGCCGACGCTCAAGCCTTCGATCACCAGTTCCTGATCTTTGAGGTTCACTTCGATAGGGGCAAACTCTGGGTTTTCGGCCAGCAGCCAGACTTTGCTGCCGTCGCGCTTGAAGCGCTTGACGGTGACTTCGTCGCCGATCCGCGCCACCACGATCTGGCCGTTGCGGGCTTCGCGGGTGGTGTGGACGGCCAGCAGGTCGCCGTCGAAGATGCCCACATCCTTCATGCTCATGCCGTGCACTCGAAGCAGGTAATCAGCGCGCGGGTGGAAGAACGCAGGGTTGATGTTGCAGGACTCTTCAACGTGTTGCTGGGCGAGGATCGGCGCGCCGGCTGCGACGCGGCCAATGATCGGCAGGCTGGAGTCGTCGGCCTTGGCCTCGAAGCCGGGAATGCGAATGCCGCGCGAAGCGCCCGGCGTCATCTCGATCGCACCCTTGCGGGCCAGCGCCTTGAGGTGCTCTTCTGCCGCGTTGGGCGATTTGAAACCCAGTTCCTGAGCGATTTCCGCGCGGGTCGGCGGGTAGCCGTTGTCTTCCAGGCAGCGTTTGATGAAGGCCAGAATCTCGGCTTGGCGTGGCGTCAGCTTTAGCATATTGATCGCTCTGTCTTTTTATACAGTGACTGGGATTATATACAGTGGAACGGTCTTGGCAATGCCCCTTTTTTTGCGTGCCGCCAGACGGTCGCTCAACCGGCTGATGGAACCTTTGCGGTTGTGTGGTTAAATGCATGACCGACCATTCCCGAAACGAACTACCAGACTTGACAACGCACGGGCTGAAACGTATGTTTCAAACAAGTGTTTGTCAGGCGGAGTAGCCATGGCCCAGTCGGAAACCGTTGAACGCATTCTCGATGCTGCCGAGCAGTTGTTCGCGGAAAAAGGTTTCGCCGAAACCTCGTTGCGCCTGATCACCAGCAAGGCGGGTGTGAACCTGGCGGCGGTGAACTATCACTTCGGTTCCAAGAAGGCGCTGATCCAGGCCGTCTTCTCGCGTTTCCTGGGGCCTTTCTGCACCAGCCTCGATAAAGAACTGGAGCGGCGCCAGGCCAGGCCTGAAAACAAGCCTTCCCTTGAGGAGCTGCTGGAAATCCTCGTCGAGCAGGCCCTGGTGGTGCAGCCGCGCAGCGGCAACGACCTGTCGATCTTCATGCGTTTGCTGGGGCTGGCCTTCAGCCAGAGCCAGGGGCATTTGCGCCGTTATCTGGAAGACATGTACGGCAAGGTGTTTCGCCGCTACATGATGCTGGTCAACGAGGCTGCCCCACGCATCCCGCCGATCGAACTGTTCTGGCGCGTGCACTTCATGCTGGGTGCGGCGGCGTTCAGCATGTCCGGTATCAAGGCCTTGCGTGCCATCGCTGAAACCGACTTCGGGGTCAACACCTCCATCGAACAGGTCATGCGCCTGATGGTACCGTTCCTGGCGGCCGGCATGCGTGCCGAGTCCGGCGTCACCGACTCGGCCATGGCCACCGCGCAGTTGCGTCCTCGTAGCAAATCGACACCGGTTGCCGCCAAGGTTTAACCGCTCATGGGTGGGCGCGGCAGCTGACATCCGATAAGCTAGCCGCCCATGCCGACTCTCGTTTTGAACCCGTTTGCGCTAATGATCGCCGACCACCCGGATATATCCCAGGGCGGCGCATCGTTGCGCACCGGGTTCATCGTTATCAAGGAATTGCTATGACTGCTGGCCTGCAAGGCTCGTTGATGGTGGACGTCGCCGGTACCTGGCTGACGGCTGAAGATCGCCAATTGTTGCGCCAGCCCGAAGTGGGCGGCTTGATCATTTTCGCCCGCAACATCGAACATCCGCGCCAGGTTCGCGAACTGAGCGCGGCGATCCGCGCCATTCGTCCCGACCTGCTGCTGGCGGTGGACCAGGAGGGCGGGCGGGTCCAGCGCCTGCGTCAAGGGTTTGTGCGACTGCCGGCGATGCGTGCCATTGCCGACAACCCGAACGCCGAATACCTGGCTGAGCAGTGCGGCTGGATCATGGCCACCGAGGTGCTGGCCGTTGGCCTGGACCTGAGCTTCGCCCCGGTGCTGGATCTCGATCACCAGCGCAGCGCCGTGGTCGGGACCCGTTCGTTCGAAGCGGATCCGCAGCGCGCCGCGCTGCTGGCCGGTGCTTTCATTCGCGGCATGAACAGCGCGGGCATGGCCGCCACCGGCAAGCATTTTCCCGGCCACGGCTGGGCCGAGGCGGATTCCCATGTCGCGATCCCCAATGACGAGCGCAGCCTTGAGCAGATCCGCGCCCATGACCTGGTGCCCTTCGCCCGGTTGAGCAAGCAGTTGGCCGCCGTCATGCCCGCCCACGTTATTTATCCGCAGGTCGATGCCCAGCCAGCGGGCTTCTCCCGGCGTTGGCTGCAGGACATCCTGCGGGGCGAGTTGAAATTCGACGGGGTGATTTTCAGCGACGACCTGTCCATGGCCGGTGCCCACGTGGTGGGCGATGCCGCCAGCCGTATCGAAGCGGCGTTGACCGCCGGTTGCGACATGGGCCTGGTGTGCAACGACCGCGCGGCCGCCGAACTGGCCCTGAGCGCCGCCCAGCGTTTGCAGGTCAAGCCGTCGGCGCGCATTGCGCGGATGCGCGGCCAGGCCCATGCGAACACCGAATACCGCCAGGATCCGCGTTGGCTGGTGGCGGTGGGCGCGCTCAGGGATGCCCAGCTTATCGATTAAGGAGAGGCGCCATGACGGCTTACGCGATTATCGGTGGTACCGGCCTGACTCGGCTGGCAGGCCTGGAGATTCGTCAGTCATTGGCGCTGGATACCCCCTACGGCGCGCCGTCTGCCGAGGTGCAGATCGGTGATTACGCCGGCCGGGAAGTGCTGTTTCTCGCCCGTCATGGTCACCCGCACCGTTTTGCGCCACACCGGGTGAATTATCGCGCCAACCTCTGGGCACTCAAGCAGGCCGGCGCCGAGGCAATTCTGGCGGTCAACGCGGTGGGCGCGATCAGCGGGGCGATGGGTACCGGTCATTTCTGCGTGCCGCATCAGTTGATCGACTACACCAGCGGTCGCGAGCACAGCTACTTTGCCGATGACCTGGAGCCGGTGACCCACATTGATTTCACCTACCCCTACAGCGAATCGCTGCGTCAGCGCTTGATCGCAGCGCTGGTGGCCGAAGGCGTGGGTTTCAGCGATCAGGGTGTGTATGCCTGCATGCAGGGGCCGCGGCTGGAAACCGCCGCCGAGATCCTGCGCCTGGAACGCGATGGCTGCGACATCGTCGGCATGACCGGGATGCCGGAAGCGGCCCTGGCCCGCGAGCTGCAGCTGGATTACGCCTGCCTGGCGCTGGTGGTGAACCCGGCGGCGGGCAAGTCGGCCTCGGTGATCAGCATGGCGGGGATCGAACAGGCGTTGCGCGAGGGGATGGGCAAGGTACGGTCGACGTTGGCGCGGGTGCTCAAAGGATCGATAAGCGACTGACTTGTAGGCGCTGGCTTGCCAGCGAAGGGGTCCTAAAGCCCAACACAAAATTCACGACCGCCTTCGCCGGCAAGCCGGCTCCTACAGTTCGAATCTTGCTACTTCTCCAATTTATCCGGCAACGGCGCAAACAACGCCTCGATATCATCGCTCTGCAACTTCCAGTCCCCGGCCTGCCGCCCATCCAGCACACCCGCCGCCAGGTCGGATTTTTCCTTTTGCAGGTGCTGGATTTTCTCTTCCACCGTGCCACGTGCGATCAGCTTGTAGACGAACACCGGCTTTTCCTGGCCGATGCGATAGGCGCGGTCGGTGGCCTGGTTTTCTGTTGCCGGGTTCCACCAGGGGTCGTAATGAATCACGGTATCGGCTTCGGTCAGGTTCAGGCCAACGCCGCCGGCCTTCAGGCTGATGAGAAAGATCTGGCGCTTGCCGCTCTGGAATTCCTTCACCGGTGTACGACGGTCGCGGGTCTGTCCGGTCAGTAGCGCGTAGGGCACGCCGCGCTTGTTCAGTTCTTCTTCGATCAATGCCAGCATTGAGGTGAACTGCGAGAACAATAGAATCTTGCGGCCTTCCTCGAACAGCTCATCGAGCATTTCCATCAGGCTGTCGAGCTTGCCCGAGGTGCTGCCCCGCGCCGGAAGGGTGGCTTCATTGACCAGGCGCAGATCGCAACACACCTGGCGCAGCTTGAGCAGCGCCTCGAGGATGATGATCTGGCTGCGTGCCACGCCCTTGCGGGTGATTTCGTCGCGGACTTTCTTGTCCATGGCCAGGCGCATGGTTTCGTACAGGTCGCGCTGGGTTTCGTTGAGTTCGACCCAGTGGATGATCTCGGTTTTGGGCGGCAACTCGGTTGCCACCTGTTCCTTGGTGCGACGCAGCAGGAAGGGTTTGATCCGGCTGTTGAGGTGTTGAAGCCTGACTTCGCTGGCGCGCTTTTCGATGGGCACCCGGTAATCACTGTTGAAGCTTTTGACGTCGCCGAGCCAGCCCGGCAGCAGGAAGTGAAACAGCGACCACAGTTCGCCCAGGTGGTTTTCCAGCGGCGTGCCGCTCAGGCACAGGCGCTGACGGGCATTGAGTTCGCGGGCTGCCTGGGCGGCCTTACTGTTGGGGTTCTTGATGTATTGCGCTTCGTCCAGCACCAGCACGTGTAATAGCTGCTTCGCCAGGCGTTCGACATCCTTGGGGAGCAACGCATAGGTGGTGAGGATCAGGTCGTAATCGGCCAGGTTGTCGAAATGCTTTTTGCGACTGGCGCCGTACAGCGTCAGCACCTTGAGTTGCGGGGTGAAGTGCGCCGCTTCGTCGAGCCAGTTGGGAATCAGGCTGGTGGGCATCACCACCATGCAGGGGCGATCGAGGCGACCGGCGTTTTTCTCGCTGAGGATGTGCGCCAGGGTCTGCAGGGTTTTGCCCAGGCCCATGTCGTCCGCGAGGATGCCGCCGACTTCCAGTTGGCGCAACGACTGCATCCAGCTCAGGCCTTCGAGCTGATAAGGGCGCAGTGTCGCGTTCAAGCCGTCCGGTACCGTGGCGGTGTAGTCTTTGATGTCGCGCAGGCGTTGGGCAAAGGTGCGGATCTGCTCGCCACCTTCCCAGAGCAGCGGCAGGTCTTCCAGCGAGTTGAGGCGCGTGGCGTCGGCCTTGCTCAGGCGCAGTGTGGTTTCGCCAGGTTCTTGAAGATAGAACTCGCCAAGCGTCGCCAGTACCGGTTTCAGGCGACCGAAGGGCAGGGCGACTTGCAAGGGACCGTGCTCGGCGTTCGGCCGGTTGGGAATGTTGACCAAAATCAGCTCGTCGTCACGCCGCCTGGCGAGGCGTTCCGGGTTGAGCAGTTCAGTGTGGGAGCGCATCAGGTTCAACAGGATCGGCAGCAGGCTCAGCCGCTCGCCATTGACGATGATCCCCAGCTCCAGGTCGAACCAGTCGCGCTCCGGTACCTGTTCGACCGTGGCGTACCAGTCGTCAACGGCGGTCAGGTCGAAGCCGAAGTCTTCGTTGATCTGCAGCTCCCAGCCCTGGGTGCGCAACTTCGGCAGTTCATTGAGGGTGAAGGTCAGCCAGGCGCTGTCATTGACCATCTCGAACAGTTCGCCTGCGCTTTCCGGCAAGGCCTTGCTTTGCCGGGTGGCGATCTTGAAGCCGAGGATTCGCAGCTGTTCCCGGTAGGACTGTTCGACGTCCGGGTGGCGTTTTATCCGTAGCGTCTGGGTCTCCTGGCGAATCAGGATGTCGGCGTTCTTCTGGCCCGAAACGTACTCATCCAGATAGCCGAAAGACAGCGCGGCGCGATGCTGGATGTAACGTTGCATCCGCCCGTTGCGCGGCTCGAAGGCGCTGAACTCGATGCTCGCCAGCCACAGGCGCGGTACCGGTTGCACGTTATCCACCATTACTTGCGGTGGCGCCTTGGGGCTGCGGTTTTCCAGCACCGCCTGGAGTTTTTCCAGGAGTTCGGCATCTTTGGCGGCGGCGGGGTAGTCGAGGGTTTCCTGGATTTGCAGGAGTACCGCCGCGCAATGTTTGCAGTTGCTGTGCACCGGGCAGGAGCAGATGGCATCGACCATCAGCAAGGTGCCTTTGGCCGACTCGCGCAGGCGTATGGTCTGACGGTAAACGTTACCGCCAGAGCCTTCGCACGCCGCGGTGATCGTCGCGTCGCCGACCTCGACTATCCTGACCCGGTTCTCCAGTGCATACCGGCGACCGCGCTCCAGGCTCTGTTCCTTGAATCGGCTGACCCAGGAAGGTGCCAGGGGTTTGCTCAGGGTCGCGGACATGGGGGGCTCGATCAGTCCGGGACGACTTCAGGGGCTTCCCGGGGAGCGGGCGCCGTCAGTGAGGTGATCTTGATCAGCAGGCCCAGGTGGCCGTTGTCGAGAAAGTTGAGCTGGCCGTTCTTGGTGTGGCTTTCCTGTTTCAGGCGCTCGCTGGCGGTGACCAGGCCTTCGTCGTTGAACTGGTTGACATAGAAATCGGCGTCTACATCGGTGAAGCGTCCGAGCGTCAGGTTCAGGGTGCCTTCAATCGGGTATTGGCCGAACTGTTCCTTGCCATCGCTGACCGCCACCTTGACCGGTGTCTCGCCGAGCGTCTGCTGCCACGCCTTGTGCAGCAGTACGCTGTACTCATTGCTGGCGGTGAGTTTCTCCACTTCGCTGTTGAGGCTCGGCGTGCGCAGGCTGTCGGGGCTTACGGTTTGCGCGCCTGCGGCCCAGTCTTCCGGCGCGGCACGGCTGACAATCGCCGGCACGGCATTCTGCCGCACCAGAATCATTTCAATCTGATACAGATCATCGGCAAATACCGAAGGGGCGACCAGGGTTATCAACAAGGTCAGTGAGCGAAACAGGCGCATGCGGCGTCCTTCAAGCAGTTTTCGGGATGAGGCGCTCAAACAGCGCCTCTACAGTATTAAAGCGCTCTTCCGAGCGCTCCATCGGGACCTGGAATTTAAACATCGTCGCCCCTTCGAACTTGTAGCGTTTGGGCTGGCTCTGGATCAGCTTGATCAGGGTTAGCGGGTCGACCGGGGTCTGTGTCGCAAACTCGATTCGACCACCCTGCGGGCCGCCGTCGACTTTCTTGATGCCCAGCAACTCGGCCTGCAATTTCAGCGAGGTGATGCGCATCAGGTTCTTGGTCGGCTCGGGCAACAGGCCGAAACGGTCGATCATCTCTACCTGCAGATCCTTGAGGCCGTCCTCGTCGGTAGCCGAGGCGATGCGCTTGTAGAGAATCAGGCGGGCATGGACGTCCGGCAGGTAGTCTTCGGGAATCAACGCCGGTACGCGCAGGTTGACTTCCGGACCGCCGCCCAGAGGTTGATCGAGGTTGGGTTGTTCGCCCTTGCGGATCGACTTCACCGCGCGCTCGAGCATTTCCATGTACAGCGTGAAGCCGACCGCCTGGATCTGCCCGCTCTGGCCGTCGCCGAGCAATTCGCCAGCGCCGCGGATTTCCAGATCGTTGGTGGCGAGCACGAAGCCGGCGCCGAGGTCCTGGGTGTTGGCGATCGCTTCCAGGCGCTTTTCAGCGTCTGCGGTAATCTGCTGGCGCGGCGGCGTCAGCAGGTACGCGTAGGCCTGGTGGTGACTGCGACCGACGCGACCACGCAGCTGATGCAATTGTGCCAGGCCGAACTTGTCGGCGCGTTCGATGATGATGGTGTTGGCGCTCGGCACGTCGATGCCGGTCTCGATGATGGTCGAGGCGATCAGCACGTTGAAGCGCTTGTGGTAGAAGTCGCTCATCACCTGTTCGAGCTCGCGCTCACGCATCTGCCCGTGGCCAATGCCGATCCGTGCTTCCGGCACCAGTTCGGCGAGGTCGGCGGCGCATTTCTCGATGGTCTTGACGTCGTTGTGCAGGTAATAGACCTGGCCACCGCGCAACAGCTCACGCAGCAGGGCTTCCTTGACCGTGCTCTTGTTCTGCTCCATGACGAAGGTGCGCACCGACAGGCGACGGGCCGGCGGCGTGGCGATGATCGACAGGTCGCGCATGCCCGACACGGCCATGTTCAGCGTGCGCGGAATCGGCGTGGCGGTCAGGGTGAGGATGTCGACTTCACTGCGCAGGGCCTTGAGCTGTTCTTTCTGACGGACACCGAAGCGGTGTTCTTCGTCGATGATCACCAGACCCAGGTTCTTGATTTTCACGTCGTCGGACAGCAACTTGTGCGTACCGATGACGATGTCGATCTTGCCTTCGGCGAGGTCCGCGACCGCGGCATTCACTTCCTTGGCCGACTTGAAGCGGCTCATCACTTCCACGCTCACCGGCCAGTCGGCGAAGCGGTCGCGGAAGCTGTTGTAGTGCTGCTGGGCCAGCAGGGTAGTCGGTACCAGGATCGCCACCTGGCGACCGCCGTGCACCGCAATGAACGCCGCACGCATGGCCACTTCGGTCTTGCCGAAGCCGACGTCGCCGCACACCAGGCGATCCATCGGTTTGGGCGCGAGCATGTCTTCGCGTACCGCTTCGATGGTGGTTTGCTGGTCGGGCGTTTCTTCGAACGGGAACCCGGCGCTGAAGGTGGCGTAATCGGCTTTCGGGTCGGCGAAGGCATAACCTTCACGAGCGGCGCGGCGCGCATAGATGTCGAGCAATTCGGCCGCGACGTCGCGCACCTGTTCGGCGGCCTTGCGCTTGGCCTTTTGCCAGGTCTCGGAGCCCAGGCGATGCAGCGGGGCGAGGGCGTCGTCGCTGCCGGTGTAGCGGGCGATCAGGTGTAGGTTGGCCACCGGCACGTACAGCTTGGCGCCCTCGGCGTATTCCAGGGCGAGGAATTCGGCGGTCTGGCTGTCGATTTCCAGCGTCGCAAGGCCGAGGTAGCGACCGACACCGTGATCGATGTGCACCACCGGCGCACCTTCGCGCAGCTCGGTGAGGTTCTTGATGACCGCGTCGTTGTTGGCGTCGGCGCGTTTTTCGCGGCGCCGGCGCTGCATCACGCGCTGGCCGAACAACGGGCTTTCGGCAATCAGCGCCAGGGCCGGATCGTCCAGCAGCAGGCCTTCGTCCAGCGGCGCAATGGTGATCGCCAGGCGCTCCTTGCCGGCAACAAAGTCCGGCCAGCTGTCGACGGTCTTCGGTCGCAGCTTCAAGCGTTCCAGCAGTTCCAGCAGTACTTCGCGACGGCCCGCGGATTCGGCGGTGAACAGCACGCGCCCAGGGAACTCGTCGAGGAAACCCGAGAGCGCCGCCAACGGCTGGTTGGCCTTGGCTTCGATGGCCAGGTTCGGCAGTTCGCGCGCGGGGAAGCGCTCACGGCCGGCACCTGTATCCACGTCCTGTTGGCTCGCCACCACCCGCGGCCAGTTTTTCAGGCGCGCGAAGCAGTCTTCCACCGGCAGGAACAACTCAGCCGGCGGTAATAAAGGACGGGATGGATCGATACGCCGCTCTTCATAACGATTGCGCACGTCGTTCCAGAAGTTTTCCGCGGCCTGTTCGATGCCGGGCAAGGAGAACACCTGGGTGTCCTGGGGCAGGTAATCGAACAGTGTCGAGGTTTCTTCGAAGAACAGTGGCAGGTAGTACTCGATACCCGCGGGGGTAATCCCGCTGTTCAAGTCCTGGAAGATCGGGCAGCGACGGAAGTCGACATCGAAGCGTTCGCGAAAGCGTGCCTTGAAGCGAGTGACGGCTTCTTTCTCCAGCGGGAATTCCTTGGCCGGCAGCAGCTTGACCGAATCGACCTTGTCGATGGAGCGCTGGTTTTCCGGGTCGAAGGTGCGCAGGGTTTCGATTTCGTCGTCGAACAGGTCGATCCGGTAAGGCAGCTTGCTGCCCATCGGGAACAGGTCGATCAAGGAGCCGCGCACGGTGAATTCACCGTGTTCGTACACGGTATCGACGTAGCGATAGCCAGTGGCTTCGAGGCGGGTGCGCATTTGCTCGACGTCGAGCTTTTGGCCGACATCCAGCACCAGGCTGCTGCCGAGCAGGAATTTGGTCGGCGCCAGGCGGTGCAGCGCGGTGGTGATCGGCACCACCAGCACGCCATGACTCAGCTCCGGCAATCTATACAGAGCCGAGATGCGCTGGGAAATGATGTCCTGGTGCGGCGAGAACAGGTCGTAGGGCAGGGTTTCCCAGTCGGGGAAATGCAGCACGGGCAAATCCGGGGCGAAGAAACTCAGCTCCTGTTCCAGTCGTTCGGCACTTTGGCTGTCGGCTGTGAGCAGCAGGGTGAAGCGCTTGGCAGCGCTGGCGGCCTCGGCGATGGCCAGGCTCAGGGCGGCACCGGGCAGATTGCCCCAGTGCTGTTTACCTGCCGCGGCAGGGAGAAGCGGTAGACGCAGAACGGGCACGGAAGGTTGAGCTCCAAGCGTTGCGACAAAGTCGGTAATTGTAGCGGTCTCGGGTGCCGGCTGTCAGTCGCAGATGTGTCTATTACGCGGGTAAGGCGAAATGTAGTGGTAAAGACAAAATTGCGCTGTTTTTTGCCGGAAATTAGCGATTATGTAGTGGCAAAACCAATCAGTGTTACGGATGGTTACGGACAAGGTTGCGCTGTCCCCAAAAAATTGACGACGCTGGAGGCCCCGGTTTCATTGGGCTTCAGCGGGGCGCGATTTTTTTGATGGGGAATTTGTTACTGACAGTGCGACAAGCGCGCATTGCTACACGCGGCGCGCGGCGGCATAATGTAGCCCCTTTTTTCAGCCCCTACATGTGGAAGGTTCCCGTGACTCAGAAGCCCGACCAGTGTCTTGGTGAATGGATCGACCGTGAAGCACTCGCAGAAGCGATGATTCCGCTTATCGGTCAGCTCTACCGCAATAACAATGTGGTGAGCTCGATCTATGGCCGCAGCCTGATCAATCGTTCAGTCATTGCGATTCTCAAAGCTCACCGCTTTGCTCGTCACCGTCAAACCGACGATACCGAGCTGTCCGTCCACGAAACATTCCCGCTGCTCAAGGCGATGAGCGAGCTCAAGCTCGGCGCCGCTTCGGTAGACCTGGGCAAGCTGGCAGCCAAATTCAAGGCTGAAGGCAATGGCCGTACTGCCGAGCAGTTCGTGCGTGAAGAGCTGGCCGACGTGGTTGGCCAGCAGAACGCTTCCGCCCGCAAAGGCACCGACGTTGTCCTGTACGGCTTCGGTCGTATCGGCCGTCTGCTGGCGCGCATCCTGATCGAGAAAACCGGTGGCGGCGACGGCCTGCGCCTGCGCGCCATCGTCGTCCGCAAGGGCGCCGAGAACGACCTGGTCAAGCGTGCCAGCCTGCTGCGTCGCGACTCGGTCCATGGTCCGTTCGATGGCACCATCACCATTGATGAAGCCAACAACACCATCACCGCCAACGGCAACCTGATCCAGGTTATCTACGCCAAGAGCCCGGCCGAAGTCGACTACACCCAGTACGGCATCGAGAACGCGCTGATCGTCGACAACACCGGCGTATGGCGTGACGCCGATGGCCTGGGCCAGCACCTGGCCTGCCCGGGCGCTGCCCGCGTGATCCTCACCGCACCTGGCAAGGGCGCGCTGAAGAACATCGTGCACGGCATCAACCATGGCGACATCAGCCCTGACGACAAGATCATCTCCGCGGCTTCCTGCACCACCAACGCCATCGTGCCGGTGCTGAAAGCTGTGAATGACAAGTTCGGCATCGTCAACGGCCACGTCGAAACCGTTCACTCGTTCACCAACGACCAGAACCTGATCGACAACTTCCACAAGGGCAGCCGTCGTGGCCGCGCCGCGCCGCTGAACATGGTGATCACCGAGACCGGTGCCGCCACAGCCGCCGCCAAGGCGCTGCCAGTGCTCAAGGGCAAGCTGACCGGCAACGCGATTCGCGTTCCTACGCCGAACGTGTCGATGGCCATCCTGAACCTGAACCTGGAAAAGGCCACCACCCGCGAAGAGATTAACGAGTACCTGCGCCAGATGGCCATGCACTCGGACCTGCACAAGCAGATCGACTACGTCAATTCGCAGGAAGTGGTTTCCACCGACTTCGTTGGCTCGCGCCACGCAGGCGTTGTGGACGCTGAAGCGACCATCACCCAGGATAACCGCGTTGTACTGTACGTTTGGTACGACAACGAATTCGGTTACAGCTGCCAGGTGGTTCGCGTAATGGAAGACATGGCCGGTGTAAACCCGCCAGCATTCCCGCGCTAAGCTCCTTTAGCTGCACGTGAAAACGCCCCGACCTTGGTCGGGGCGTTTTTGTTTGTGCGTGAAGACTTTTTCTTACGGAATAAATGCTCTTTAGAAAGACTCTTGTAGGAAAAGGATTGTTTCTTTCGGCGAAACTTCTGAATCGTCTTTTTGACCCTGCGGTGAGGCTCGCAACGCTGTTAGCGTCCGCTGCATTATTTCTGAACACCCTTCCAATGATAAGGAGTTTGAAATGAATGCACCCTTGCAGCCTTCGTATACCAACGACGTTTCCCCAGAGTACCTCCGCAGCCTGGACACCCCGCACTTCACTGAGCAGCAAATTGAGCAATTCCATGAGCAAGCCCAAGTGGCTGTTCGTCATCAGCAGACGTACATCGACACTCATCCCGCCATCGCCATCTTCCGGTGCGCCGCCGAGGGCAGCCAGACTCGTAAAGGTGGGGTGATTCAGCAAGGGACAGGGCCGCTGGCCTTCAAGTTGGAAAGTGGGTTGTCGGTGCGCGTAGCGCTCAAAGGCGACTACGTCAGGTATGCCGATGGCAGTACGGCGCAGATCATCACAGGTGCCGGGCAAGCCAACAATGATGTGGCGCTGGTCGGCAGCGTGCTCAGCAATGGCGACGAGATCATCAATACGCCACAGGGCGGCTACGTATTTATTGCGCGCGAAGGTGTCTCGATGGTCGAAGATTTTCTGCCAGCTATCGCGCACTGAACAATCAAGTCTGGCGCTGCCCACGGCCGTCTCAGTGCGGCGTTGCTTGAATGCTGACGCAGCTGACGGTCGCAACCCCTCGTCGTAAACCTTCTGGACTCTACCGGGAGTCATGGAGAAGAAGTTCAATGAGAGAAGGACATTTCATCGGTTTGAATGACCGAACCACCTGTGGCGGTACAGTTCTTGATGGTGACACCCGGATCATGATGTATGGCGTTGCCCATGCCTGTGATGGTGATCGAGTCACCTGTGGAAAGGACAGAAAGACCTATCGGATCGTCGGTGGCATCTCGTACATGATCAGTCATGGAAGGCCCATGGCTGGCACCCTGGATAGCTACAGTAACTGCCCTTGTAGAGCCGGTCTGATCCCCTCGGTGCTCACGGCAACTTACACGAAAGCGGATGCTGCACCGCCGGTGTCCAGAAAATCGGCTGAGCCGACCGCCCCCGTCGCTAGCACCCAGCCGGCAGTGCCACGCCAATCCGGATTCGCCCCTTCAAGTCATCCGGCTCCAGCAGCATTCAACAAAGCAGACCTACCGGAACCCGGCTTCTACGTTGTCCCCAACAGCATGACCCGCGAACAACTGGAGGCCACGCTTTTCCCCTCGCGCCAACACGCAACCCTGAGCAAGTTCCAGGCGCTGAATCCAGGTCGAAGCGATCTCAAAGCCGGTTCGATGATCGTGCTGAGCGATCCGAACAATAGTTCCTGCACCTATCAGGAAGCCCAATTGATGCAGGCCGCTCAACAGGTCAAGGCAGCCCTCGATCCCCTGACGCCAGCAGAAGCGGAGTTCATGTTTCGCCATGGCGCCGAAATCGCCAGTTATACCGGCTATACATCGATCGTTCTCGGCGTCAGCGCGGCGGTAATGGAAAAGCACCTGACTCGATTGCGCGACACTCTTCTGGATATAGAACGGCTGCATCAGGAAACCTATCGCCAGCATGGCAACCTGAGATCGGATCCGTTTGTTGCCGAGCGTCAGCGCCTGCTCGCGCAGCTGGATGCCCACCTGCTGACTTCAACTCGCCTGCGGGGCCAGACGACCTTGGGCGATCATCCCAAACTGAAGACGGCCCTTGGCATTTCCAGTCGTAGCCTGGTGCATCACTGGAATAAGGCTGGGGCGCCGGGGCCGATACCGGGTTATGCCACTCATGTGAATGCGATCAGTCGGGCTGTCAAGTACATGAGCACCGGTGGTTACATTGGCATTGGTATTGGCGGGATTTCTTCGCTGCTGGCTATTCAGGAGGTTTGTGTTGGGGATTCTGGTACGGCTTGCGAGAAGGTTAAGTTTACTGAAGGGGGGAAGTTCGCGGGTTCGACAGGTTTAGGGTATTTGGGAGGTGAGTTGGGATATATGGCCAGCCCCTATGTGTGTGCAGCGCTGAGTGCTACTACAGGTATAGGTGGTGTTGTTTGTGTCGCCGCCATAGTTGGGGTTGGCGCATTGGGGGGGACGATTGCTGGCGGTAAGGGAGGGGAATACGTAGGCGAGAAGTTTTTTGAATCTATACAGCCATGACCAGTATTGATACCTGGTCTCCCTGGGTTGCAATCGTTGTTGTTGGTGGCCCAATCCTACTGAGTTACGTGAGCTTCTTTTACAGTCTGTACTTGAGTCGCTGTCACTTGGAGCGCCTTGTTGAGGCCTTGAGCGGTAGTCGCGATATCGTTATTAGCGCTGCAGGATTGATGCAAGGCGGATGGCTGAGTCGGATGATGTTAGTTGCAAAGATCACCTTTGTGGTGATGTGGCCCGGGCCGAGACTTCGTGCAGGGGATCTTGATCCTGATGATTTCCGTAACTTCCCTTTGAGCTTGAAGCGACTGCTAAAAGCGAAGGCCATTCTGATGTGCGTCATTGTGGTTTGGGGAGCGATTGCGTTCGCACTAGTGGAGCTTAGGTAATTTAATGCTTGGCCATCCCATGCTGGAATCGGCCCAGGTAAATTTCAGTAAAAATCTGGCGTGTCCCAGGGGAGATCTGTTCGCCAAGCCAATAAGCGCAGAAATGTGAACGGCACCATAAGGTGCCGTTTTCATTTGTACTTGATTCCCTTAAACGCACCAACGCCTGAATACAGGTTGTTCTACAAGCCGATCACGGGTGACTTATATCGTTTTAATCTCTCCACTAAAAATTTAAGAATTATCTAGAAATCGATACAAAGTTCATTTCGCAATAAAAAATAAAAATCACTAGTAAAAATAACAGCTTGGCAATCAACTCAGCTGAAACGGCTTATGTGGATCCAATCATCAAGCCGCTACATATTTGACGCCATTTAATTGCTCCATTCATTTACTTGACACCCCAAAGCGCTGAATCTAGTGTCGCCAATGACACCGCCCGCTCTGCCTCGGGCAATACGAAGGACATGCTTTACAGCAACTCTCCAAAAAGACGGGAATCCCATTCCTGCTCACATCACAATAAAAATCACATAAACCAGCGTCGGCTTAATTGCCGTGCACAGATCAATTACGTTTTGCTCACCCTGCCAAAAGTGTTTTCGCAGTCACGGCCTGCTATTGCGTGGCTGATATGCGGTTGGTCTATCGGGAGAGTCGAACATGGCGGAAGAACGATCGAAGTTGTTGTCGCTGTTACCGCGCCTGGTGGGGTTGGGTGTGCTGGGGTTTGTTGTCTGGCTGTTGCTGTCGACCTTGCTCATGCCACTGGTGTCGGCCTCTGCCACCCGGGCGATTCTGAATGCGCCGGTGATTCTGTTGACCACGCCGATCGATGGCGTGGTGAGTTCCCTGGCGGTCAAGCCCGGTGTGACGTTCAGCCAGGGGCAGAAGATTGCCGTGGTGGAAAACCCGCGGGCGAACCAGGAAACCTTGCTGACCCTGCAAACCCGGCGCCTGACGTTGGAGCAGCAGCTGTCGTCTTCGGCCAGCCAGGCCGAGCACGATCAGCGTTATTACGAGGAGCTGGAGAAAACCAGCCAGCAGTACCAGGCCGCCTTTCATACTCGCCAGCTCTACACGCAAAAAGCCCTGAAAGCCGAGAACAGTGCCGCCAGCGCGCGGTTGATCGATGCCCAGGAAACGGTCGAGCGCAATCTCGAGTTGTTCGTCCAGGGGGCGGTCAGTGGTGCGGTGGTGGCTTCGTCGAAAGCGCAGTTGGCTTCGTTGCAAGGTGCGGCGGAGTCGGTGCGTTCGCAATTGCGGATCACCGATGGTGATGTCAGTGCAGCGAACAAGCGGGTTTACCTCGATCCCGATCAATTGCGCATGTTCGATCTCAACGCACAGATGACCACCCTTAAACTCAGCCTGGAGAATCAGGCGCGCAACCGGGCGACCTATCAGCAAGAACTCGACAACCTCAATCAACTGATCGATACCGAACAGAACCGGATCAAGTTGATGGCCGGCTACGACGTCGTGGCGTTTTCGCCCGGCACCGTCCAGGAGTTGCTGGCGCCCCAGGGCACGCTGGTGCAGGCCGGTTCGACCTTGCTGCGGGCCACCGATTGCGCGCAGAGCTATGTGATCGCCGTATTCCCCGAACGCATGGCCAGCAAGATCGACCGCGACAGCGTGCTGACCGTGAAAATCCGCGGCCTCGACCAGCCGCTCAAGGCCAGCGTGGTGCAGTTGTTGTCCAGCGCTTCGGACATGCGCGCCAATACCTACAGCGTGCCGTTTCCCTATGCCGAGCAAAATTCCGTGTACGTGGTCGGCACCTTTGCCGCGGACCTCACGGACAACCAGCGCGCCATGACCTGCAACCCGGGGTTGTGGGCCAGTGCCGAGGTGTCGCGGCCATGAGCACTTTATTGCGAGCGATGGTGGGGCTGATGTTGATGACCGGCGTGGCAAGCGGATGGGCCGCGCAAGCCCGGCCACAACTGGCAGCCATGACCTGCGCCGCCCTGGATCAGGCCGTGACATCCCAGCCGGCGGGCCCGGTGCTGGTGGCCAGTTACCCGCCGCTGGATGGCCAGCCTGCGCCGATCCTGGCGTTGCGCGGGGTGGCGTTCACCTACGACAACGCACTGGCCAGCATTGCCTTGTTTGCCTGCGGCAAGGCCGAGTCGGCGCGGCGGATTGCCGATGCATTGGCGTTTGCCACTCTGCACGATCCGGAGTACCAGGATGGACGCCTGCGCAACGCCTACGCCGCCGGCCCGGTGGCGGCGCCGTCGATGAAGTTGCCGGGTTATTGGAGTGTCGAGCGCAATGCCTGGAACCAGGACGCCTATCAGGTCAGCAGCGCCACCGGTAATCAGGCTTGGGCGGCACTGGCCCTGTTGGAGGCCTATCGACAGAGCGGCGAGGCTGCTTACCTTGAGGCTGCGCGCAAAGCCCTGCACTGGTCGCAGCACAACACCTACGACGGACAAGCACCCGCCGGGTTCAGTGGTGGCTACTACGGGTACTTTTCCAAACAGGTCCAGCAGAGCTGGAAATCCACTGAGCATAACGTCGACCTCGCGGCGGCGTGGTCGGCACTCGACGCAGTGGCGCCAAATCAGGATGCCGCGAAACAGGCGCGGATTGCCCGACAGTTTGTTTCCAGCCAATGGGACGCCGGGGAAGGGCGCTTCCTGATCGGTACCGGCGCGGATGGCCAGACCTCGGACCGCGTGCGTTCGGGGCTGGATGCGCAGATCTGGCCCTTGATCGCCCTGCATGAGCCACCCAAGGACTGGCGGCGGGTCTTCGCCTTCATCGACCGCGCTCACCGTGCCGGCGAAGGCTACGGTTTCAACCGCGACCCCGATGGCCTGTGGACCGAGGGCACCGCCCAGGCCGCTGCGGTGGCGCGCTTGAGTGGCCTGAGTGACAAGGCGCAACCGCTGTGGAGTGTGCTGCTGGCCCAGCAGGCCGGCAACGGTTGGCTGTTCGCCACGCCGGCCGCGCGCATCAGTACCGGGCTGGCCATAGGCCCGGACTCGGTCAGCAACGATTTTTTCTACTACCACCTGCCTCACCTGGGCGCCACGGCATGGGCGGCGATTGCCGCCACCGGCGTCAACCCCTTTACCGGTTCGCAAGAGGCTGACTGACATGCAGGCACTGGACTCGCTGCAACTGCTGCAAATCAATTTCTGGACACTGGCAGCGGTGATTCTGTTCACCTGCCTGACCCACCGCGATCAATGGGCCGCACGGGTCGGTTTCGGTGCCATCACCGCCTTCCTGCTGATCAACTATGCGGCCTGGCGGATTCGCGACACCTTGCCCGACGGCCATTCCGGATTTGCCACGGTCTGGGCCTACAGCTTCCTGTTCTTCGAGATGCTGGCGATTGGTTACACGCTGTTTTCCATTGTCGTGATGCTCTGTCGCACCGATCACCACAAAGCGGCCGATGCCGGTGAGCGACGGCTGCGCCAGCAAGGCAACGCGGTGCCGGCGGTGGATATCTTCATCGCGACCTACAACGAGGGGCTGGAGATCCTCGAAAAAACCATTATTGCCGCCCAGGCGATCGACTATCCGAACTTCACCATCTGGGTGCTCGACGACACCCGCCGCGACTGGTTGCGCGACTACTGCGCCGAAATGGGCGTGCAGTATGCGCGGCGCCCCGATAACTCCCACGCCAAGGCCGGCAACCTCAACAACGGCCTGCGTCAGTCGGCGGCCCTGAGCAACGCGCCGTACATTCTGGTGCTCGATGCCGACTTTGCGCCGCAGCAGCCGATCCTCCTGCGCACCCTGGGGCTGTTCGACGACCCCAGGGTCGGCCTGGTGCAGACGCCGCAGTTCTACTACAACCCCGATCCGATCCAGCACAACCTCGGCACGTCGGCCTGCTGGGTGGATGAGCAACGGGTGTTCTTCGATGTGTTCCAGCCGGCGAAGGATGGCTGGGATGCGGCGTTTTGTGTCGGCACGTCCTTCGTGGTGCGGCGCGATCTGATTACCGAAGTCGGCGGTTTTCCTACAGGCTCGGTGTGCGAAGACATCTACACCACTTACCGTTTGTTGCAAAAAGGCTATGTCACCCGCTGGTTGAATGAGCGTCTGTCCATTGGTTTGTCTGCCGAAGGCTTGACCGAGTACATCAATCAGCGTGGGCGCTGGTGCCTGGGCACGATCCAGGTGGCGTTGCTCAAGGAGGGGCCGTTGCGCGGCAGCGGCTACACGCTCAATGACCGGTTGCACTATATCCACGGGCTGATGCACTGGTTTTCCAAGCCCTTCATTTTGATGATGCTGGTGTCGCCAGTGCTGTACTGGTACTTCGGCATCGCCGGGTTCTACGCCAATCCGGTGGATTTCCTGGCGTTCGGCATGCCGGCGCTGATTGCGTTCTGGGGCTACGGGACCTGGGTGACGGACCGGCGAACCTTGCCGATTTTCACCGAGGTCACGCAGATCGTGGCCTCGCTGGCGGTCACGGCCACGATCGCCAGCGCCATGATCCGCCCGTTCGGAAGGCCGTTCAAAGTCACCGCCAAGGGCCTCGACCGGACGAAAACCATGGTGCACTGGAAGCTGTTCGGGTTCTTCCTGGCCCTGACCCTGCTTTCGCAGTTTGGCGCCTACATCGCCATCAGCACCGCGGCCTCGTTCGACGGCAACATGCTGTTCAATCTCTGCTGGACGGTGGTCGCGCTGATCTACAACCTGGCGACCCTGGTGGCTTGTGTCGACCGCCCACGCTTGCACGGCGAAGAGCGCTTTCCATTCGACAAGCCCACCGGGTTTCGTTTTGGCGGCAAGGTCCTGGCGGGGCGCCTGGTGGATATTTCCCTCAGCGGCGCGTCGCTCAATTGCGTCTTCGCTTCCTCGATCAAGCCGGGCCTGTGCGGCCAGATCTGGATCGACAAGCTCGGTTGGCTCGATGTCGAAGTCATGCGCAATCACGGTGAGGACCAGTTGGGCCTGCGCTTCGCCGACCTTGATGAAGGGGTGCGTCGGCGCCTGATCGCGCGGTTGTTCAGCGACGCGACCATCAACGTCGTCAGCAAGGCCGAACCGGCACAGGCTTTCGGCACCTTGCTGCAGCGCTCGTTGCTGGGCGAAAAACGTCTGGCGCCGCGGCCAGCCAAACCGGTCAAGACGCCGGCCTACGTCTCGCCACCGCGGTGGCGGCCGATCAGTGTTCGTTCGCGTAAACAGGCTGTGCCGTACATCAGTGCCGAGCGGTCGGGCCTGTGGTCGTTGCTTCTTTCCCCCTTGCGAGCTTTGCTCGGCCAACGTTTTTAGGTGCGCGCCATGAACCGTTGCTTGCCCACTTCATGTTTCATGACCTTGTTTTTGCTCGGCGGTTGTTCGCTGGAACCGACCTACGAGAAGCCCGAGGCGCCGATCGACCAGCAATGGCCGGCGAACACCGCCGGTGAATGTTGCAACGGCAAACAGGCCTTCGATAAGGATTGGCGCGGTTTTGTGGTCGACGAGCGACTGCGTCAGTTGATCGACATGGCCCTGGCCAACAATCGCAGCCTGCGACAGTTCGCCGCCAGCGTCGAAGAGGCGCGGGCCGGGTATGACAGTGCGCGTTCAGGGCTTTTTCCTACGATCGGCATCGACACTTACGCCGGTCGCAGCAAGTTGCCGCCGTTGGTGCGCACACCGGGAGGCGGCGATACGGCTGGCAGCATCGCCAACACCTATCAGGCAACGGCTGGCTTTACCTCTTACGAGCTGGACCTGTTCGGTCGCATCCGCAGTCAGCGCAATGCCGCCGGGGCGCGATTCGAAGCGTCCGAGGCCGACTACCAGACGGCGCGGCTGGCGCTGATCGGCGAAGTCGCCAGCACCTGGTTGAGCCTCAAGGCCAACCAGCATTTGCTTGACCTGGCGCAGAGTACCTGGCAATCCCAAGACCGTTACGGGCAGTTGTTGCGCAAGAGTTATAACCTCGGTTCCAGTGCCCGGATCGATGTCCACCAGGCGGATGCACAAACCAACACGGCGGCGGTGCAGGTCAATACCTATCGCATGCAGGTGGCGCAGGACATGAATGCGTTGCGGGTGCTGGTGGGGCAACCGGTGCCGGTGGGGTTGCTGCCGACCGGCCCGCTGGGTGAGCAGTTGGCGACGCTGGACGTGCCGGCGGGGTTGCCTTCTGCGCTGGTTGAGCGGCGCCCCGACATCATGTCGGCCGAGGCGCAGCTGCGTGCAGCCAACGCCGATATCGGCGCGGCCCGCACGGCGTACTTCCCGACCTTTTCCCTGACGTCGGCACTGGGCAGCCTGACCGGGGAATTTTCCCAGTTGCTTTCCGGCCCGGCGGAATTCTGGGCGGTGGCGCTGGCCGGCTCGCTGCCTTTGATTGACGGTGGCGCGCGGCGTGCGCAGGTCGACGCCAGTCATGCCCGCTTCGCCGGCCAGGCGGCGGCCTATGAAGCCACGGTGCAGAATGCTTTTCGCGAAGCGGCCGATGCCCTGAATGCCCGGCAGGAAATGCTGACCCAGGTCGAGTACCAGAAAAAGCTGGTAGGGGATTATCAGGAAGCCTACCGCCAGTCGCGCCTGCGTTTCGAGTCGGGGCTGGACAGCTATTTTTCCACCATGGATGCGCAGCGGTCATTGTTTGATGCGCAGCAGAAATGGGCGCAGCTGGAGTTGGCGCGGGAGATCAACCAGGTGACGTTGTACAAGGCACTGGG
The DNA here is from genome assembly GCF_044744285.1 of Pseudomonas sp. NPDC087336. NCBI lineage: Bacteria > Pseudomonadati > Pseudomonadota > Gammaproteobacteria > Pseudomonadales > Pseudomonadaceae > Pseudomonas > Pseudomonas sp. NPDC087336. The sequence continues at coordinate 47,732 of NZ_JBIUYA010000025.1, read as the reverse complement.
GGGAGGGTGGAGCCAGTCGTTGAAGATGGCGGATCGTTGAGGCTCGCTCCCACATTTCTATCGCATAATGATTGGCCTTGGCGCTGTGCCAGGGGTCATTCAGAAGGATGCGGGATGTGTTGACCTGGTGGCGTTATGGTCTTGTGATGCTGATCGGCACCTTGTCCGCCTGCGGCAATGGCGCCTCCATGGAAAGCTTCGGCGGCCCGACCATGGGCAGCACCTATTCGATAAAGTACGTGCGTCGCGCCGGTCTTCCCGCCCCGGCAGACGTCCAGGTCGAGGTCGAGAAGATCCTGGCGGAGGTCGACCGACAACTCTCGACCTATCGCAGCGATTCGGACATCGAGCAATTCAATGCGTTACCGGCCAACCACTGCCGGGTAATGCCCGCGTCGGTCCTGCAATTGGTTCGCGTGGGTGAGCAGCTGTCAGTGCAAAGCGCAGGCGCCTTCGATTTGACGGTCGAACCGCTGCTCAATCTCTGGGGTTTCGGTCCACAGGCCCGTGAAGAAAAAATCCCCACGGCCCCAGCGCTGGCCGAGGCGCGCCAACGTGTCGGTCACGACCATCTGCGCATTGACGGCAATAAGCTGTGCAAGGACGCCGCCGTCGAAGTCGACTTCAACAGCATCGCCGCCGGTTATGCGGTGGACACGATTGCCGCCAGGCTCGAGGCCATGGGCATCCACGATTACCTCGCTGAAGCCACCGGTGAACTCAAGGCCGCCGGCCGGAAACCGGATGGCACGGCGTGGCGCATCGCTGTGGAAGAACCCCGGGACGATCAGCAGGTGGCCGAGCGCATCCTCGCCGTCGACGGCTATGGCGTGTCGACGTCGGGCGACTACCGTCACTATTTCGTGCAGGGTCGCCAGCGTTTTTCCCACACCCTCGATGCCCGCACCGGTGTACCGGTGTCACACAACCTGGCGTCCGTCACGGTGATTCATCCTTCAGCGTTGATGGCCGATGGCTTATCGACGCTGTTGCTGATTCTCGGCCCGGAGCAGGGTTGGGACTACGCGGAAAAACACGACATCGGCGCATTTTTTGTGATGCGTGCCGATACAGGTTTCGTCACACGCAGCAGTCACGCATTTGAGCGTCTGAGTGGCAATAAAGCCGAGTGAATGCGGCGATCCGGGCATTGAAACCTGGTGTTGTAGTGCAGGCAAAACTAGCCTACGACGCGACCAAGGGTTAATGTGCGCGGCGTTGACGCTTCTATAGACTGTGTCCGGGTTCTGCATGGGCCCCAAATTGTTCCTTCATGCCACAGATTGGCGTGATTTAGCCGCAGGTGCCGCTGGCGCCGCGGCCTGTTCTGAGGAGTACGCATGGCTGTCTACAACTACGACGTGGTGGTGTTGGGTTCCGGCCCGGCAGGGGAAGGCGCGGCAATGAACGCCGCCAAGGCAGGGCGCAAGGTGGCGATGGTCGATAGCCGTCGCCAGGTCGGCGGCAACTGCACTCACTTGGGCACCATCCCGTCCAAGGCACTGCGTCACTCGGTCCGGCAGATCATGCAGTTCAACACCAACCCGATGTTCCGGGCCATTGGTGAACCGCGCTGGTTCTCGTTCCCGGACGTGTTGAAAAGCGCTGAAAAAGTGATCTCCAAGCAAGTCGCCTCGCGCACCGGTTACTACGCCCGTAACCGCGTCGATGTGTTCTTCGGCACCGGCAGCTTCGCCGACGAACAAACCATCGAAGTGGTCTGCGCCAACGGCGTGGTGGAAAAACTGGTGGCCAAGCACATCATCATTGCCACCGGTTCGCGCCCTTATCGCCCGGCGGACATCGATTTCCATCACCCGCGTATCTACGATAGCGACACCATCCTGAGCCTCGGCCACACCCCGCGCAAACTCATCGTCTACGGCGCCGGCGTGATCGGTTGCGAATACGCCTCGATCTTCAGTGGCCTGGGGGTACTGGTTGAGCTGGTGGACAACCGCGGTCAGTTGCTGAGCTTCCTCGACTCGGAAATTTCCCAGGCCCTGAGCTACCACTTCAGCAACAACAACATCACGGTTCGCCACAACGAAGAGTATGACCGCGTCGAAGGCGTGGACAACGGCGTAATCCTGCACCTCAAGTCCGGCAAGAAGATCAAGGCCGACGCCTTGCTGTGGTGCAACGGCCGGACCGGCAACACCGATCAGCTGGGCCTGGAAAACATCGGCGTGAAGGTCAACAGCCGTGGCCAGATCGAAGTCGACGAGGCGTACCGCACCGCCATCCAGAACATCTATGGCGCGGGCGATGTGATCGGCTGGCCGAGCCTGGCCAGTGCCGCCCACGACCAGGGCCGTTCGGCCGCTGGCAGCATTGTCGACAACGGCAGCTGGCGCTTCGTCAATGACGTGCCGACCGGGATCTACACCATTCCGGAGATCAGTTCGATCGGCAAGAACGAGCAGGAACTGACCCAGGCCAAGGTGCCGTACGAAGTCGGCAAGGCGTTCTTCAAGAGCATGGCCCGTGCGCAGATCGCCGGTGAGCCGCAAGGCATGCTCAAGATCCTGTTCCACCGTGAAACCCTGGAAGTGCTGGGCGTTCACTGCTTCGGTTACCAGGCCTCGGAGATCGTGCACATCGGCCAGGCGATCATGAACCAGCCGGGCGAGTTGAACACCTTGAAGTATTTCGTCAACACCACGTTCAACTACCCGACCATGGCCGAAGCCTATCGGGTCGCGGCGTACGACGGCCTCAACCGGCTTTTTTGAGCGGCTCCGGCCGGTGGCCTGAGCCGGCCGGGGAGACCGATTTCAGCAATTCTCGAGCGTGGCAGTGGCCAAACCGGGAAAGTCTGTAATCAGGCTGTCAACGCCGAAATCAGCGAGCCTGCGCATCAGTGCGGGTTCGTTGACTGTCCACACCGACACATGCAGCCCCTGGCGCTGCGCCTTCTGCAGGCGTTCCGGCGTGCACAGGGTCCAGTTCAGTGCCAGGATCTCGCAGCCGTAGCCTTGCGCGACCTTCAACGGGTCGAGCCAGGCGTATTCGGCCACCAGCCCGCGTGACACGTCCGGCACCAGGTCCAGCGCCGCCCTCAGTACTTCCCGCGAACTCGAAGTGATGGTGATCCTGTCCAGCAGGCCATGACGCTGGGCCAGCTCGCGAATCGCCAGCACTGTCGTGGCGGCGCGGGTGCGTGAAGCGCTCTTGACTTCCAGCTGCCAGTGCTCGAAATCGCATTTCTCGAACAGCTCTTCCAGGGTCGGAACCGGGCACGGCGTGATCCAGCCGGGTCCACCTTTGCGCGCGTCGTAGGTCACCAGTTCCGCAGCGGTGTGCTCCACAACCTTGCCACGGCGGTCGGTGGTGCGCTTGAGCGTCGGATCGTGGATGACCATCAGCTCGCCGTCCATGGACAGGTGCAGGTCCAGTTCACAACGGCGCACGCCGTGCTTGAGACATTGCTGGAAACTGGTCAGGGTGTTTTCCGGTGCTTCGCCCTTGGCGCCGCGGTGGCCATAGATGAGGGTCACGATCGTTCCTTAATTTAAATGCCTGATTCGTTCAGTTCGCGGGCCAGGCGTCGTTCCTGGGCCTGCCTTTGCAAAATGTAGCGCGCCAGGAGTTGCCGCTGGGCGTCGGTCAGGTGTTCGAACTCGGTGCCCACGTCGTAACCCTCGCCCTTGCGGTCGCAATGGGTGACGCGTGCGCGCAGCAACAGGCCCAGGGCCTGGGGCATCAGCACCAGCTTGATCGACAGGCGCGCGTCGGTGGCGATGGGTGACGGGTGCTGGAAGTCGATGCCGCCTTCGGAAATGATGACAGGCTGTGGTTCGCCGATCTGCCCGAGTACGGTGATGGCGATCACCTGGCTGAGCAGGTCTATGCGCTTGTTCTGGGATTTGAGGAACGCCGCGAGGTTGCGGTCGCGCTCGCTGATCTGGCGCAGCAGGTGCTGGGACTCGAACTCGCTCAGGTGCAGTTCGCTGAGCAGATTGAACAGTGGGGAAGCATCTTGCAACACTTCCTGCCCGGCGGCTTCGAGGGCCGACAGGGGCCGAATTTCCAGTGCGATCATGTCCTCGATACGGTAGTATTCGCGGCGATCTTCTTCATCTAATGTCGACATGGCGAACCCATGGTAGCGGCGGTGGTCTGAGTGTAAAGCTGGTTATCGACCCCCGCCACAAGGACGTTCCTTTTCCCTCCGAACTAGCCCCGACATGTTCAGACCTCTCTTCGTATTTATCGGCACGCGTTATACCCGTGCAAAGCGTCGCAATCATTTTGTGTCATTCATTTCCCTGACCTCGATGATCGGACTCGCCCTTGGCGTGGTCGTGATGATCGTGGTGCTGTCGGTCATGAACGGCTTCGATCATGAGATGCGCACCCGCGTGCTGGGCATGGTGCCCCACGCGACCATCGAATCCGGCGAGCCGATCAGCGATTGGCAAGGCCTGGCCGCCAAGGTCAAGCAGAACCCGCAGGTGTCGGCCGTAGCGCCGTTCACGCAAATGCAGGGGTTGCTGACCAACAACGGCAAGGTCAACAAGATCCTGCTCAACGCCATCGACCCGGCGCAGGAACGCCAGGTGTCGATCATCGACAACTTCATGCAGCAGGGAAAACTCGACGACCTGGCGCCGGGCGAGTTCGGCATCGTCATCGGCGACAAGGCGGCGGCCAAGCTCGGTGCGGCCGTGGGCGACAAGCTGACATTCGTGGCGCCGGAGGTCACCGTGACCCCTGCCGGGATGTTCCCGCGCATGAAGCGCTTCACCGTGGTCGGCATCTTCCATGTCGGCGCCGGTGAGCTCGATGGTTACCTGGGCATCACCAATCTGCAGGACCTGGCGCGCCTGCATCGCTGGAAACCGGATCAGGTCCAGGGCCTGCGGCTGAAGTTCGACGACCTGTTCCAGGCGCCGCGCACGGCGTGGAGCATCGCCCGCGAGCTGGGCGAAGACCGTTACTACGCCCGCGACTGGACCCGCACCCACGGCAACCTCTACCAGGCGATCCGCATGGAGAAAGCCATGATCGGCCTGTTGTTGCTGCTGATCGTCGCGGTCGCCGCGTTCAACATCATTTCCACGCTGGTGATGGTGGTGAACGATAAGAAGGGCGATATCGCGATCCTGCGTACCCTCGGCGCCACGCCGGGCACGATCATGCGCACCTTCATGGTCCAGGGCACGGTGATCGGCGTGGTCGGCACGGCCATCGGCGCGGTGGTCGGGATTTTCGCCGCGCTCAACGTCAGCGCCGCGATCTCGGCGCTTGAAGGCCTGATCGGCCACAAGTTCCTCAACGCCGACGTGTACTTCATCGATTACCTGCCGTCGCAGGTGCAGAGCCAGGACGTGGTCATGGTCTGCTGTGCGGCGCTGGTCCTGAGTTTCCTCGCCACCCTGTATCCCGCCTGGCGTGCCGCGCGCACCCAGCCGGCGCAGGCGCTACGTTATGAGTGAGTCACGCATGAGTGATAAAGCAATCTTGAGCTGCCGCAGCCTGGGCAAATCCTACGAGGAAGGCCCGGAGTCGGTGGAAGTGTTGGCGGGCCTGCAACTGGAGTTGCACCCGGGCGAACGTGTGGCGATCGTCGGCAAGTCGGGCTCGGGCAAAAGTACCTTGCTCAACCTGCTGGGCGGCCTCGATACGCCGACCAAGGGCAGCGTCTGGCTCGACGGTGAAGAACTGTCGGCGCTGAGCGAAAAGAAGCGCGGCCTGCTGCGTAACCGCGCCCTGGGCTTCGTCTACCAGTTCCACCACCTGCTGCCGGAATTCACCGCCCTGGAAAACGTCTGCATGCCGCTGCTGATCGGCAAGACCGCGATCCCCGAGGCGCGCAAGCGTGCCACGGCGTTGCTGGAGCGGGTCGGGTTGGGCCATCGCCTGGAGCACAAGCCGGCCGAGCTGTCCGGTGGCGAACGCCAGCGTGTGGCCATCGCCCGCGCCCTGGTGAACAATCCCGGCCTGGTGATGCTCGACGAGCCGACCGGCAACCTCGACTCCCACACTGCCCAGGGTATCCAGGACTTGATGCTGGAACTCAGCACTTCGATGCGCACGGCGTTCCTGGTGGTGACCCACGACATGAACCTGGCCCGCCAGATGGACCGCGTCCTGCACTTGCAGGAAGGTTGCCTGACGCCTATCTGACGGGTTGAAACCCGACGGCGCTGAAAAGTCCGTCGGGTCTTTTATTTTTATACGGTGCCCCAGCCAATGTTCAGACCGTTATCGATCTTTATCGGCACGCGCTATACCCGCGCCAAGCGCCGCAATCGCTTCGTTTCCTTCATCTCGATGACCTCGATGATCGGCCTCGCCCTGGGCGTGCTGGCGATGATCGTGGTGCTGTCGGTGATGAACGGCTTCCAGCGCGAAATGAGCTCACGCATCCTCGGCATGGTGCCGCATGCGACCATCGTCGGGGTCAATCCGATCGATGATTGGCAGCCCGTTGCGGCGGCCGCGATGAAAAACCCGCAAGTCACGGCCGCCGTGCCGTTCACCGAGATGGAAGGCATGCTGTCCTACAAGGGCACGATGCAGCCGATCCAGGTCAGTGGCGTCGACCCGGCGCTGGAAGGCCAGGTGTCGATCGTGGCCAAGCACATCGTCCAGGGGCGGCTGGATGCCCTGAAGCCGGGTGAGTTCGGTGTGGTGATCGGCGAGATCACGGCACGGCGCTTTCGCTTGAACGTGGGCGACAAGATCACCCTGATCGTGCCGGAAGTCAGCAATGCGCCGGGTGGCATTACCCCACGCATGCAACGGTTGAACGTGGTCGGGGTGTTCAAGGTCGGTGCCGAGCTGGACGGTTCGATGGCGCTGATCCACGTCGCCGATGCCGCGCAAATGCAGCGCTGGGAACCCAATCAGGTGCAGAGCGTGCGCCTGGCGGTGAAGGACCTGTATGCGGCGCCGCAAGTGTCGGGCGAGGTCGCAAGCTCGCTGGGCGCAGCCTACAAGGCTGACGACTGGACCCACACCCAGGGCAGCCTGTTCAGCGCCATGAAGATGGAAAAAACCATGATTGGCCTGTTGCTGCTGATGATTGTCGCGGTGGCGGCGTTCAACATCATCGCGACCTTGATCATGGTGGTGAACGACAAGGGCGCGGACATCGCGATCCTGCGCACCATCGGCGCCACGCCACGGCAGATCATGGCGATCTTCATCGTGCAGGGCACGGTGATCGGGTTTGTCGGCACCTTGATCGGTGGTGTGCTGGGCGTGATTGCGGCGTTGAACGTCAGCGCAATGGTCGGTTGGGTGGAGCGGGTCAGCGGGCAGCACATCTTCAGTTCCGATGTGTATTTCGTCAGCAACCTGCCATCGGAGTTGCAGGGCGCGGACGTGGCGCTGATCTGCACGGCGGGGTTTGTCATGAGCTTCCTGGCCACGGTTTACCCGGCGTGGCGGGCGGCGAAGGTCGAACCGGCTACCGCGTTGCGTTATTCGTAACCCATTAAACCGCTTGATCCTTGTAGGAGCTGGCTTGCCAGCGAAGGCGTCCGAATGACCAGCGCAATGTTCAAGGACGCCTTCGCCGGCAAGCCGGGCTCCTACAAGGGGCGGGTCAATTGCCCCTTGGCAGCTCAATCACAAACCGCGTCCACCCCTCAGCCGATTCACAACGAATCTGCCCACCATGGGCGCGGACAATCGACTGGGTGATCGCCAACCCCAATCCCGCATGTTCGCTGCTGCCTTCGTGGCGCGATGGATCGGCCCGGTAGAAACGATCGAACAGACGCGGCAGCAGCTCTTCTGAAATACCCTCACCGCTGTTTTCGACCATCAGCTTCAAGCCCTTGGGCTGATCGACAATCCGCACCCGAACCCCACCCTCGGCCGGCGTAAAGCGCAACGCATTGTCCAGCAGGTTGGACAGCGCCCGGCGCAGCATGCTGCGGTCGCCTTGCAGGCGGGCATCTCCGTCACGGCTCAGCGTCACCTGCGCGTCCTCGGCCAGGGGCGCAAAAAACTCCAGCAACAGGTCCACTTCCTCTGCCAGCTCCAGCGGTTCGCGCTTGGGCATCAACAGGCCGTGGTCGGCCTTGGCCAGGTAGAGCATGTCGTTAACCAGTTGCGCCATCCATTGCAGCTCCTCGAGGTTGCTGTGCAGCGCTTCGCGGTAATCCTCAAGGGGACGAGGGCGGGTGAGGGTGACCTGGGTGTGGGTCAACAGGTTCGACAGCGGGGTGCGCAGTTCATGGGCAATGTCGGCGGAGAACGCCGACAGGCGCTGAAAGGAGTCGTCGAGACGCCCGAGCATGGCGTTGAAATGGTGGGCCATTTCCGCCAGCTCCGGCGGCATGTCTGCTTGCGGCAGGCGCGCGTTGAGCGATTGCGCCGAGACACCACTGGCGACCTCGCTCATGCGGCGCATGGGTCGCAGCCCGCTGCGTGCGGCCCATGCGCCGAGCAGGGCAGTGGCCAGGGCGGACAGGCCGACGGTCAGCCAGATCAGGTGTTGCATGCGCTGCAGGAAATGCTGGTGATGGGTGATGTCCAGCAGCAGGCTCAGTTGCGGCGAATCGGGGTTGTCGGGGTACAGCGGTGCGTTCAGCACGCGATAGTCGGTGCCGTCGTGGCTCACCGTGGACAATCCGGGCTGGCGCGGCAGGGTCTGCGGCAGGCCCGTGGAGCTGTCGTACCAGCGGCGGCCATCGCTGCCACTGATGCGCAGTGACAGATCGGCCTGCCGGCTCAATTCGTCGGCCAGCCGGGCGTCACGTTCGCTTGACTGAATGTCCGGCAGCGCCCGTCGCAAGCCCGTCAGCTTGGCGTCCAGCAACTGCTGATCGAGTTCGACGAAGTGCGCCTCGCTGGCGCGGCTGAACAGCACGCCGGCTAACAGCGATACCACGGCGGTGCACGCGGCGAACAGCAAGGCCAGGCGAGCGCTCAAGGACAGCCGGCGCATCAGCACTGGCGCTCTTCCAGCACGTAGCCCATGCCGCGTACGGTATGGATCAGCTTGTTCGGGAATTCGTCGTCGATCTTCAGGCGCAAGCGGCGGATCGCGACTTCGATGACGTTGGTGTCGCTGTCGAAATTCATGTCCCAGACCTGCGACGCGATCAGCGATTTGGGCAGGACTTCGCCCTGGCGACGCAGGAGCATTTCCAGCAGGGCGAACTCCTTGGCGGTCAGGTCGATGCGCTGGCCGCCGCGCTCGACCCGGCGACGGATCAGGTCCAGGCGCAGGTCGGCCAGTTGCAGGCTGGTTTCCTGGGCCGCGCTGCTGCCCCGACGCAACAGGCTGCGGACCCGGGCGAGCAATTCGGAGAAGGCGAACGGCTTGACGAGGTAATCGTCGGCGCCCAGTTCCAGGCCGTGAACCCGGTCCTCGACGGCGTCCCGGGCGGTCAGGAACAGCACCGGCGTGTCGAGGCCGGCGCTGCGCACCGCCTGCAGGATCTGCCAGCCATCGCGCCCGGGCAGCATCACATCGAGAATCAGCAGGGCATAGTCGCCACTCAATGCCAGTTGCTGGCCGGTGCTACCGTCGGCCACCAGTTCCGTATTGAACCCGGCCTCGGTCAGGCCCTGGCGCAGGTAATGGCCGGTTTTCGGTTGGTCTTCGACGATCAGCAGTTTCATGGGCGACTCGGGCTAAATGGAACGACAGCGTTATACCGTGGGCGACGCCGCCGCGGGCCTTGCTGACAAAGTTGTAATTTGGCTGTCAGGTAACGGGCAGCGGTGTCAGTTTAGAGTTTTCCACAGGCTGAACCTTAATCTTGTTGGAGTACTTCGATGTTTTTGCGTAAATCCGTGTTGCTGGCCAGCTGCCTGTTGGCGCTGGGTTCCCCGGTGTGGGCGGCGCCACAGGCTACCTATGATTTCGGTCAACCGGCGCCTGCTGCCAAGGCGACCCGCAGCGTCGAGGTGGTCATGACGGACATGACGTACACCCCCAAGGCTATCGAGATCAAGGCGGGGGAGACGGTGCGTTTCGTGCTGGTGAATAAAGGCCAGTTGCTGCACGAATTCAACCTCGGCGATGCAGCGATGCATGCCAGGCACCAGCAGGAAATGTTGCAGATGCAACAAAGTGGCATGCTCACGCCTACCGGCATGAAGCCAATGGACCACGCTGGCATGGCCGGCATGGGGCATGCCATGCAGCACAACGACCCCAACAGTGTGCTGATAGAACCGGGCAAGACCGCCGAGCTGACCTGGGCCTTCAGCAAGGCCACGAGCCTGGAATTTGCCTGCAACATCCCCGGTCATTACCAGGCCGGCATGGTGGGCAAGTTGACTGTCAGTCAGTAAGCACTCAAAGGCTGCGGCAAAGGCTGGTAGAATCCGCTGATTCTTCAGTCAGGTTTCCGCCATGCATCCCGCAGCCGAACACTCGCCGCTGGGCAAATCCAGCGAATACATCGCCACGTACACGCCGTCCCTGCTGTTTCCGATCCCGCGTACCGCCAAGTGGGCTGAACTCGGCCTGACGGCCCAGACACTGCCGTACAAGGGCGTGGACTTCTGGAATTGCTTCGAACTGTCGTGGTTGCTGCCGTCGGGCAAGCCCGTGGTGGCGATCGGCGAATTCAGTATCCCGGCGGATTCGCCGAACATCATCGAATCCAAGTCGTTCAAGCTCTACCTCAATTCCTTGAACCAGACGCCGTTCGCCGATACCGCGAGCCTTGAAGCGACCCTGGCCAAGGACCTCTCGGACGCGGCCGGCAAGCCTGTGGGTGTGCGCATTCGCAGCCTGAAAGAGGTCGAGGCCGAAGGCGTGGTGGCATTGCCAGGTGTGTGCATTGACGATCTGGACATCAGCGTCAGCAACTACGAGCACCCGCGTCCGGAACTGCTGCGTTGCGATGAGTCACGCATTGTCGAAGAGAGCGTGCACAGCCATCTGCTCAAGTCCAATTGCCCGGTGACCAGCCAGCCGGACTGGGGCAGCGTGGCGGTGGAGTACCGTGGCGCGGCGCTGGATCACGCCAGTTTGCTGGAATACATCGTCAGCTTCCGCCAGCACTCGGACTTCCATGAGCAGTGCGTGGAGCGGATTTTCCTTGACCTGCAGCGGTTGCTGAAGCCTGAGAAATTGACCGTGTATGCGCGTTATGTGCGCCGGGGCGGGCTGGATATCAACCCGTATCGCAGTACTGAAGAGGTGCAGTTGCCGAACCATCGCCTGGTCCGTCAGTAAAGATTCACTGTAGGAGCGAGCTTGCTCGCTCCTACAGGGGGATTGCATTTCAAATTTCCCGGGTCAGATCCCCATGCTGTGCAGGGCCGTGCCAATCCGACGCAGGGCGTCGGCGAGGGTCGGGTGTTCGAGTTCGAAGCGTTCGACGGCCATGTTGACGTTATCGGCGAGGTTGACGTCCTGGGTTTTGGTTTCGAGCTCAAGCTCAAGTTCGATCTTTTGCATCAGCGCGTGCAGGTCTTCGCGCTCGACTTCGGTCAGCGGGGGATTCTTGTCCAATTGCTCGCGCAGGGCAGTGAGCTGGTCTTGCAGTTCGCGGGCAGACATGGCGTTCTTCCTTTTATCGATAGGCACTGGCATAGACCGCGACGGCGCGCCAAAGGTCTATGGCTTACCTTTAGATTAATCCACTCGCGCGTTGCCTGCATGATCTCTGTCAGGGCTTTTCGCCCTTGAGTCGACGCAAGCTGATGTCGGCCAGGCAGGTGTCCAGTTCACCCAGGTGATCGATCACCGAGTGCACGCCCAGGCCGAACAGTTGCACCGTTGCCTTGCTGCGCTTGATGTCGCGTTCCTGCGCGGACAATGCCTGCCATTGCGCAGGCGCTAGCCCGCAGAGCGAGCCGCAGGAGGCCAGGCCGATGGTCCACAACCCGGCATTGAGTCCCGATTGCAGCAGCCGCGGTTCGCCACTGACCAGCACGCAGCCCTCCAGCCGTTGGATGCCCAACGCCATCAAGGCTTGCCAGCACGCATCGGGCGCCGGCCAGGGTTTGATTGTTGCGCAATGTTGCGAGGCTTTGATCCACTGCGGCAGGCCGGTGGCCAGGCCCTGGCTGATGGCGGGGGAGAGCTCATCGAGCCAGGCGCAGGGAATCTGCTGGTGCTGCAGGCTGTGCAGACTGTCCAGGGCGCCGGGGGTGGCCTGCGCGTGATCGGCGCTATGGCTGTCCTGAAGGCGCGTACGGGCGCCGAAATCCACCAGGCAGCCACTCAGGCCGAACAGCACGGCAGTCAGGTTCGGCGCGGTTTGCGGGGTGATTTCGGCGTGCGGCATGTCAACGTCCCTGAAATAGCTTCAAGGCTAGAGCGCGACGGTGACAGTTGAGTGACACTGCCGTGATGCGCGTATTCGGTGTCGATCCTGCCGGTGTGTGGGCCCAATGCTGCCTAAAGTGGCCGATCCGTCTTATACTGGCGGTCTTTGAGCCGGGCCAAGCGCCCTGCGACGGTACATTTCCAAGGAGTTTTTTATGCGCTGGAGCAATCATCTCGCCCGGCTTTGTGTATGCGCAAGTGCGCTATTGGTTCCGTTTGTTGCCCAGGCAGCCTCGGAAGATGATCCTTGGGAAAGCATCAACCGTCCTATCTTCAAGTTCAACGATGTCGTCGACACCTATGCCCTCAAGCCCCTGGCTCAGGGCTACCAGTTCGTCACGCCTCAGTTTCTTGAAGATGGCATCCACAACATGTTCCGCAACGTCGGCGATGTGACCAACCTCGCCAACAATATCCTGCAGGTCAAGCCCGCCGCGGCGGGTGTCGACACCGCGCGCCTGATCTTCAACACCACCTTTGGCGTGCTGGGCTTCTTCGACGTCGGCACCCAGATGGGCCTGCACCGCAACGACGAAGATTTCGGCCAGACCCTCGGCTACTGGGGTGTTGGCAGCGGGCCTTACGTGATGCTGCCGCTCCTGGGGCCAAGCACCCTGCGTGATGCGCCGGCCAAGTACGTCGATGGCTACACCGGTCCTTATCCGTACATCCACGACGTGCCGGTGCGTAACTCGATTTTCGGCCTGAACATCGTCGATACCCGGGCGGACCTGCTGTCCTCGGAGAAGTTGATCACGGGTGACAAGTACACTTTCATCCGCAACGCCTATCTGCAGAACCGTGAATTCAAGGTGAAAGACGGCCAGGTCGAAGACGATTTCTGATCTCGACCGGTAAAAAAGAAGGCGGCCATCGAGCCGCCTTCTGCATTTTTGTTGCCGGCCACGACCTTCCATTGAGTTTCGGTTTTGGTGGTTCTTATAACTCCCGGTGATTTCAAAAGTGCGGGCGCCAAGCGACCATCGGTGTGAGCTTGAAACGCCTCGCGGATGGGAGTACCGTCTGCGCCTTAGAAGGGCACCTCTGGTGTACATGTAGATCGGGTCAATGCTCGAAAACAGTGCAGCAGAGAGGCTAGAAAGCGAATCCAGTAGTCAGAGCCGGGCGAAAATCCGAGCCGCTACGCCAACCTAATTCTGGCGCCGTTTGCCCACATGCCAAAAACCAGTGCCACGCTGCTGATAATCGATGATGACGAGGTAGTGCGCGCGAGCCTCGCGGCCTATTTGGAAGACAGTGGTTTCAGCGTCTTGCAGGCCAGCAATGGTCAGCAGGGCCTTCAGGTATTCGAGCAAGACAAGCCCGACTTGGTCATCTGCGATCTGCGCATGCCACAGATGGGCGGGCTCGAACTCATCCGCCAGGTTACCGAGCTGTCGCCGCAAACGCCGGTGATCGTGGTGTCGGGTGCCGGCGTAATGAACGACGCGGTCGAGGCCTTGCGCCTGGGCGCGGCGGATTACCTGATCAAGCCTCTCGAAGATCTGGCTGTGCTCGAGCACTCGGTGCGCCGGGCCCTGGATCGCGCGCGCCTGCTGCTGGAAAACCAGCGCTACCGCGAGAAGCTGGAAAACGCCAACCGCGAGCTCGCTGCCAGCCTGAACCTGCTCCAGGAAGACCAGAATGCCGGTCGCCAGGTGCAGATGAACATGCTGCCGGTCAGCCCCTGGGCCATCGACGACTTCAAATTTGCTCACCAGATCATCCCGTCGCTGTACCTGTCGGGTGATTTTGTCGACTATTTCCGGGTCGACGAGCGCCGGGTGGCGTTCTACCTGGCGGATGTTTCCGGGCATGGCGCCTCTTCAGCCTTCGTCACTGTGCTGTTGAAATTCATGACCACGCGCCTGTTGTTCGAGTCCAAGCGCAGCGGCACCTTGCCGGAATTCAAGCCGTCTGAGGTGCTTGGGCATATCAACCGGGGCCTGATCAGTTGTAAGCTGGGCAAACACGTCACAATGGTCGGTGGAGTCATCGACGAGGAGACAGGTTTGTTGACCTATAGCATCGGTGGTCATTTGCCGTTGCCAGTGTTGTACACACCCGACAGTGTCAGTTATCTGCAAGGGCGTGGTCTGCCGGTAGGCCTCTTCAATGAAGCCACCTATGAAGATCACGTACTGGAGTTGCCGCCGACGTTCAGCCTGACGCTGATGTCTGATGGCATTCTGGACCTTTTGCCGGAACCCACACTCAAAGATAAAGAAGCTGCTTTGCCTGAACGGGTCAAGGCGGCAGGCGGCAGCCTGGATGGTCTGCGGCAGGTTTTTGGATTGGCCACGCTAGGGGAGATGCCGGATGATATCGCCCTGTTGGTGTTGAGCAGGAATCTTTGATGAGTACCGGTAGAATCCAGTTCGCCGAGCAGGACGGCACCTTTGTCCTGAAATTCGTCGGTGAAGTTCGCCTGACCCTGTGTTCGGCGTTGGATGCGACTATTGATCGGATCTTCACCGCGTTGAACTTCAACGCGATCGTGATCGACCTGACCGAAACCCGCAGCATCGACAGCACGACCCTGGGCCTGCTGGCCAAGTTGTCGATCCTGTCGCGGCAGAAGGTCGGGCTGTTGCCCACCGTTGTCACCACCCACGAAGACATCACCCGTCTGTTGCAGTCGATGGGGTTCGAGCAGGTGTTCAACATCGTCGACCAGCCGGTGCCGTGCCCGGAATGCCTGGACGACCTGCCTGATCAGGATCAGTCCGAAGAGGTGGTGCGGATCAAGGTGCTTGAAGCGCACAAGATCCTCATGGGGTTGAACGACTCCAATCGTGAAGCGTTTCATGATCTGGTGAATGCATTGGAGCGGCATTAATCTCGTAAAGGGATGATGGTCGGGCTGGCCCCATCGCGGGCAAGCCCGCTCCCACAGTGTTTTGCGTCAAGCATACATTTTCGGACACACCAGAATCCCTTGTGGGAGCTGGCTTGTCGGGCCGCCGCATCGCAGCGATGGCGCCCGAACAGGCTGCGCATAAAAAAGGGCGAACCCACCAAGGTTCGCCCTTTTTGCATTACGCGATCCGGATCACAGCTTGGCCTGCAGCAACGCCTCCAGCTTTTCCTGGTCACGGGCGAACTGGCGAATGCCCTCGGCCAGTTTCTCGGTCGCCATGGCGTCCTCGTTGGACAGCCAGCGGAATTGCGCTTCATTGAGGTTCAGGCGTGCTTCACCGGCACTGCCCGGTGCCAGCTTGCGTTCCAGCTTGCCGGTGTCTGCGGCCAGCTTGTCGATCAGGTCCGGGCTGATGGTCAGGCGGTCGCAGCCGGCCAGTTGCTCGATCTGGCCGAGGTTGCGGAAGCTTGCGCCCATGACTACGGTCTTGTAGTCATTGGCCTTGTAGTAGTTGTAGATGCGCGTTACCGACTGCACGCCTGGATCATCGGCGCCGACGTAGTCGTTACCGGTGGCTTTCTTGTACCAGTCGTAGATGCGACCCACGAACGGCGAAATCAGGAACACCCCGGCGTCGGCGCAGGCAGCGGCCTGGGCAAACGAGAACAGCAGGGTCAGGTTGGTCTGGATGCCTTCCTTTTCCAGGATCTCGGCAGCGCGGATGCCTTCCCAGGTGGAGGCGATCTTGATCAGCACCCGGTCGCGGCCGATGCCGGCCTTTTCGTACAGTTCGATCAGACGGTGCGCGCGCTTCAATACGGCGTCAGTGTCGAACGACAGGCGCGCATCCACTTCGGTGGAAATACGGCCAGGAATCACCTTGAGGATTTCCTGCCCGACCGCGACGCCAAAACGGTCGCTGGCCAGGCCTACATCGCCCTTGCAGTCGCTGACGCATGCGTTCAACAACTCGGCATAAGCGGGAATCGCCGCCGCCTTGAGCAGCAGCGAGGGGTTGGTTGTGGCGTCCACGGGTTTGACGCGAGCGATAGCTTCGAAGTCGCCGGTGTCGGCAACCACGGTGGTCATCTGTTTGAGTTGTTCCAGCTTGGAAGTCATGGGCGTGCTCTGTCCTATGGGTCTGATGACATTACCCGAGCGCTGACAGCCACTCAAGGGCATGTATGTGTATCGATGGCCCCAGTGGCAACAACCGCAAAACGGCTGTTTGAATGGTGGGGCGCGGTATCGGTAGATTCGATGCCGAAACGCCGCGCAGGTTCCAGGCAACTGACCGGTTGTGCCGATTCCGGTAGACCTGTAGGAGCGAGCTTGCTCGCGAAGAACTTGAGGGCGACGCGTTCATTCAGGCAGCACGCGTCATCGTTAACGTCCATCGCGAGCAAGCTCGCTCCTACAAGGGGCATGCGGGGTTAAACGCGGAACTGATCCATCAAGCTCTGCTGCTGGTTCGCCAGGCGATTGAGCGACTGGCTCACCCGCGCCGATTCGTTGGCTTGCCCCGACAGCGACTCGGTAACGTCGCGGATGGTCGCCACGTTGTGGTTGATCTCCTCGGCCACGGCGCTTTGCTCTTCAGCGGCGCTGGCGATTTGCAGGTTCATGTCGCTGATCACGGTGACTGCGTCGCCGATCTGCTGCAGCGCCGTCACGGCCTGGCCAACCTGCTCGACGCTGTCCTGGGCCTGGCGGTGGCTGTTGCCCATTGAGCCGACCACGTCCTGGGTGCCGCTTTGCAGCTGTTCGATCACCAAGCGGGTTTCTTCGACCGACTCCTGGGTGCGGCGCGCCAGGTTGCGCACTTCATCGGCCACCACGGCAAAGCCGCGCCCGGCTTCACCGGCACGGGCGGCTTCGATGGCGGCATTGAGGGCCAGCAGGTTGGTCTGTTCGGCAATGGCGCGAATCACTTCCAGGACCGAACCGATTTTCTCGCTGTTGGCCGCCAGGCCTTCGACCTGGACCATCGCCGCGCTCATGTCGGCGGCGAGGTTGTCGATGCTGGTGGTGGTGCGGTCGATCACGGTCAGGCCCTGGCGGGTGGCCTGATCGGCATCCCGCGCCGCCTGTGCCGCTTGGGCGGCGCTGCGGGCGACGTCCTGGGCAGTGGCGCTCATCTCGTGGGAGGCGGTCGCGACCTGGTCCACCTGACGGTATTGCTGCTCCATGCCGGCGCTGGTCTGGGTGGCGATGGCGGACGACTGGTCCGCCGTGCCGCGGGCGTCCTGTACCGAGCGTTTTACCTCGGCAATGATCGGTTGCAGCTTGTCGAGGAAACGGTTGAACCAGCCCGCCAGTTGGCCCAGCTCATCCTGCTTGTCATAGGCCAGGCGGCGGGTCAGGTCACCTTCGCCACTGGCGATGTCCTCAAGCATGTGCGCCACGCCGAGGATCGGTCGAGTCACACTGCGCGCCATCAGCCACACCAGCAGCAACCCCATCAGCGCCGCGAGGATACCCAGGCCGAGTTCGGTCAGCGTGCCGGCGGTGTTGCTGTCATCCAGTTGCTTTTTCAGGGCCTCGGCCGGGCCGACGAGGACTTTTTCCGGCACGTCGAGCAACACGCCCCAGGTTTTGCCTCCGGGAATCGGCTGGAACGGCGCCAGCACTTTCAATTGCTGATCGCTGTGCAGGCTGGCGGTCTTGCTGCTGGTGGCGAGCATGCGCATCAGCTCGGCGCCGGTGGTGGTGTCCACGGCTTCTAGGCGCTGGCTGAGTTTGCTGGCGTCCGCACTGTAACCGGCGAGCAGACCGGCCGGGCTGACGATGCTGACGCTGGTCTGGCCGTCATAGAGCTTTTGGCTGGCGCTCTGGCTGATCGCTTGCAGGCTGTTGAGGTTGATGTCCACCGATAGCGAGGCGATGACCTTGCCGTTGACCATCAACGGGAAAACGATGCTGGTCATCAGCACGTTCTGGCCGTCGATTACATAGAAGTACGGCTCGATCACGCAGGGTGTGAGGCGGGTGCGTGGGCAGGTGAACCAGGCGTTGGCCGGTTCGCCGCTGGGGCCGGTGCGGGTGTCGGCCATGTCGCTTTCGGGCAGCGCCATAGAGGTCACGTTGCCCGGCGTCGGCTGCGACCAATACAGGGCGAAACGGCCCTTGTCGTTGCTCCCCAGTTCGGCCTGGCCGCTGAACAGATCGTCCTTGCCATCCAGTGCGTTGGGTTCGAACACCAGGGACAGGCCGAGCAGCTCGGGATTGGCTTGCAGGGCCGACTTGACCTGGCGGGTCAGGTCTTCGCGCAGGTCGAAGGCATCGAGGAAGCGTTTTTCGGCCTGGTCGCGCAGGAACAGGACCTGGCGCGAAAAGCCGTGGCCATATTGATAAGCGTCCATGAACTGCTGGCGGATCATCAGCGCCTGGTTTTCACCCTGCGACTCGATCCGGGCCTGGGCGGCTTCGGTCAGCATCTGCGTGCTCGAGGCTTTCACCAGCGCGGAGCTGTGCTCCATGCGGTACAGCGAAAGACCCACCAGCAGGGTCACGATGCCCGCCAGGCACAGCCCGGCCAACAGGGTGATTTTCCATTGAATGGAAAGTTGTCTGAGCGACATGGACGCGTCCTTATTCGATAAATATCTGCGACTTTGCTCTGTAACGGCCATAAAGCAGCTTTCTTGAGGCAAATCTTGTCGCTTGAGGCTTGCAGCTTGCCGCTGCTTGCTTCACAGTGCGCGCCCTCTAATAAAACCCATTCCCTTATCCGCTGGCGGCTCTCGCAGACTGCCAGCCGGACTCTTTTCGCTTGCCCAGAGGTAACGACAATGAATGCAGTAATTGCCGCGGTCGGCATCATGCTGATACTCAGCCTGTCCCGCGTGCATGTGGTGATCGCGCTGATCGTCGGGGCGCTGGTGGGGGGCCTGACCGGTGGCCTTGGCATCGACGCGACCCTCAAGGCGTTCAACAGCGGCCTGGGCGGTGGGGCGACGGTGGCGTTGTCCTATGCGCTGCTCGGTGCGTTTGCGGTAGCGATTGCCAAGTCCGGCCTGGCCCATGCCTTGGCCGACAAGGCTCTGACGATGGTCGACCGGCAGCATGCCAATGGTGGTGGCCGGGTCAAATGGCTGCTGATCGGCCTGTTGTGGGTCGTGGCCATCGCGTCGCAGAACATCCTGCCGATTCATATCGCGTTCATTCCGTTGCTGGTGCCGCCGCTGCTGTATGTGTTGACCAAGCTGCAACTGGATCGTCGCTTGATCGCCTGCGTCATGACCTTCGGCCTGATCACCCCGTACATGTTCCTGCCGGTGGGCTTCGGCAACATCTTCCTCAATGAAATCCTGCTGGCCAACGTCGCCCGCAGCGGCGTCGATATCAGCGGCATCAACGTGACTCACGCCATGGGCATCCCGGCACTGGGCATGGTGGTGGGCCTGCTGATCGCGTTCGTCAGTTACCGCAAGAAGCGCGTCTACGACCTGGCAAAGATCGAACAGGTCGAACAGGTCGCGGTGCAGTACAACCCCTTGAGCCTGATGGTCGCCGGCGTGGCTATTGCCGCGGCGTTCATCATTCAGCTACTGCTGGATTCGATGATCATCGGCGCGTTGGTGGGCTTCCTGATCTTCTCGGTATCGGGCATCGTCAAGTGGCGTGACACCGATGACCTGTTCACCGAAGGCATGAAGATGATGGCGATGATCGGCTTCATCATGATCGCCGCGTCCGGCTTTGGCGAAGTGATCAAGGCCACCGGGCAGGTGCAGACGCTGGTCGAAACTTCGGCCTCGTGGATTGGCCACAGCAAGGCCGTCGGCGCTTTGCTGATGTTGCTGGTCGGCCTGTTGGTGACCATGGGCATCGGTTCGTCGTTTTCCACCGTGCCAATCCTGGCGGTGATTTTCGTACCCTTGTGCGTGCAGTTGGGCTTCAGCCCGATCGCTATCGTGTGCATCGTCGGCACTGCGGGAGCATTGGGCGACGCCGGTTCGCCGGCATCGGATTCGACCCTGGGCCCGACCTCCGGCCTGAACATCGACGGCCAGCATCACCACATCTGGGACACCGTGGTCCCGACGTTCCTGCACTACAACCTGCCGTTGCTGGTGTTTGGCTGGATGGCGGCGATGGTGCTCTGATTTAACACTGCGCAGCGATGGCGGCATAACGGCCGCCATCGTATCGCCAGCAAGCCGGCTCCTACAGGTCCCAATAGGGCACTTCGCCGAAGCATTCGACAAAGAAGTCGATCACCGTCCTGACCTTCACCGACAGGCGTCGGCTGCCGGGCCAGAGCACGGCGATCTGCTGCGGCTCAAGGCTGTTGGATACCTGGTAGTCCCCCAGCACCGGCACCAGCGTGCCGTTGCGCACCGCCTCGCCGATCAACCACGACGGAAACATCACCAGCCCCAGGCCCTGCACGGCGGCCTGGGTCAGGGTGTCGGCGTGGTTGCCGGTGATCGGCCCTTTCACCGCATAGGGTGTCCATGGCAGCTGGCCTTTGCGGAAAAACCAGCGCTGCAGGCCCGCCACGCCTTTGTAGGCCAGGCATTGATGGGCCGCCAGATCGTCGGGGTGTCGTGGCGTGCCGTGGCGTTGCAGGTACGCCGGGCTCGCCGCGACCTGAAAGCGTTGGGGCGCCAGTATCCGCCCCTGCATGCCGGAGTCGTGCAGTGGGCCGATGCGGAACAGCAGGTCGGCGCCTTCCTGCAGGGGGGCGACGTAGCTGTCGGTCTGCTGGATGTCCAGTTGCAGTTTCGGATAACGCGCGCACAACTGCCCCAGCCACGGCGTCAAGTGCCGCTGGCCAAACACCACCGGCGCGTTGATCCGCACCAGGCCGCTCGGCTCGCTTTGCTGTTCCTGCAGCGCCTGTTCGGCTTCCTCCAGTTGCACCAGCACCAATCGAGCGTGTTCTCCCAGAAGGCGTCCGGCCTCGGTGGGCGTGACGGCGCGCGTGTGGCGGTAAAGCAATTGCTGGTTCAGGGCCTGCTCCATCAACTGGATCTGGCGGGAAATCGAAGAGGGCGCCACACCCTCTCGGCGGGCGACTTCGGAAAAGCTGCCGTGGTCGAGCACCGCGACAAATAGCCGAAGCGCCTTGAAGCCCAGTTCGTTGAGGCCGTGAATGCTGCTGTGCATGGAGAGTCCTGCTGTGCGTGTTGCGCAAAAGTGTTGTCCGAATGCTCCCATTTATCGCACAGCTATGCCAATCGATAATGCACGCCATGTTTCCTTGAACGGAGTTGTATCGTGCAGTCTTCCTCTCTCGACAACGTCGCCGCGGTAGCCGCGCCGACCCCCCGGCCAGGGCTGCGGCTGTTGCTGCTGCCCCTGGTGATCCTGGCGGGCATGGGCCTGTCCGTGGAGGCCGGTTTGCTGGGGCCGTTGGGCGTTCAGGTCGGTCACTTGTGGGCCACCCTGAGCATTTTTGGCGTCGGCTCGGCGATCCTGTTTTTCCTTCTGCTGCTCAGCGGCCCGCAACAGGGGCCGGCGCTCAGCCAATTACCGCGCTGGCAATTGATCGGCGGTTTTCTCGGGCCGGTCTATGTCGTGGTGCTGACGCTGGCAACACCGCACATCGGCATTGCGATGACGATGATCGCCATCCTGTCCGGGCAGGTCGGCAAAAGTGTGCTGATCGACCATTTCGGCTGGTTCGGCACGACTCGCAAGAAGGTCAACGCTGAGCGCTGGCTGGCCTTGCTGCTGATTGTCGCGGCACTTGTCCTGATTGCACGGGGGTAATGATGAGTCTGATGATTTTGTTGGCGGTGGTCGTGGCGGCCGGTGCGATCCTGAGTGTGCAGGCGGCGATCAACGGGCGTCTGGGTGAATCGGTCGGTGTGTTGCGCAGCAGTTTGCTGACCTTCGTGGTGGGGACGGTGCTGACCGGGTTGCTGATCGTGTTTTTTGAACCGGCCCATGCCGTGAGCCTGCTGGACGTGCCGAAATGGCAACTCGGTGGCGCGCTGTTCGGTGTGGTCTACATGATGGTCATGGTGGGAGCGGTGCCACGGGTGGGGACGGCGGTGGCGACGGTGGCGGTGATCGTCGGGCAACTGGGCATGGGGATGCTGATCGATAATTTTGGCTGGTTGGGCAATCCGGCGATCGAGTTGTCGGGCAGTCGGGTGTTGGCGATGGTGCTGTTGGGGTTGGCCCTGGTGTTGATGTATCGCAGCAGTAGCCGGGTTGCGGGTTGAACGGTCAAATGGCGGCCTGTACTCGTCATCAACTCCTACACTGGTACAACGGGTTGCTCATCCAGCCCGCCGACGTCCACCGCAAAAGGAGTCAGCTCCATGACCGATGAAAAAAGCATCTGTGACTGTCCGAAATGCAACTGCAAGCTCGGCGAACATCCGATCGTGCGCCACGGCAAGCATTACTGCTGTGAAGCCTGCGCCAAGCATCACGAGCACGGCGAAGAGTGCTCCCATCAAGGCTGCAAGTGTGCCCACTGATATTTGCAGCACAGGAACGTGGGGCCTAGTCGGGCTCCACTTCCAGTTTCAGGCTGTCGTCGTCGAGTCGTTCGCTGTGGCGCACGGTGCCCGCCAGGCGTCGTCCATCGACCCTCAACACCACCGTCCTGGCCTGCTCCAGGTCTTCCGGCAATGGCGCAGGAACGCGCACCGCGAAGCGCGTCGGATCATCTTCGACCTGTTCCAGGCCGACCCGGCATTCGGTGCTCTTGGTGATGCGGCCGAACAACGTATCCAGACCGTAGTCCAGATGTGCAGGGCTGCTGACGAGTGTCGAAGTCATTTTCCTTCCCCCCAATCCTGATCGCCGCCAGGCTAACCGGCCGGGCGCCACTTGACGTTTTCCACGCCGAATTTTTCCGCCATCGGTTTGCTGGTCTTCTGCACTTTTTCGCGGCCAAAGCGTGGGATGCGTCCGACCCCCGCATCGCAGCTCGCCCAATGCCATGCCTCCGCGTTGTCCATTTTGTCCAGACGGATGATGAACGACTTGGGGACGCCATGAAGAGTGTATTCAATGACGAACAGTTTTGCGTTGTTCATAGAGCCTTTGTTCCTCCCTGTTGTACATAGAGGGATCGTTGGGCGTTAGGAAAATTCAGTCGGATTGGCGGACGGTGAATATCATGACCCCCTCGCTCCCCACAGGGGCAGTGGCCGGTCTGCTAGAATCGGCCCCATTGACCCGATAAGGAGCCCCCGATGAGCGAGCCGATCCGCCTGACCCAATACAGCCACGGCGCTGGTTGCGGCTGCAAGATTTCCCCCCAGGTGCTTGAGGTGATCCTGGCCGGCAGCGGGGCGCAGAATCTTGATCCGAAACTGTGGGTCGGCAATGCCTCGCGCGATGACGCGGCGGTGTACGCCATCGATGACGAGCGTGGCGTGGTGTCGACCACCGACTTTTTCATGCCGATCGTCGACGATCCTTTCGATTTCGGCCGTATTGCCGCTACCAATGCCATCAGCGACATCTACGCCATGGGTGGCGATCCATTGATGGCGATCGCGATCCTCGGCTGGCCGGTCAATGTGCTGGCGCCGGAGATTGCCCGGGAAGTGATTCGCGGCGGGCGCTCGGTGTGCGATGAGGCCGGGATTCCCTTGGCCGGTGGGCATTCCATCGACGCACCGGAGCCGATCTTCGGCCTGGCCGTGACCGGGCTGGTGCAAAAGCGCCACATGAAGCGTAACGACACGGCCACGGCCGGTTGTTTGTTGTACCTGACCAAACCCTTGGGCATCGGCATCCTCACCACGGCCGAAAAGAAGGGCAAGTTGCGCAACGCCGATGTGGGCCTGGCCCGCGACTGGATGTGCACCCTGAACAAACCCGGCAGTCGTTTCGGCAAGCTCGAGGGCGTGACGGCGATGACCGATGTCACCGGTTTCGGCCTGCTCGGGCACCTGGTGGAAATGGCCGATGGCAGCGGCCTCACTGCACGCATCCACTATGACCGGGTGCCGCGCCTGCCGGGTGTCGAGTATTACCTCGAACAGGGCTGCGTGCCGGGCGGCACATTGCGCAATTTCGACAGCTACGCCAACAAGCTCGGGCGTCTTCAGGAGCTGCACAAGCGTGTGCTGTGCGACCCGCAAACCAGCGGTGGCCTGCTGGTCGCCGTGACGCCCGAGGGCAACGCCGGGTTTCTCGCGGTCGCTGCCGAACTTGGGCTGAACCTGGCGCCCATCGGCGAACTGGTCGAGCGACAGATCCACGCGGTCGAGGTGTCCTGATGCCTGTCGACTGCACCGATTACCGCGACATTTTTCTCAATGACCGGCCCATGATGGACGCCCGCGCGCCGGTCGAGTTTCTCAAGGGATCGTTTCCCGGCGTGGTCAACCTGCCGCTGATGAATGATCACGAACGGCAACGGGTTGGCACCTGTTACAAGCAACACGGGCAGCAGGCGGCGGTTGAGCTGGGCCATCAATTGGTGTCCGGCGCCATCAAGACCGAGCGCGTCCAGGCCTGGGCGGATTTTGCCCGGGCCCATCCAGATGGCCTTTTGTATTGCTTTCGTGGCGGCCTGCGCTCGCAGATCGTCCAGCAATGGCTCAAGGACGAGGCGGGCATCGACTATCCGCGGGTAGGGGGTGGCTACAAGGCCATGCGGACCTTCTTGCTGGACACCATGGACCAGGCCGTCGCCCAGTGCGATTTCGTTTTATTGGGCGGCATGACCGGCACCGGTAAGACCGAGGTGCTCACACAACTGAACAACGGGCTGGACCTTGAGGGGTATGCCAACCATCGTGGTTCCAGTTTCGGCAAACGCGTTACGGGCCAGCCGTCCAACATCGACTTCGAAAACCGCCTGGCCGTGGACGTGCTGAAAAAGCGCGCCCGCGGCATCGAGCAGTTCGTGCTGGAAGACGAGAGTCGCGCGGTCGGCAGTTGCGCGCTGCCCCTACCTTTGTATCAGGGCATGCAGCAGTTTCCAATGGTGTGGCTCGAAGACAGCCTGCAAGGGCGGGTCGAGCGGATCCTGCGCGATTACGTGGTGGACCTGTGTGCCGAGTTCATCGCCGTGCATGGCGAGGAGGGTTTTGTGTTGTTCTGCGAACGCTTGCTGGCGAGCCTGGACAATGTGCAAAAGCGTCTGGGCGGTGAGCGGCACCGGCGAATGCTGATCCTGATGGAAGAGGCGTTGGCGGAGCAGGGGCGTAGTGGTGCGGTGGATTTGCACCGGGGCTGGATCGAGGGGTTGCTGGTTGAGTACTACGACCCGATGTATGTGTTTCAGCGGGAGAAGAAGGGCGCGCGGATCGAGTTTGCGGGGGAGCGGGGGGCGGTGTTGGAGTATTTGCGTGAGCGGGGCAGACGGCGAGGATGATGGAGTCGATGCCGGCCCCGACCCCTGTAGGAGCCAGGCTTGCCGGCGAAGAACGATAACGCGGTGTAACAGACACAACGCGGCGCCTGGTTCGCCGGCAAGCCTGGCTCCTACAGGGGGCCCCCAGCATCAGGTCGGGCAAGTCTGCTGCCCGTTATCCAGTCCTTGTTTGTAGCTATGGCTCTGCAGGCTGGCCTTGCCGTTGTGCCAGGTCAGGGTCAGTACGTACAGCGAGTCATAGTCGCTGGATTCCCAGTCCTCGGTGATCTTCTGTTTCTTGCCGACGGCTTCACCGGCAACCTTGTTGATCAGTTCCGGCAGATAGCCGTGGGACCAGGCGGTGTAGATGACCGAGTTGTGGTACTTGTCGTGGAGCAGTTCATCGGCCAGGTCGCTGGTGTCGTTGGCCGAGAAGTTGATGTTCACCGGCAAGCCGAGCTTGATCGCGCTGGGGCTGATGGTCATCAAGGGGCGGATGTAGCTGTAGGAATTGTCCAGTTCGCCTTCCTCGACGTTGCGCGTCGGGTTGGCGGCAAACACGTAGTCGGCCTTGCCGAATTTTTCCGGCAGCAAGGTGGCCAGGTCAATGGCGCGGTTCAAGCCCTGGCAATTGAGCTGGCCCAGGCCGCCCTCGGGTTTTTCCGCATGGCGCAGGAACACCAGGGTCTGGGTGCCATCCACCGGCTGGGCGCGGCTTTCGCTGGACTCCAGGGCCAAAAACAACGCGCTGGTCGCCAGCAGGGCGGGCAGGAACAAATACGCACGGTGTTTAAAGTGTCGGGTGAATTTCAAGGGATTGATCATGGAATAAAAGGTTCTTCAGCGCATTAAGTTAAGGCTGACAAACCTTTGCACCGCGACTTTCCTGCGTCGGGTGTTTTCCATGTCGTGGAGCCGTTCCGTATCAAAGGGACGTCACTCAGAGTCCTCTGAAGCCCATTTGGTTCGATTCCGGCCGAGAGCGCAGCACTTTACCGGTAACCTTTAATGGGTTGGAGCAAAGGTTATCGACAGGATGTTGCGAAATTATGGACACCCTACGCCAGCCAGCAGTCAAGCACAGTGATCTCGCTCGATCTTGACCATCAGCCATATTCATGGCGCCACACTCCGCAGCCCGGCTCATCTCCATTATGATCGGCAGTCTCAATTTCTCGTGGAGGCTCCCATGACCGATTTGTCTGCGTTCCCCATCACCCGCAAATGGCCGGCCCGGTACCCGGAATGGATTCAGCTGTACTCCTTGCCGACCCCTAACGGCGTCAAGGTCTCGATCATGCTTGAAGAGATCGGCCTGCCCTACGAGCCCCATCGCGTTGGCTTCGACACCTTTGATCAGATGTCGCCCGAGTTCCTGTCGCTGAACCCCAACAACAAGATCCCGGCCATTCTCGATCCCCATGGTCCGGACGATCAGCCGTTGCCGCTGTTCGAGTCCGGGGCGATCCTGATCTACCTCGCCGACAAGAGCGGGCAATTGCTGGCCCAGGAAACCGCAGCGCGTTACGAGACCATCCAGTGGCTGATGTTTCAGATGGGTGGCATCGGCCCGATGTTCGGCCAGTTGGGTTTCTTCAATAAGTTCGCTGGCAAGGACTACGAAGACAAGCGTCCGCGTGACCGCTACGTCGAGGAAAGCCGACGCCTGCTCAGTGTCCTCGATGTACGCCTGCAAGGGCGCGACTGGATCATGGGCGAGCGCTATACCATCGCCGATATCGCGATCTTCCCGTGGGTGCGCAACCTGATCGGTTTCTATGAAGCCGGCGATCTGGTCGGCATCGACAATTTCCCGAACGTCACACGCGTGCTGGAACGTTTCCTGGCGCGGCCGGCGGTCAAGCGCGGGCTGGAAATTCCCAAGCCTAACGATTCGATCTGATCAGGACCAGGGACGGCCATGCATACATTCAATTTCAAGCAAGTCGATGTCTTCAGTCCGGTGCCGCTCAAAGGCAATCCGCTAGCGGTGGTGTTTGGCGCCGACAAGCTGAGTGACGAGCGCATGGCGGCGTTCGCGACCTGGACCAATCTCAGCGAAACCACGTTCATTCTCGAGCCGCAGGATCCCCGTGCCGACTATCGGGTGCGAATCTTCACGACCCTCAAGGAATTGCCGTTCGCCGGGCATCCAACGTTGGGCACTTGCCATGCCTGGCTTGAAGCCGGCGGTGTGCCCAAGGGCGAAGAGATCATCCAGGAGTGCGGTGTCGGCCTGGTGCGGGTTCGTCGGCAGGGCGCGGAGCTGGCGTTTCTCGCTCCGCCACTGCTCAGGACCGGGCCGGTGGACGCCAGTCTGATGGCGCGCGTGCGGTTGGGCCTGGGGCTGGAACCTGAGGCGATTGTCCGCGCGCAGTGGGTCGATAACGGTGCGGGCTGGTTGGCGGTCATGCTCGCGGATCGCCAGCAAGTGCTGGCGTTGCAGCCGGATCATGCGCAGATGCTCGGCCTCGCCGTGGGTGTCATCGCGCCGTGGCATCTGGAGCGCGATGGCGATGACGCGCAGTTCGAAGTCCGGGCCTTCATTTCCGGTGACGGCATGCCTGAAGATCCGGCCACGGGCAGCCTCAACGCCGGGATTGCCCAATGGCTGCTCGGCGAAGGGCTGGCGCCTTCTCGCTATGTGGTCAGCCAAGGCCTGACCATGGGCCGAGCCGGGCGCATCCAGGTGGAACAGGTGGGGGATGACATCTGGATCGGCGGGGCGGTGGTGACCTGTATCGACGGCACGCTGAGCCTTTGAGACCTTTGTGGCAGCGATTATTGCTGACGTCGCAAGGGTTATTTCTCCCCGGCGACTTGTGCCCTGCGCCTTGCAGGGCATAAGTGATTGCCCCGTCGGCCGCCATGGACGGGCAGGTCCAGGCCATACGCCGCGCGCTCGACGCCGTCGGGTTCACCCAGACGGCGATCATGGCCTATTCGACCAAGTTCGCCTCGGCACTCTATGGTCCGTTCCGCGAAGCCGGCGGCAGCGCGCTCAAGGGCGACCGCAAAAGCTATCAGATGAACCCGATGAATCGCCGTGAGGCGGTGCGTGAGTCGCTGCTGGAATCAGGGCGCGCCAAAATACGGCCGGATCCCGCGATCGCGAAAATACCGTTCGATGACTTTCGGGTCCGAACAGGTTTCGGCAATCGCCACGTACGTATCCGGCCGTAGCAGGTAGAACCCGTTGCGCCCAAGACCTGCCGCTTCGAATGCCGGGCGCCAGCCGAACACGTGCAGCGGCAGATGGTGTTCGTGGCACCAGGCGATCATCTCGTCGCTGGTGTCGCCATACACATGCACCTGCCAGGTCGGGCATTTGAGTGATTCGAAATTGTCCCCTTCACCGTCGTGCGCCCAGGGCAGGCGGTCGCCGCCATGCACACGTCCGGCAACGCCCGCGCTCAACGTCATTGAGCGGTAGTTCAGGGTGATTTGCGACACCGTGCGGAACAGGAACTCGCGGGTGGTTTCAAACGAGGCCATTTTCGGGATCAGGAAGGGCGCCAGCCGCGTGCGCAACACATCCGCCATGGGCCCGTCGGCGGTGACGAACGTGAACACCCGGTCGGTGGTGGCCACCAGTTTACGGGCGAAGGCGATGCGTTCGGTTTCGTAGGTGTCGAGCAGTTTCGCCTCGGCAGCGCCGCACAGTACCGCCGCGAGTTTCCAGGCCAGGTTGATGGCATCGCCAATCCCGGTGTTCATGCCCTGGCCCCCGGCGGGGCTGTGCACGTGGGCGGCGTCGCCCAACAGGAAGGCGCGGGCGCTGCGAAAGTGATCCGCCACCCGATGATGCACGCGGTAGGTCGAGAACCAGTTCAGTTGTTCGACCTTGACCTGCATATGCTCGATGGCCCGGCTGCTCACGTCATCGAATTGCAGGGTTTGCGCCTGTTCGGCGCGTTCGTCGCGCACGGTGCCGATCAAGCGCGCGCGACCGCTGCCGGCCAGCGGGAATACCGCGAGGAAATCCGCCTCATCAAGATCCACATGCAGCTCGCCATTGAACGCCGGGCCGCTGGCTTGCACGTCGGCGACGTAGAAAATCTGCTGGTAAGTGCCGCCGGGAAATCCGGTGTCCAGGGTCTTGCGCACGATCGAACGGGCGCCATCGCAACCGGCCAGGTAGCAGGCCTGGCAGCTTTCCTGCTGGCCGTCGGGCAGGCGCAGCGTGGCGCTGATGCCGTCAGCGGTTTGCTCGAAACTTTCGAGCTCGGTGTTGCGTTCCACGGTGATGCCGAAGCTTTGCAGGCGGTCGATCAGCAGCCGTTCGTGTTCGTCCTGCGGGTAGATTTCGAGGAAGGCGTAGGGCGTCAGGCCCTCGCCGACCCGGCTCAGCGGCAGGCGCGCCACGGGCTGGCCTTTGACCCAGAAATTGGCGGCCGCGACTCGATGACCGTCGCGCACGATGGCGTCGGCCAGGTCCAGCTGGCGATACAGCTCCAACGTGCGCGCCTGCACCGCCAGTGCCCGTGAGGTGGTACCCGGTGCGCAGGTCTTGTCGACGATCCGCACGCGAACCGCCAGTTTGCTCAGCCACAGCGCCAGGACCAGCCCGGTCGGGCCGGCGCCGATGATCAACACATCGCTGCGGTGCATAAGCCAGTCCTCTTGCCGTGTGCAGCAAGTATGGTCCAGTCTTGGGCCGCGGCGAGGTTGACCGCTGAATGGAAAAAACGTGCTTCGCCAAAGGAAAAAAGCGCATTGGCCAGCGGTTTTCATGGCATCTGAGGAACAGCCGGGTTCGCGCCATGGTCATAGCCTGCACCATGCCACTGGACGTATGGTTAAACCGGCCCAATGGACGCCCTGGAGCAACATGCAAGCCCATCGATTGATCATGAGCATCGCCGCGTTACTGGTGCTGGCCGGCTGCAGTAGTCAGCGGACTCAGGAACCCTCCGCGCGCAAGCCCGCCGAGGTCAAGGCGCAAATCGTGCGCCTGCTGCCGGCCAAAACCGTCGACCGCCAGGGGTGGGCCACGGACATCTATGCCGCGTTTGCCGCGCAGAACATTGCACCCACCACGCAAAACCTCTGCGCGGTGCTGGCGGTCACCGAGCAGGAATCGACCTTCCAGGTGGATCCCGGCGTGCCGGGGCTGGGCAAGATCGCCCGGGACGAGATCGATCGCCGGGCGGCCAAGGTGCACATTCCAGAACTGTTGGTCAGCGGTGCACTGCGGGTGAGTTCGCCCAACGGCAAGACCTACAAAGACCGACTCAATGCGGCGCGCAGCGAAAAAGAGCTGAGCGCGATTTTCGATGACTTCATCGGCATGGTGCCCATGGGCAAGACCCTGTTTGCCGGCTTCAATCCGGTGCACACCGGGGGGCCGATGCAGGTCAGCATCGACTTTGCCGAACAGCAGGCCAAAAGCTATCCGTATCCGGTGGACGGCTCGATACGGCGTGAAGTCTTTACCCGGCGCGGCGGTATGTACTTCGGCATCGCGCACCTGCTCGGTTATCCGGTGAGCTACAAGCAGCCGCTGTACCGCTTCGCCGATTTCAACGCCGGTTGGTACGCCAGTCGCAACGCCGCTTTCCAGAACGCCGTAAGCCGGGCCTCGGGCATCCCACTGGCACTGGACGGCGACCTGGTCCGCTACGATTCGATCATGCCCGGCACCACGGAACGGGCGGTGCGCACCCTGGGCAAGCAGCTGGGCATGCGCAATCCGACGATCAGGGATCAACTGGAAGAGGGCAACACGCTGGCGTTCGAGGACAGCGAGCTCTATCAGCGAGTCTTCGCCTTGGCCGAACAGGCCGAAGGTCGTTCCCTGCCACGGGCGGTATTGCCGGGGATTGTGCTGCAAAGCCCGAAAATCACCCGCAAACTCACCACCGCCTGGTTTGCCAAACGGGTCGACGAGCGTTACCAGCGCTGCATGGCGCGTTGAGCAGACCCGGAATAAATGCATGAAAAAGCCCGGCTGATCAGGCCGGGCTTTTTGTTGATGCAGTGACGCGATGGGTTCAGGCGACGGTGTTGCCCTGCAGGCGGTCGGAACCATCGGCGGCGACGGTGTTGCCTTGCAGACGGTCGGAACCATCGGCGGCGACGGTGTTGCCTTGCAGACGGTCGGAACCATCGGCGGCGACGGTGTTGCCTTGCAGACGGTCGGAGCCATCGGCGGCGACAGTGTTGCCTTGCAGACGATCCGAACCATCGGCAGCGACGCGATTTTCGATCAGGCGGTCAGAACCACCCTCGGCCACTCGGCTTTCAATCAGGCGATCCGAGCCACCTTCAGCGACAACAGGCGCAGCAGAGGTAGCGGCAAAAGCGTTAACTGCGAAAACCGAGAAAGCGATGCTGAGGAGGGTTTGGCGTTTCATGATCGTGTGCTCCGGGGTGTAGTTGTTTGGTATGGAGCTGATGTTACGCCGCGGATTTTTTAAGAGAACTTCATTGACGTGATGGTGAACATCGATGCGATTGATAGGGGCGCGGCGATACCGTTCGTGGGCGTGATGTTACAGTCGTCGGACGCTCGGGCCGTGGTCGATGGCGCCTTCTACACTGGTTAGCTGGTGCTGATCGCGGCCAACAGGAGGTGTGTATGTATCAACTCTACGGACACCAGAACTCGGGCGCCGCGGCGATCGAGGCCGCACTGGAGCTGTGTGAGATTGCCTATCGCTTCATCGATGTCGAAACCTCCCCGGAGGCCGCCCAGGCACTGGAGAAGCTCAATCCGCTCAAGCAGATTCCGACCCTGCAACTGCCCAACGGCGGCATCCTCACCGAGAGCGCGGCGATCCTGATTCATCTCGGGCTGACGTTTCCCGGGTCGAACCTGTTGCCGGCTGACCCTGCCGACCGTGACCAGGCCATTCGGGGCATGGTGTTCATCGTCAGCAATTGTTATGCGGCCATCGGGATCATCGATTACCCCGAACGCTGGCTGGTCGCGGCGGATGAAGCGTCGCGGCAAAACCTCATGGCCGGTGCCCGGCAGCGTCTTCACTGGAGTTGGGAAGTGTTTGCCGATCAGTTTTCCGCTGAGTTGTATCTGGGTGACGAGACACCGGGCGCGCTGGATGTGCTGGCGGCGGTGATCACGCGGTGGGCGGGCAGCCGCGAACATTTGCGCCGGACCCGCCCGGGCTTTTTCGCCTGGCTGGAACGGATTGACCGGCATCCGATATTGGCGCCGGTATTTGCCAGGCATTGGCCCTCATAGGCACGTCAAAAACCTTGTAGGAGCGAGGCTTGCCCGCGAACAAGGCGCTGTGGTGTATCTGTTGCACCGCGTCATCGTTCTTCGCCGGCAAGCTTCGTGTCATTCGCCGCGAATGTACTGTTCCAGCTGGCGAATCAGCTCGGCTTGTTCGGCGATGGCTTCCTTGACCAGGTCGCCGATCGACAGCAGGCCGATCAACTTGCCGTTTTCCACCACCGGCAGGTGGCGCAAACGCCGGTCGGACATGATGCCCAGGCAGGTGTCGACGGTTTGATGTGTGTCCACGGTGATGACGGGCGATACCATGATGTCGCGTACCGGCGTGCCCACGGAGGAGCGGCCATGCAGCACCAGTTTGCGCGCGTAGTCGCGTTCACTGATGATGCCCAGCACCTCGTCATTGTCCACCACCAGCAAGGCACCGACGTTCTTTTCGGCCATCTTCATCAGCGCTTCGAGCACCATGTGATCAGGTTTGATCTGGTGCACTTCCTGGTTCTTCTGATCTTTCATCTTGAGCAGTTGCGCGACGGTTTTCATGGCGGTTTTCCGGGTGTTGTCGTTGTCCTTGAAGAATCGTAGACCCAGGCGTTCAGGGCAAGGGCAAAAGCGGCAGATAGCACGCAAAAAACGTCATTCGGCGGATTTTCTTTCTTAACCCGAAAAAGATCGCAGCCTTCGGCAGCGCCTACAGTTGCGGATGACGCGTAGAATCACCCACCTGAATAGAACCCGAGGTTTGCAGTGGTGGATTTACCGCAGGGCTTCGTCCTGACCCGGCATTGGCGCGACACACCGGCGGGCACCGAAGTCGAGTTCTGGCTGGCGACCGATAGCGGTCCCCGGCATATCCGCCTGCCTCATCAGCCGTCGGTGGCGTTCATCCCGGCAGACCAGCGCGAGCAGGCCGAGGTGCTGTTGCGCGACGAAAAAAACGTCGAGCTCAAGCCCCTGGCCCTGCAGGACTTCGAACATCGTCCGGTGCTCGGCCTGTATTGCCGGCAGCACGGGCAACTGATGCGCCTGGAAACCGCGCTGCGCAGGGCGGGCGTCGAAGTGTACGAGGCCGACGTGCGCCCGCCCGAGCGCTACATGATGGAGCGGTTCATCACCGCGCCCGTACGCTTTGGCGGCACGCCGGGGGCCGACGGCCTGCTGCTCGATGCACAGATGAAGCCCGACCCCGACTACCGCCCCAGCCTGAAACTGGTGTCCCTGGACATCGAAACCACCGCCCAGGCCGAACTGTATTCCATTGCCCTGGAAGGCTGCGGCGAGCGTCAGGTCTATATGCTCGGCCCGCCCAATGGCGACCACGGTGCGGTGGATTTCCAGCTCGAATACTGCGAGTCGCGAACCCTGCTGCTGAAAAAGCTCAATGAATGGTTCGCCCGCCACGACCCCGACGCCATCATCGGCTGGAACGTCGTGCAGTTCGATCTGCGGGTCCTGCATGAACACGCCCGGCGCCTGGCCGTGCCGCTGAAGCTGGGGCGTGGCGGCGAGGAAATGCAATGGCGCGAACACGGCAGCGGCAACCATTACTTCGCATCCGCCGCCGGCCGGCTGATCATCGACGGCATCGAGTCCTTGCGCTCGGCGACCTGGAGCTTCCCCTCGTTCAGCCTGGAAAACGTCGCACAAACCCTCCTGGGCGAGGGCAAGTCGATTGATAACCCGTACCAGCGCATGGATGAAATCAACCGCATGTTCGCCGAGGACAAGCCGGCGCTGGCCAAATACAACCTCAAGGACTGCGAGCTGGTCACGCGGATCTTCGCCAGGACCGAGCTGCTCAAGTTCTTGCTGGAACGGGCCAGTGTCACCGGGTTGCCGGCCGATCGCATGGGCGGCTCGGTGGCGGCGTTCACCCACCTCTACATGCCGCTGATGCACCGCCAGGGCTTCGTCGCGCCGAACCTTGGCAGCAAACCGGCGCAAGCCAGCCCCGGCGGTTTTGTCATGGACTCGCAACCGGGGCTCTATGAGTCGGTGCTGGTGTTCGACTACAAAAGCCTCTACCCGTCGATCATCCGCACCTTCCTCATTGACCCGGTGGGCCTGATCGAAGGGCTCAAGCACCCCGATGACGAGGATTCGGTGCCGGGTTTTCGCGGGGCGCGGTTTTCCCGCACCCGGCATTGCCTGCCCGCCATCGTCGCCCGGGTCGCTGAAGGCCGGGAAACCGCCAAGCGCGAGCACAACGCGCCGCTGTCCCAGGCGCTGAAGATCATCATGAACGCGTTCTATGGCGTGCTGGGTTCCAGTGGTTGCCGCTTCTTCGACACGCGCCTGGCGTCATCCATTACCTTGCGTGGCCACGAGATCATGCTGCGCACCCGAGAGTTGATCCAAGCCCAGGGCCATACGGTGATCTACGGCGACACCGACTCGACCTTCGTCTGGCTGCGGCGCGCCCACGGCCAGCAGGAAGCCGCGCAGATCGGCCGCGCGCTGGTCGATCACGTCAACCAGTGGTGGCGCGAGCACGTGCGTATTGAGTATGGCCTGGAGAGCGTGCTGGAGCTGCAATTCGAAACCCACTACAAACGCTTCCTGATGCCGACCATTCGCGGCGCGGAGGAGGGCAGCAAGAAGCGTTACGCGGGGCTGGTCACGCGCGCCGATGGCAGCGACGAAATGGTCTATAAGGGCCTGGAAACCGTGCGCACCGACTGGTCACTGCTGGCCCGGCAATTTCAGCAGGAGCTGTATTCGCTGATCTTCCACCGCAAACCTTATCAGGACTACGTGCGTGAATACGTGCGCAAGACCCTGGCCGGTAAGTTCGACGATCGCCTGGTTTACCGCAAGCGCCTGCGCCGTACGCTGGACGACTACCAGCGCAACGTCCCGCCCCATGTACGGGCGGCGCGGATTGCCGATGATTACAACGATCGCCAGGGCCGCCCGCGGCAGTACCAGAATGGCGGCTGGATCAGCTATGTGATTACCACTGCCGGCCCCGAACCGCTGGAAATCCGCAGTGCGCCCATCGATTACGACCACTACATCAGCCGGCAACTGCAACCGGTGGCGGACGCCATCCTGCCGTTTGTCCATGACGATTTCTCAACCCTGGTGGGGGGGCAACTGGGCTTGTTTTGAGTCCATCAGCGACAAGGTCCAGTCGTCCAGGATGCCGTGAAAGTACTGGTTCAAGGCTTGATGAAAGAGACTGTCGTCGGCCGCGACCTGGGCGAACAAGGTCATCGAGGAGCGAAATTTCAGGTCGTCGGGGTGACCGAAAATCGCCGCCACCGAGCGCTGCTCGATGTCCAGCACTTGCTGGGTGCAAGTCATCAGCCGGGCACCCAGCAGCGGGTGTTCGAGGTAGGCCTGTGCTTCTTGCCGGGAGCGGATGGCGAAGCGGCGCGACATGTCGCTGTCACCCAGCCCGGCAAATTGCGGAAAAATGAACCACATCCAGTGACTGCGCTTGTGGCCGGCGTCCAGTTCGGCCTGAACCCGGTCGAACACCGGGTTCTGCGCCTGGATAAAGCGTTGCAGGTTGAAGACGTCCGGTTGATCGGTGCTTCTCATCTCGAAGCCCTCTGTCACCGCGATGGCTTAGACCATGGCCAACCGCTGCTTGCGTTTGGGCGCCTGAAACGCTTGGTCCAGCGCCTCCAGATCCCCAGCCTCCAGCTTCAATTGCGCTGCTTGCGCATTGAGTTGCACGTGCTCGGGACGGACGGCCTTGGGGATGGCGATCACGCCGTCCTGGCGCAGCAGCCATGCCAGAGAAATCTGGGCAGGCGTGGCTTCATGGCGGGCAGCTACTTGTTTGAGCGTAGCATTGACCAACATGTTCCCTGCCTGGCCGATCGGGCAGTAGGCCATGACAGGCATCCTGTGCTCCTTGCACCAGGGCAAGAGATCAAATTCTATGCCGCGTTCCTCCAGGTTGTAGAGCACTTGATTGGTGGCGCAGGCCTTTGATTGAAGCTCCTGAAGATCGTCGAGATCGAAATTGGACACGCCCCAACGGCCTATTTTACCGGCTTCACGCAGGCGTTCGAAGGCCTCCACGGTTTCTTCCAGGGGATACTGGCCACGCCAATGCAACAAGTACAGATCGATGGTATCGGTCTTCAACCGTCGCAGGCTGCGCTCGCACGCCTGGGGGATGCCCTGGCGGCTGGCGTTGTGCGGGTAGACCTTGCTGACGAGGAAGACCCGGTCGCGCTGGCCGGCGATGGCGTCCCCTACCACCTGCTCGGCACCGCCTTCGCCGTACATTTCGGCGGTGTCGATCAGGGTCATGCCCAGTTCGATGCCCTGGCGCAGCGCGGCAACTTCCGCCTGGTGGCGGGCGGGGTCTTCGCCCATTTGCCAGGTGCCCTGGCCGATGACGGGTACCTGGGTACCGGCCAATTGCTGGGTGCGCATGTTTAGCTCCTTGTGGTCATTATTGCGGTTGGCATCAGGATAGTCCTTCGGGTTCCCTTTTGAAGACCTGACGCCGGATGTACGTGCTCCCCGTAGGAGCCAGGCTTGCCGGCGAAGAACGATGACGCGGTGCAACGGATACACCGCGGCGTCTGGTTCGCGGACAAGCCTCGCTCCTACAAGAAACAAGATTGCCGGTGATCGATTGGCAACCCTTCCCACCGCACTTTTGCGTAACCAACGGCTCTATTCCTTGCCAGCCAACGGCGATCCCCACCGTC
Source organism: Pseudomonas sp. NPDC087336 (assembly GCF_044744285.1). Taxonomy (NCBI): domain Bacteria; kingdom Pseudomonadati; phylum Pseudomonadota; class Gammaproteobacteria; order Pseudomonadales; family Pseudomonadaceae; genus Pseudomonas; species Pseudomonas sp. NPDC087336. Next base: position 10,460 of record NZ_JBIUYA010000025.1, on the reverse strand, counting down.
GGCCCATGCCCAAGTTCAATACCCCATGGCTCGAGTTTCACCTCACATCGCCCGCTCAATCCGCCGCTATCGCCTACTGCTGGCCGGCCTGTCGCTGTTCCTGGTGAGCGGTTGCAGCCATCAATCAGGCAACGACCTGTTCACCCAGATACGTGATGGCAAACCCCAGGAATTCCTGCAAACCAGCGTCGACCGCATGGCCACGCTGGCCATGCGCGACAACCTCGACAGCCTTTACCTGCTGATGGGCAAGCTGTACCTGCGCAACCCCGAGGAGTTGAAAAAATCCGGCTTCCTGGATGCCCGCACCGCGGGTAAACAGGTGCGCATGGCCATTGAGCAGCAAGAGCCGTTGCCCACGCTGGGGGGCAAGAAGGATCTGGCGGCATTGCGGTTTGCCATGAGCCCGGAGTTTCTCGGTGATCGGGTCGGTGCGTTCATCTATGCCATCGGCAGCATGCTGGTGACCGCCCACGGCAATCGCCTGGAGTTCTACATGACGGACGCGATCAACCCGACGTTCGTCAGCAATGCCGCGCGCAACATCGAGATCGCCACCTGGATCCTCAGCCAGCGCCAGAACAAGGACGGCCAGCCTATGCTGTTTTCCAATGAAATTTCGGAGGAGGGCAGTAACCTGAGTTTCGCTGTGGAGTTCGGCAAGATCGTCGCGCGGCTGGACCTTTTGACCCAGATGCTCGACGAACGCTACCGGCGGATCGGCTTGAATTACGCCCAGAGCCTGTTGTTCCTGAATTTCCTGCCAGTGCAGTAGAGCTGCAAACAAGGCATAAAGATAGATCGCATCGATATAACTGGTTATAAGAAATGTCGCTATGCTGCGGGCCAGTTATTTCCTGCAGTTTTTGTGGATGTCTCAATGGATCTGTTGAATATCGGGTTGGTCGTGGCCGGGCTGGTGGTCGGCTTTATCGTCGGTATGACCGGCGTCGGTGGCGGGTCGTTGATGACGCCTATTCTGCTGTGGTTCGGCATCAACCCGGCCACCGCAGTCGGCACCGATCTGCTGTACGCGGCCATCACCAAATCCAGTGGCGTGCTGGTGCACAGGAAGAACAACAACATCGACTGGTCGATTACCGGTTGGTTGACCCTCGGCAGCGTGCCGGCGGTAATGTTGACGTTGTGGTTCCTGAGCAGCCTGAACGAAGCGCCCGATGCGATGAACGCGATCATCAAACAGGCATTGGGCTTCGTCCTGTTCGCCACGGCGTTGGCGATCCTGTTCAAGAAGCGCCTGCTCGACTTCGCCCACAAGCGCGCGGGCGGCAACTACAAGCCCAGCGGTGCGCGGCTGAATGTCCTGACCGTGATCACCGGCCTGGTGCTGGGCACCATGGTCGCGCTGACCTCGATCGGCGCTGGCGCGCTGGGCACCGTGGCATTGTTCATCCTCTATCCGTTGCTGCCGACCCGCCGCCTGGTCGGCACCGAAATCGCCCATGCCGTGCCCCTGACCCTGGTCGCCGGCCTCGGCCATGCGAGCATGGGCAACATGGACTGGCACGTGCTCGGTTATTTGCTGGTCGGTTCGTTGCCGGGTATCTACCTGGGCAGCCACCTGACGGGGCGCATCTCCGATGAACTGTTGCGCCCTTGCCTGGCGACGATGCTGGTGTTGATCGGCTACAAGTTGGCGTTCTAGCGTACACCATAGATAAATATGTAAAAAATAAATATTAAAGCCCTGATACTCAGGGCTTTTTTATTATTTTTGCATGCAAGTTTTTTCTTGAACTATCGTTTTATTTGTCACCTCGAATTTTCGTAAAGAATTAGGGGGTAGGATGAACGATCTGAAAATCCGGGCTTTTGTCATGCGCGCCGGTGAGCGGTACAGTCTGCTCGTCGATCGCCTGACAGGCGTACCGGTCTACGCACCCAATCTGTATCTCACCAGCCAGGTGCGCAATGCCAGCCTCTCGCATGCCGCGCTGTCGGCGTATGCCAGCCACTTGCTTGTCCTGCACAGGTTTTGCCTGATACGTCACATTGATCTCAAGTCGCGCTTGATGACCCGGCAATTTCTGGTTGATGCGGAAATCGACAGCCTCCGTGATTTCAGTTCGTACCGGTTCAATGATTGGCTGCTGTGGATGGCGCAGCCGCCGATGTTCAGCCTGGAAGAGTTGTTGGAATCCCAGCCTCGTGTGACCAAGGAAACCCAATACGTTCGACTCACGGTCACTGCCGACTATCTGCTGTGGCTTGGTCGGCAATACTTTGATCACTTGCAAATCGAACCGCCTGGGCTGAAAACCATGGCCGAGGCGATCAAGGCCAAACGGCCGTCTTTTAAAGGGCGTAATCAGGGCTTGGTGAACAGAGCACTGTCCGAGTCTGAGGCGGATTTGTTGCTCTCCGTGATCGAAGTCGATGGCCCCAGCAATCCGTTCGATCTATCGGTGCGCTCGCGCAATCGCTTGATGGTGTTGATGGAATATGAGTTGGGTATTCGTGGCGGTGAATTACTTAATATCCGGATCGAGGACATTAATTTCGCTCAAAACACCTTGCTCATCATTCGTCGGGCCGATCAGGAGGATGACCCGCGGTTGCGCCAACCGTTGGTCAAGACCCTGGACCGGGAATTGGTGCTGAGTGATTGGCTGGTGGCCGAAATCCATCGATACGTTCTGGGCGACCGACGTGCAGTTCCCAATGCCAAAAAAACGTCCTACCTGTTTGTCACCTGCAAGGCAGGACCGACTTGTGGCCAGGCGCTGTCGATTTCCAGTTACAACAAGATGTGGGCAACGCTTCAGCAATCTTCATTGCTACTGCGCCAGGTAACCGGTCATCGATTGCGCCATTCGTGGAACGGCCGCTTTTCGGAAACAATGGACAAGCAAGTACCACCAGTGAGCGAAGCCAAGCAGGAAGCCATGCGCTCGCAGCTGATGGGTTGGCAACCCGGTTCAGGCACCGCGGCTCGCTACAATCGGCGGTTCATCGTTGAGAAAGCGCGTAAGGCAAGTTTGGATCTCCAGCGATCTGCACGTAAAGGTCAAGATGATCATGACTAGTCAGAGCCGTAAGTCACAAGGCGCTGAGCTCAAGACTGGCTCGTTTATTTCGCTCGATGGAAAACATCTAAATGTTAATGATGCCCGTTGGAGATTAAGTAGAGACGTTTTAATTGACTTTGAGGTAATTGAACAGCTAGTTTCAAGCGATGTATTTAAAGGGTATGTTTCGACTCTTGCAGCGTTTGCTGCTGATTCGTCCGCGAATTATGTATCCAATTTACATTGGTATTACGTTTATTTTCTTCGTTTCGGCATGGAGCCTGCGATAGATACAAAAAAAACTATTGCGTATCGTGAGTATTTAGGCACTGATCGTGAATACTATTTGCTGCCGGTAAGAGCGCTATTTACCAGATGGCGAGCACTCGGAAATGCGGGAATTGATCACGATGTCGTTGACATGTTGGATGCTTGGCGCATAAAAGGCAATATTAAAGGCGATGCGGTAAAGCGTCTGGACCTTGAAGAGGGGCCGCTATCAGATTTCGAACTTCAAGGCTTGCTTGAGAAAACCGTGCTGGCGTACGAAGCTGGGAGTTTAAATGTCACGGAAACCTCGCTGCTAATGTTGGCAGCCGCCAGCGCCCGCCGTCCGATACAGCTAACTTCCTTGAAGTTAAAGGATCTTTACGATCGGCCGGGAACGGATGGTTTCAGTCATTATATTGTCAATCTGCCGCGGGCCAAACAGGGTGGGGCGTTCAGGAGCAGTTTTCGAGAGCTGGAAATTACCCAGGAGCTCTGGGGTGCATTAGAAGTCCAGAAGGAATTTTCAATAAACGTCTTTAAGCAGTATTTGTGTAGCGATCTGTCCGAAGACAGCCGGCGGGAATTGCCTCTATTTTTTAATCCGCAAGCGCTGGCAGAAAAGGTCGCGCTGAATGAGTTTGATCGCCTGAATTTGGGTGATTTTTTCCACATGCACGCCAGCAGGGTTTCTCAATTATTGAAGCGTGCAGTCAAGGTGGCAAATATACATTCTGAGCGCACGGGCGAAATGTTGCATATTAACGCCAGGCGCCTGCGATACACCTTGGGGTGTCGTGCTGCGCGTGAAGGTTACGGCGTACTGGTGATTGCAGAGTTGCTCGATCAATCCGACACGCAAAACGCCCATGTCTACACCTTGAATGTCCCGGAGCACGCTGCCCGAATTGACGCGGCGGTGGGGCATCAACTGGCGCCGTACGCGCGGGCGTTCGCCGGTATGCTGGTGGATACCAAAGAACAGGCCCGTCGCGGCAACATACCGGGCAGTGATATCCGTGACTTCGCTGGGAAAGGCACCGGGACGTGCGGTCATGGCGGTGCTTGTGGTGCCAACGTCCCCATTCCCTGTTACACCTGCCCTCATTTCCAGCCTTGGCTCGAGGGGCCACACCACTTGATTTACGTGCGGTTGATTGAAGAAAGGGATGAGGTGGCACGAACCACTGCAGACCCGGCGATAGCGGCTGTCCTGGACCGTACGATCGTGGCGGTTGCCGAAGTCATTCAGGCTTGTGTGAACCGCAAAGAACAATTACGTGGCGCTGGCGAGGGAACATCCCATGACTGAGATCTTTCATTTCTCTGCGCGTAGCCCTTTGACTGCACGACAGAACGTCACCGATTTTGTTGAACTCTGTCGGTCGCACTACCCAGGCTCAAGCGAAGAGTGGACATCCTTGCGTTGGCCAGGGATCGGCTTCTCGAAGTTGGGAACTCCTCCTAAATCGGTCAATATTTACGAGTGTCGACTCTCGGATGATTATATTGATTTTGCCAAGTCATGGATTAGCTACAAGCAAGCACACAACCCCAAAATAAAATACCAGTTTGAAATGATGGCACTCCGCGTAGTGGAGAGGGCTTTATTAGCGATTAATGGAACCGCTGAAATCTGGCGGTGCAGTATCCGTGTATTGGACGAGGCTGCCGCTATTGCGAGAAAACACTACAGTCTTACGAGCGCGTACTCTTGTGGAACTGTTCTTGAGCAACTTGCGGAATTTCTGTCCTCACGAGGATTGGCCAAAGACAATCTCAAAGATTGGCGTAGTCCGCTGCCGAGTCTCGAGCACAATAATATTCAGCTCGGAGAAGACGGCAATATCCACCGTCAGAATTCACTTCCAGAGGACGCCGTGCTGAACGCGCTGGCGGAAATTTTTGCTGGCAACCCGCAGTCACCACGTGACATTACGACCACGTCCTTTGTGGCCATGCTGTTGTGTGCACCGTCCCGTGGTTCGGAAATCCTTGCTCTACCAATTACTGCCGAAGTCGGACCCGAAGACTTGGGCCTTGAGTGGAAAGAGGGTGATTCAATACCGTACGGTTGGCGTTTTTTTTCCGCGAAAAACTTCGAAGGTGATATCAAATGGATTCCGGAGACCATGGTTGAGATCGCGAAAACTGCGTTCAATAGAATCAGAGAACTTACTGAACCTGGACGCCGTTTGGCCGAGTGGATCGAAAACCACCCGCATGAATTTTATCGGCATGACATGTGTCCTGATGTGGACGAAGATCAGCCTTTGACTGTCGTGCAAGCAGCGAGGGCTTTAGGTTTCAATCAAACGCATTCGAAAGGCGCAGCGCCGAGTTTATTTGGTCGTGGGTTATCCACTAAAAACGGGGCTCATACCTTGAGATCACTTTGGGCCTACGTGATGTCACGGCTGCCGAAAGATTTCCCCTGGCTCGATAAAGGAAAAAAAATCCGCTTTAGTGAGGCATTGTTTTGTACGCTGAAGAATCAAGTTGACGTGCATAGGGGAACAAATCCAGTAGAGTTGCAGGTTCGGCGTCTGGAGTTTTTTTTATACGATTTGGGACCTGTGAAATTGGAAGGACATCAAAGTATCTTTGATCGATATGGGTATGCTGGGCGTGATGGGCAGCCATTAAAATTAAAGACCCACCAACCTCGACATCTTTTGAACACGATCGCCAATCGTGGGGGAATGTCTCAGGATGAAATCGCTAAGTGGTCCGGGCGTGCGAACCCTACGCAAAATCGTGTCTATAACCATCTAACCGATGCCGAAATCATTGCTGATATACGTGGTCAATTGCAATCAGCCAATCCGCCGCCTTCTGTTGAAGTTGTAACTTCGAATAATTTGCCGGTGACAGCGGAGCAATTTTTCAGTAACCGGATTCCCGCGGTACATGTGACCGAGTATGGGTTTTGTGTTCACGACTTTGTGATCATGCCCTGCGTCAAGTATCGGGACTGCATAAACTGCACGGAACAGATTTGCGTTAAAGGCGATCAGGCAAAGTTAGATCGCCTCAAGCTCCGATTGAGCCGGATGAAGACGGTGTTAGCCCTTGCTGTTGAGGAGGCTGAAGAGCCGGCGGTGGGCAGCGATCGTTGGATCAGCCATCATCAAAAGACCATCACGCATTTAGAGGAATTGATTGGTCATCTGTCCAATGAGCAACTACCTGATGGGGCGTTGGTGCGCTTGGCCGGCAGTGACTTTAGTCATATCCAGCGGGCATTGTCGAGTGCTTCCAATAAATTAATCTTGAAGGCATAAATCATGGCTAAACATTTAACAGCGTCAGATCTTAAAGCGATCGTCAATTTTATTTATGGCCTGGAAGTGGCACTCCTGAACTGGGAAAAAATATGTGATGGTGTCGCGCCACTGGTGGGGAAACGCCCCACACGGCAATCCTTGAGCAGTCATGCGGCCATTTTGTCCGCTTACACCAGCCGCAAGAAAGAGGCGCGTGATGCCCAACCGGTTTACTCAAAACCTGCTAGCTTGGTCATTGCTTCGCAGCGTATCCGGAGGCTGGAGGCGGAAGTAGCGGATCTAAAAAGGCAAAATCAATTGTTGCTCGAGCAGTTTGTCGTGATTCAGTACAACGGCTATCGACATGGGCTTAAAGAGTCTCAATTAACGGCACCGCTTCCCGACATTGATCGTGAGCGCACTAAAATTCGGTAGTCAGGTGCCTTGAGGGTCGGCTGTCAAGGCCTGCGCATTGAACATTTCTACCAACCTGCTGACTTTGGGATACCTTTCATTGTCTGCAGACTCGCCAACGTCCCCCGCAAGAGGCGGTGGTGCGCCGGTTAACTCCATCCAGTTCCGCTCACTGTGTTGCAGCTTTCTTCGGGCGCCGTCTCAACGGTCATTTCTCTGATCTACCCAACGCCGTGGTTGATCAAAGACAGAAAGTCGGCCATTCGCGATCCCCACCTTGATCGGCAATAAAAAAATGCGAGCATAAAGAACTGCCCCAACCATGCACTATGAGTGAGATCCATGAGTGATTCCCAGAGCTGGACAGTCAAAAGCCATGATTCCGCAGATGGAAGTGGCGAAATGATCGTTAGCCTACCACCAGAACTGCTAACGAGCTTGGGTTTGGTCCTTGATGACGAGCTTACAATCGAGATTATTGACGGTGGTATTGTCCTGAAACCGGTCCACCTGCGCGGTGAACTGATTTGAAAGGGATACTTTCAGTCCGTGTCATGGCCAACGTTCGTTTTACGCCAATGTCGGTCCACCGTCGTTGTTCCAACGCCTAGCTTACGAGATATCTCTATTTTGCTGAGCCCTTCGGATTGGAGTTTCTGTATGGCGTTGCGATTGTTCTCAGCTCGTTTTCCTCGGACCCCTTGAATGGCTCCTGCACCAATTTCGCTGCGTAATTTTCCAGCCTTGAGATATTCATCAAGCTCGCTACTTTGTCGTGCCTGATACTCCCCTAAGCTCAACGATGCCAAACGGGCCTCTACCGTAAAAAGCACGATGCTCGGCGTTACGCCCAAGCATTCGCACAGTGAACGAAACTTCGCCATCGAAATGCTTTGCCGGCCCCGCTCTACGCTGGCGAGATACTCACGGCTCAGCGCCCTCGAACAGTCCTCCCGTTTGAGTCCAGCATCCACTCGAATTTCTCTTAGAGTCTGCCCAAGAGCTTCCAGATATCCCATTGCTCTTCCGTGCAGCTGCAAAAGAGCAATCAGGCCATGCTTTGACACCCCACATCGTGGAGCTATAACATGTATATGCGGGGTGCTGATGTCTTTTCTTCGTAGCGCTGCACCATCCAGAAGGACCGCATGTCTTATTGACACTGCGGTGAACAAGCCTAGCACTGGCATGATCCAAACCCAGACCGCTTTAGGCGGAGCCAGCGCATTCGCAACGGAGCAGCTAGTGATTTACGTGCTTGACCCCAGGAGTCGCGCAGTTCATGCAAGGTCGCACTGTGAAGTTGAAGGCTTTTGCTTTCTTCTAACTATCACCTCAATCCAAACGGGCAAACGAGACCGAGCGGCGATTGTCCGTTGCGCGTATGAGCTCCAGAACTATCTGAATTTTGCGGAGGATGTCCTCATCGAAGGCGTTCAGATGCTGTGTCCACCTAGTGTGAACGGTCGACAATTTTGGAGCTTGGAGGACGTAATCCAAATTGTCTGTTTTAGAGGCGCCGAAGCTGACGAATCAGCGGTGGTCTATAAAACCGCGACAGGTACCTACAAGCTTGGAGAACTCGATCTTCGTAGAAAAAAAACCCGCCATGTCTGGTACTCGGAGGATCGTCTCCATGCTCAGGCTCCTCAAGTATCCAATCGTGTGCTGAATGAGAGCGAGCTGTTCCTTTACGCGAACGTGCCGTGACGTAGACATGTGTGACTCACTACGAGAGCTGTGATGAAAGGTAAGCGCAAAGTCAAAACGAACAAATGGCTCCTCGCTGAGCAGTTTCAGCTCGAAGCCCAAGCAGCGCTCCGGGCGCGCACCCGTGCAAGTCGATTCCTGGACATCGCACTGGCGGCGGGTAGAGACGTGGAACCGGTCGGATTGCTGGCAGGTAGCCGGACGGCTACATCGACCTGAATTCACCCCACTTAGGCAGCCAGCAAAAGTTTACCAATTACAAGGAACCCCGGTCTGAGCATTAGAAAGGGTGACCACCATGGATTTCCGAGCAGCCCATCTTCACACTGAGTGAAGATAGCCGAAGCTTTAAGCCCGATGCCAAACCCAAAAGGCGACCCATGTTTGCTGAAGTCATGCGCAATGATGTTTACCGGGCCTACCGGATCCGGCTGGAGATGTTTTTGCCTATTCCCACCGATGCCTCTGACCTGGACATCCATGCGTTGATCGAGGCGGGGTTCTTGCCGGGGAGTATTAAGACGCTCTGCGACTTGGGGCTATTCAACCCCGACGCGTGCAACCAAATCATTTCGCTCAAGACCCTTAAAACCCGCTTGACTCACGGTCAGCGCCTAAGCGTGGCTGAGAGTGATCGGCTGTTTCGTCTTGCGCATATCACGGCCATGGCCGGGGCAGTCTTTGGGGACACCCACAAAGCCCAGCGATGGCTGAGCAAATCCAAGGCGCGCTTTTCAGGTGAAAATCCGATTGCACTGCTCTCTACCAGCCCGGGCACTCGTTTGGTTGAAGAAATGTTGATTCAGGTCGCAGAGGGGGTGGCGTTTTAGCGGTGTTGCTGGTCAGAGCTTTCACAGGGACGCCACAGGACCCGCCTCGGTAACAACACCGCATGCGCCTGATCTCAGGCGCCGACCTATTTTTCGATAACAATCTTGTAGACACCGGCTTCCGAGCGGAACCTCCGGTCCTAGCCGGGGGCGTCAATTGGCGCAGAAGAGTTTGTAACGTATCAATCTGGCGTGCCTGCTCTCGCAACTGCCGGCGGTTTTCGCGGTGTTGAAGCAGGTACGGTTTGACCCGTTCCCGTAATACGGCGTACTCGGTCTGCAATTGTTGCAGCTTTGTCGCCAGTGCGTCGTGGGCCTGTTGGGTATCGCGCAGGGTCTGGGTTTGTTGACGCAACTGTGCGTGCAATACCCGATGCTCGTTGCGCAAGGGTTCCTGCTCGCGGTACACCTGGACCAGTTCCTCCTGTTTGACCAGTTGCGCATTTTGCAAGGACCGCAGTTCCTGGTGTAACTGATTGGTCTGCTCGTCGTGCCGGCGCAGCTCTTGCCCGCGTTGAGTCAGTTGTTCCTGTCGATAGTGCTCGAGCCCCTTCCGGGCATGCTGATGTTTGTCCTCCAGTGATTGCAGCTGCTGGGCCCGCTCTTCGAGGATTTGTTGCTGGCCGGCCACGAGCTGTCGTAATTGTTGGCGTTCCCCCTCACTGTCTTTTAATTGCTCGCGCAGCTCACGTTCGCGCTGCCGCTGCTGTTCCAGCTCGCCGGTGAGGTGGGTGATGGCGGTGAGCGATTGCTCCAATCGTTCGCGTAGTTGCGCCTGCGCCTGCGCATAGCTGGCCTGCTGCAGCGCGAGGTGCTCTTGCTCGTCAGCGACGGCCTCGCGCGCCTCCAGGGTTAATTGCTCGGCTAGACTGCTCACCAAGGTGGTCAATTTTTCATTGAGGCTGGGCAACGGTCCGAGGTTGGCGGCCTGACTGCTATTGAGT